>CAMAYE010000006.1 GCA_945862135.1 Bordetella parapertussis
CACCGGGGCGTTTTCCGGTGAAGCTTGAAGTGGATGAGAAGGACCGTGAACTGTTTCTCGCCGCCGGCGCGGTCGGCGACGGCGCCATTTATACCAACCACGTCGCAGCGATACACATCATTCGCAAGGTCATCATGCGTGTGGGTTCGATCACCAACTACCTCGTGCTTAAGCTGCATTGATGAGTGCCTTTCGTTTCACCCGCAATCTGTTCGCGGTTTCGATTGCGGGGGCGCTCGCTGGCTGCGTGCTGTCACCGCCGCCGACAAGCGGAGATTTGCAAAAACAGGCGCTGACCAATACCGCGGTGCCCGATGCCTGGAAATCCGGCGGCTCGCAAGCGCCCGTGGCCGAACGCTGGCTTGCATCGTTCAATGATCCGGCGTTGTCCGTGCTGGTCGAAGAAGCGCTGAAATACAACGCCGACCTGCAGGTTTCTGCTGCCCGTGTCGAACGCGCCGCAGGGTTCCTGAAAGTCGCCAGCGCATCGCTGCAACCGTCGTTGACGGCCGTCGGTATCACGGGCAGCAAATCGGGGGGCAGCGGCGGACTGGAAGGCGTGTTCCTGAACGCTTCCCTGGAACTCGACGTTTGGGGACGCGTGCGCTACGGCCAGTCGGCTGCGGAAGATGACGCTGCCGCATTCGCTGCAGACTATGCCTATGCCCGCCAGTCGCTTGCGGCCATGGTTGCAAAAAGCTGGTTCATGGCCGTCGAGGCTGGATTGCAGCAGTCGGTTGCGCAGGAAATGCTGCGCAGCGCGGAATCCCTGCTCAAACTCGCGCAGGACCGAATGCGCATCGGTAATGGCAACGAGCAGGCCGTTGCCGACGCGCGGGCCACCGTGGCCAATTATCGCGATGCGTTGCGGCAAGTCGAACTCTCGCGTACGCAAGCTCTGCGCGCGCTGGAAATCCTGCTCGGCCGCTACCCCTCGGCTGAAATCAAGGTTGCGGAGCGCTTCTCGGCGATGCCGGAATCCGTGCCGACCGGCATGCCCTCACAACTGCTGGAGCGTCGGCCGGATGTCATCGCCGCCGAACGCCGCGTCGCCGCTGCCTTCAACCGGATCGGCGAGGCCCGCGCAGCGCAACTGCCGCGCATCAGCCTCACTGCTGGTGGCAGTGACGTATCCAGTGACCTGATTGTATTGAAGAATCTGGATAATCCGGTGTGGAGCCTGGGCGCCAATCTGATCGCCCCGCTGTATCAGGGCGGCGCACTGCGGGCACAGGTTGAAATACGCACTGCCGAGCAGAAACAGGCAGTGGCCCAGTATGCGCGCACAGGGCAGCGTGCATTCAGCGAAGTCGAAGGCGCACTCGCCGCCGAGCGGACGCTGCGCGATCGCAACACATTGCTTCAGGCAGCCGTTCGCGACAACGAGCGCGCGGTCGAGCTAGCACAGATACAGTACCGCGTCGGCAGCATTGATCTGCGCGCCGTCGAACAGCGGCAGCTGGCCCTGTATGCCGCAAGAACCTCGCACCTTCGCGTGCAAAGTGAACAACGGGCACAGCGCGTGAACCTGCATCTTGCGCTGGGCGGCGGCTTCGAATGATCATGACCACACAATCGGGAGATTAAACATGGCGGAAGAACCCAGCTACAGTCAAACACGGTGGGCTAAGCAGTTTGACGAGATCACCGGGGAAATTGCAAAGTACGCGTCGATCTGTCGCGTAAATCTGCTCGATTCGGGAAACATTCAACGCGTGCTGAACGGCGACGCGACAGTCTGCGGCGTTCAGAATGAGAGCGCCTTCAAAAAAATGCGCAGCCTTTTAATGATGCACTACTCGGTCCGCGAAAAAGCAGTGGCCGCGCTGGGCCCGCAGGAGACGCTGAAAATCGTTGACGAAATTGTCGCGCGGCTGCGTAAACGGCTGGGCGATTCCCCGGGTCACTGAGCACCCCCCGCCCGCCCTTCCTGCAATGCTATAACTCGGGGCATCGCGGCAAAGCATACTATCCGAGGCGCACCGACTTTCGCCACATGAGGCTCGTCTCGCCCGTCGCAGGGCCCTTGCCGAGGATCAAACCGTGAGATGGGCTGGGGGTGGGCGCGTTGATCGTCCACCGCCGCAATCGACGGCCACCTGCGGGCCAGCACCAAAACAATTCCAACCCACTTACCGTCATATTGCGATCATATTTGACGCGTATCCAGTTGTTCCAATATAGTCGGGATCACTATTGTTGCAACGCAGCATTACGCGCAAGGGATTGCCATGCTCCCCCCCATTTCAAATCTCGCCAACGCTTACGCCAAACTGATCGGCCAGAGCTTTGAATACTGGACCGATGCAGCCCAGCGCAGCGCGCTTTACCTCGATACCATGCGCAAGCGCGGCAACATCTATATCGAGCATGCACTGCAGGGCAAACCGGCACTGCTGAAGTTCGAGCATGAACTGATGATTGACGGCAAAACTCTGGAGCGCCCCTGCAACTATTCATTGCTGAGAATAGTGCCCGACGCACAAACAGGCGCCAGCCTGAAGCAGCGGCCAGTGGTCATTATCGATCCGCGTGCCGGTCACGGCCCGGGCATCGGCGGTTTCAAACCTGATTCCCAGGTTGGAATGGCATTGCGCGCGGGGCATCCGGTCTACTTCGTAACCTTCTCACCCGAGCCGATCGAAGGACAATTACTGTCCGACGTCGCGCGTGCCGAGGCCCATTTCATCGAGGAAGTGCAAAGGCGTCATCCGAAATCGGGCAAACCCGCCGTCATCGGCAACTGCCAGGCCGGATGGGCCGTAGCAGCGCTGGCTTCTTTGCGGCCGGAAATCATGGGGCCGATTGTGCTGAACGGCGCGCCGCTCTCCTACTGGGCCGGTTCGGCAAAACAGAACCCGATGCGTTATTCCGGCGGGGTGCTCGGCGGCTCGTGGATGGCTGCATTCGCCAGTGACCTCGGGGCAGGACGTTTCGACGGCGCTCATCTGGTGAAGAATTTTGAGGCGGGCAATCCAGCGAACACCTACTGGTCCAAGAACTACAACCTCTACAGCAGGATTGACACCGAAGAGGAACGATTTCTGGATTTTGAACGCTGGTGGGGTGGCCATTTCCGCATGACTGGCGAGGAAATCGAGGGCATCGTCAACAATCTGTTCATAGGCAACAAACTCGCGCGCGGCGAGATCGTCCGCGGCGACCAGCGCGTCGACCTGCGCAGCATCACCTCCCCCGTAGTCGTATTCGCATCCTGGGGCGATGACATCACGCCGCCGCAGCAGGCGCTGAACTGGATCATCGATGTATGGGGCGACGAAAAAGCGATCATCGAAGCCGGCAGAACCATCGTCTACATGCTGCACGAGGGCATCGGTCATCTCGGCATATTCGTCGGCAGCGGTGTCGCCCGCAAGGAGCATGACCAGATCATTAACACTCTGGAGCAGATCGAACATCTGCCGCCGGGCCTGTATGAGATGGTCATCGACGACAAGACAGGCACAGAACGCTATGCGGAAATGGAACACGGCAACTACACGGTCCGCTTCGAACTACGCAAGATCGATGACATCCTGGCACTCGACCCCGACGGCCGGGCAGACGAGGCAATTTTCAGCACCATTGCAAAGGTATCGGAATGGAATGAAGTGTTTTACAAGAGTTTCTGCCGGCCGTTCGTGCGGGCAATGATCAGCAAGCCCGTGGCTGAAGCCATGACTGCAATGAGTCAGGAACGTTTGCAGCGGCTGATTTTTTCCGACATCAATCCCTTCATGAACGTGGTCCGGGACTGGGCCGATCACGCGCGCGCAAACCGCAAACCGGTATCCAGGGACAACTATCTGCTCGCCATAGAGAATCGCAACTCGGAACAAATCGAGCACGCACTGACCGCCTATGGCCACAGCCGCGACGATGCGATCGTCAAATGGGTCGAGTTCGTCTACGGGCCGCTGGGGCTGGGCGCGGCGTTCCCGCCAGATGCACCGGCCGAGGTCGCGGCGCGGGCACGCGCTACCGCGGATGTCAACGGAGCGCGCCGGCTGATTGCGCCGTTGATTCATGCCGGCGGATTCCCGGAAGCGCTGGCGCGCATCGTGATCGGCACGATCAAGGCCCGCGGCTCCGTCGAACGGCGCAGCGGCCATATCGGCAAACATGTCCGCAATTACGTGAAGGAACATCGCGACGAGATAGGCCCACTGATCGGCGCCGAACCGATCGACTGGCCGACCGTCATCAAGGCGCAGACGCGCATCGTGATGCTCGAACCGCAACAGGCAATCGAGGCGATCCCGGCGCTGATTCCCAAGAAGGCACAACGCGAACTGGCCGTCGTCATCGCAGCCAAGATAATGATGCTTGAGCCTGAACTGGGAGACGCAGACTCCAGGGCTGCGCAGAGGGTTTACGAGCTGCTCGGCGTGAACTTTAACGCCGCCGCGGACAAGCTCGGAATCGCCACGACCGGTCGCCGGCAAACCAGGAACGTCCGAATCGTTTAAAGCCAAGGAACTGCACCATGGTCAACCATCACAAAAAATACCAGCGGCTGATCAAACGCTGCAAGGCATTGCCGCCGACACCGACTGCGGTGGTGCATCCCTGCGACGAGAGCTCTCTGCAGGGCGCGGTTGATGCTGCAAAAGCAGGACTGATCGCACCCATACTCGTCGGTCCGACCGAACGCATTCAGGAAGTCGCACTGAAAGCAGGCATCAATATCTCAGGCATCCCCATCGTCGATGCCCGATTCAGCCATGAATCGGCTGAAAAGGCGGTGGAAGAGGTACGTGCAGGACGCGCCGAAGCGTTGATGAAAGGTAGCCTGCATACCGATGAACTGATGAGCGCGGTGATCCAGCGCGACACCGGCTTGCGCACTGCACGACGCATCAGCCACTGCTTCATCATGGATGTGCCGGGTCATGCCGATCCACTCATCATCACCGATGCCGCCGTCAATATTGCACCATCCCTCAAGGACAAGGTTGATATCGTGCAGAATGCGATCGATCTCGCGCATGATCTTGATTTCACGGACGTGCGCGTTGCAATCCTGTCGGCCATGGAAACAGTGAATCCAGATGTGCCATCGACACTTGAAGCTGCAGCGCTGTGCAAGATGGCTGATCGAAAACAGATTACCGGCGCCGTCCTTGACGGACCACTCGCCCTCGATAATGCGATCAGTCCCGAAGCCGCAAAAATAAAAAAAATAGAATCGCATGTCGCCGGTCGTGCAAACGTCCTGGTGGTACCGGACCTCGAAGCCGGCAACATGCTCGCCAAAAGCCTGACTTTTCTCGCCGGCGCAGATGCCGCCGGCATTGTCCTGGGCGCTCGCGTGCCGATCATCCTGACGAGCCGCGCTGACTCGCTGATTGCGAGACTGGCTTCCTGCGCGGTGGCCACACTGATCGCCAGTGCGCGACGGAAGAGTGGCAGCAAAGCATTAGGGTGATGCCGTGGCTGACGCCATCCTCGTCATCAACGCAGGTTCTTCGAGCATCAAGTTTTCGCTGTTCGCAGATCACGCTTTTGAACCCAAACTGAAGCTGCGCGGCCAAATCGAGAACCTTTATACCAATCCGCACTTTATCGCCCGTGACTCCTCAGATGCGGCGCTAAGCGAGCACGAATGGGAATGTGGCGCCGAGTTTGGCCACGCCGGTGCCATCAAATATCTGGGCGAGTTTATCCAGAGTTACCATGATCGATACCGACTGACAGCAGTCGGCCACCGTGTCGTTCACGGCGGCATGCAATTCTCCGCACCGGTGAAGATCGACATGCAGACAATCGCGGCGCTGGAGCAGTACATTCCGCTGGCGCCGCTACACCAGTCACACAATCTCGCAACAATTCGCGATATCGCGGAAAAATCCCCGGATTTGCCGCAAGTCGCCTGCTTCGACACATCCTTCCACTGCCAGCAGCCGGAAGTTGCGCAAACCTTTGCGCTGCCAGCGGCCATCACTGACCGCGGGGTACGTCGCTACGGCTTTCACGGATTGTCTTACGAATACATTGCCGGCGTTCTTCCCGGCCTGAGAGGCTCCACCCGACGCGTCATCGTGGCTCATCTCGGCAATGGCGCCAGCATGTGCGCCATCAAAGACGGTCGAAGCGTTGCCAGCACCATGGGTTTTACTGCTGTGGACGGCCTGCCGATGGGTACACGCTGCGGCGCCATCGATCCTGGAGTCATTCTGTATCTCATGGATGAACTGAAAATGGATGCGCGGGCGATCGAAAAACTGATCTATCAACAGTCGGGGCTGCTCGGTGTATCGGGGATTTCCAGCGACATGCGCACGCTGCTCGCCAGCAGTGATGCGCGTGCCCGCCTCGCGGTTGACTTATTTGTCTATCGCATCGGCCGCGAATTGGGATCTCTCACAGCCGCTCTTGGCGGCTTGGACGCACTGATATTCACTGGCGGCATCGGCGAACACTCCGCGGTCATCCGGCAGGGCATTTGTGAGGGGGCCGCGTGGCTCGGGGTCGGGCTCGACCCCGTGGCGAACAACACCGGAAAACCACGAATCAGCACGGAATCCAGCATGGTGTCGACCTGGGTGATACCAACCGATGAAGAGCTGATGATTGCGCGCCATACCCGGCGCCTGATCAGCGAGAATTTTCAACCCTTAGCGATCGTCGCCACTTGAACAGAAAATAGGAACCATAAAATGGAAGTGAAATCAGTTGCGGTAATCGGCGCGGGCACCATGGGCAACGGGATCGCACAAGTCGTTGCTGCCGGCAACACCGCGGTCATCATGACCGACATCAACGATGCCGGACTGAAACGCGGTATTGAGGCAATAGACAAAAACCTGCAACGACTGGTCGGCAAGCAAAAACTCGCTGCCGCTGAAAAGGACGCCCTGCTTGCACGGATTCGCACCACCACGCGCATCGAAGATATCGCCGACTGCGACGTAGTCATCGAGGCCGCCACCGAAAACCTCGAACTGAAACTGAAAATTTTTGCCGAACTGGACCGCATTGCCAAACCAGATGCCATCCTCGCATCAAATACGTCTTCAATTTCCCTGACCCGCATTGCCGGCGGCACCAAACGCTCATCTCAGGTGATCGGTATGCACTTTTTCAATCCGGTGCCGGTTATGCCGCTGGTGGAATTGATCCGCGCACTGCAAACATCCGATGCCACTTACCGGACGATCCGCACGCTGACCGAGAAGCTGGGAAAATCGCCGGTTGAAGTCAAGAACAGCCCGGGCTTTGTCGGCAATCGCATTTTGCTACCGATGCTCAATGAAGCGGTCTTCTGCCTCAACGAAGGCCTCTCCACGGCAGAAGACATCGACAGCGTAATGAAACTCGGCATGGGTCACCCCATGGGTCCGCTGGCGCTGGCAGACCTGATCGGGCTCGACACCTGCCTCGCGATCCTCGACGTCCTCTACGACGGATTCAAAGATCCTAAATACCGCCCGTGTCCGCTGTGGCAGGAAAAGGTGGATGCCGGTCAGCTTGGCCGCAAGACTGGGCAGGGCTTTTTCCGTTACGACCAGAACTGACACCAGTGTGTTGCGCTTCGGCCGACGTCGGCTGCATGAGTACGCTGCAAGAAAGAGAAAACGCATATGACCATGGAAATCTCCCGCCCGGTGCTCAAGGGAAAAAAAGCTCTGGTGGTGGGCATCGCCAACGAGCATTCGATTGCCTATGGCTGTGCCGCAGCGTTTCGCGAACTGGGCGCCGACCTCGCGCTCACCTATCTGAATGACAAAGCACGACCCCATGTCGAACCGCTGGCGCAAGCGCTCGGCGCGCCCATTTTCATGCCGCTTGACGTCGGAAATCCGGGGGAACTGGAGGCCGTGTTCGACGCGATCGACAGGGAGTGGGGCCAACTCGACATTCTGGTGCACTCTATTGCATGGGCACCCAAAGATGACCTGCAGGGCGGGCTGCTCAACTGCTCGGCAGAAGGTTTCGCCCGGTCAATGGACATCTCCTGCCACTCATTCGTGCGCATGGCGCGCCTGGCTGCTCCGTTGATGCGCAGCGGAGGCACAATGTTTGCAATGAGCTACTACGGTGCCAACAAGGTGGTGCCCAACTATAACGTCATGGGACCGGTTAAAGCTGCACTTGAAGCCTCCTGCCGCTACCTCGCTTACGAACTCGGTGCCAAAGGCATCCGGGTTCACGCAATTTCCCCAGGCCCTCTAAAGACCCGAGCCGCTTCCGGGCTGAAGGATTTCGACCTGCTGCTCACCGAAGCCGCACAGCGTGCGCCGCTCGGTGAACTGGTCGACATCATGGACGTCGGTTTTACCTGCGCTTACTTGGCAACGCCATTTGCACGCCGGCTTTCTGGGGAAACGCTTTACATTGACGGCGGCGTAAACATCATGGCGTAAGGAGTAGTCTTGTGCCTCAGGAGCCAGTATTTTCCTGAACCTGGCCATCCTCTTTTACCCATGCATCAATGAGAGTGAATGCAACCGCGAGCACAACGGGACCAACAAAAATACCAACGAGCCCGAAGGACAGCAAACCGCCGATCACACCGGCAAAAATCAGTAACAGGGGCAGATCCGCACCCTGCTTGATCAGGAAAGGCCGCAGCACGTTGTCGATCGTGCCCACGATCAACGTCCATACCAGCAGAAAGGTCGCCCAACCGGTACTGTCGCTCCAGTACAGCCAGACCACGGCGGGCACCAGCACCAGCACCGGTCCGAGCTGCGCAATACAGAGCATGAACATGACCGCGGTCAGCACTGCGGCAAACGGAATGCCGGCAATGGCCAGACCCACGCCGCCGAGCAGCGATTGCGCCAGCGCCGTTACCACCACGCCGAGCGCGACGCCGCGGATCGCCTGCCCGGCGAGCCGGGCTGCATGCTCGCCGCGCACCGGCGCCAGCCTCTTGCTGTACCGGATTATCCAGCGCGCCCAGGCCTCGCCGTCCGCATAGAGCACGGCCGAAAGAACCACAGTCAGCAGAAACTGGGCGAACACCATGCCGAAACTGCCGACCTCCGTGATAAACCATCGGGTCGCCACACCCACATAAGGCTCAGCCTGCTGCACCAGATCACGCGCCCCCTGCGCGGCAACCGTCTGCCACATGGCAACCAGACGCTCACCGATCAGCGGCACACTGCGCAACCACTCCGGCGGCGAAGGCAACTGGAATCCGGCGATGCCCTTGCCCCAGGCCACGATCTCGTCCGCATGGTCAACGATGGTCGCAATGGCCAGTGTCAACGGCACCACAAAAACCAGCAACAACCCCAGAGTCATGGCCAGTACAGCCAGGCTGCGCCGTCCCCACAGGCGTGCCTGCACCCGCCGCATCAAAGGCCAGGTCGCTACTGCAATCATCGTTGCCCAGATCAGTGGGGCAAGAAAGGGGCGCATGATCCAGAACGATGCAAAAAGCAGCCCGCCGATAAACAGAACGGCAAAGGTCGTGCGCGCCAGGTCGCTGCGTACTTCGTTCATGCGCCTCTCCGGGATTCTTAAATCGTTTATTTGCGGTATGGCCGAAGTCTAACCCGTAGCGAACGGCGCATGCGACCCCCGGGGAAGATTGCCTTCACGGACGTTAATCGGTACGCTCCACTTCATGGATAGTCACCCCGATAGCCTTGCGGCCGCTCCGCCACCGGCCATAACACCCGGACCGCGGACCCGCCCGGCACCGACGGCAATTCCCGGGGTGACGCGCCAATGAAACGAGCCTTCAAAATCGCCGGCCTGATCATGCTGGCGATAGCGGTGTTGGTCACGGCCACCTGGGCCAGCCTCACGCTGCTGTATACGACCCCGCAAAACGGATTGCACGTCAGCCTTGCTTGCAGCATGGCCCTGATATCCCTGCTCGTCCTTGTGATGCTGTTTTCCCGTCACTGGCGCTGGAAAGGCGTGGGGGCTCAGATGGTGCTGCTCTCTGCCGTGGCCCTCTGGTGGGGACAGCTCACCCCATCCAATGACCGCCCCTGGCAAACCGACGTTTCGGTATTGCCTTACGCCACCGTCGAAGGCGACATGGTGACGGTTCACAACATCCGCAACTTTGATTACCGCAGTGAAAACGATTACACACCGGCCTGGTACAACAAGCGCTTCGATTTGCGCAAACTCGAGGGTATGGATCTGGTGGCGGTCTACTGGATGGGACCGGCAGTCGCGCACATTTTCGTCAGCTTCGCCTTCGCCGGGGGCGATCATCTGGCCGTGTCGATAGAAACGCGCAAGGAAAAAGGCGAGGATTACTCGACACTGAAGGGCTTCTTCCGCCAATACGAACTGTTTTACGTAGTGGCGGATGAGCGTGACGTCATCCGGCTGCGCACCAACTACCGCCTCAACCCGCCGGAAGATGTTTACGTGTTTCGGCTGCAGGGTGGAAAGCTGGAAAGTGCACGCCGAGTTTTTGTTGATTACATCAATAAAATCAATAATTTAAAAGAACACCCTGAATTCTACAACACGCTGACGACAAACTGCACCACCAACATCTGGTTCCACTCCAGAGTCAACCCGGATCACCTGCCGTTTAGCTGGAAAATCCTTGCCAGCGGATACGTGCCGGAATACGTCCATGAATCCGGCTTGATGGACAAACAGCTTCCGTTTGCCGACTTGCAGCGCAGTGCGCACGTAAATCCCCGCGCCCAGGATGCGGACACAGCAACCGATTTCTCGCAACGCATACGCAGTCACGTACCGACAGACCGTTAAGCTGCGGCCGCAAGCCAGCATGCAAGGGACTCGCATCATGATGAACCGACAGCCACTTCCGACCCTCCTGATCGCCGCATGGGTAGGCATCACCACCTTGCTGACAAGCGTAGGGCTGCATGCCCAGACCCGGGACACACCCTCATCCGGAAGTGGCGCAAAGCGGCCAAAAATCTGTCTGGTGCTTTCAGGCGGCGGCGCACGCGGTGCCGCTCATGTCGGCGTCATCAAGGTGCTGGAGGAGTTGCGCGTTCCGGTTCATTGCATTGCCGGCACCAGCATGGGGGCGCTGGTCGGCGCCAGTTATGCGAGCGGAAGCTCGGTGGCCGAGATGGAGGAAATACTGAAGGAGATTAACGCGGAACTCCTCTTCAAGGACAACCCGCCGCGTGAGGAACGGCCGGTACGGCGCAAGCAGGAGGACTACAAACCGTTCTTCGGCCCGGAGTTCGGCGCCACCACCGGGGTTCTCCTGCCCAAGGGAATCGTCACCGGGGTGCAGCTGGAGACCGTGCTTCGGCGACTGGCCAAGGCCAAGGGTTATCACCAGTTTGACCGCCTCCCGATCCCTTACCGGGCCGTGGCCACCGATCTGGTCACTGGCAAGGAAGTGGTCTTCCAGGACGGTGAGCTGGCCAACGTGATGCGCGCGAGCATGTCGGTGCCGGGTGCGGTCGCACCAGCCGAATTCGGCGGCATGATGCTGGTCGACGGCATGCTCACTAGCAACCTGCCGGTCGATGCTGCGCGGAAAATGGGCGCGGACGTGATCATCGCCGTCAATGTAGGCACGCCGCTGCTGAAGCGGGAAGATCTGACCTCGCTGCTCGGCGTAACCAGCCAGATGCTCAACATCCTGACTGAGCAGAATGTCCAGGCCTCAATCGCCTCCCTGAAGCCTGCGGACATCCTGATTTCTCCGGATCTCAGCCAGTACTCGACGGGCGCATTTGACGACCTGCCTAAGATTGCGCCCCTGGGTGAAGCCGCGGCACGCAAGGTCTCTGACCGCCTTGCGCAGCTCGCCCTGCCCGAAGCGGAGTTTGCCGAATTGCGCCGCCGTCAGCAGGTCGCTGTGGTACCCGACCTGCGACCAATCGACGAGATCCGGTTCGGTACGTTGCGGCGGGTTAATCCCGAATATGCAAAAGCGGTCTTCGACACCGAGCCGGGCAAGCCGGTCGACCAGCAAGCTCTTGATCGCGACATGCGTCGCCTCTACGGCACCGGACACTTCGAGCACGTCAACTACAGCATCCTCGAAGAACCGAGCCGGCGTGTGTTGGCGGTGGACGCCGTTGAAAGATCCTGGGGCCCTGACTATCTGCGCTTCGGCCTTGGGCTGTCCACCGATTTCAGCGGCGATGCCTTCTTTAACCTGCTACTGAGCTATCGCAAGACCTTGCTGAACGAGCTGGGCGCCGAGTGGAGAACTGATTTCCAGGTTGGCCGCACCACCAGCGTGATCAGCGAGTTCTACCAGCCGCTCGACGCCGGGGGGCAGTTCTTCGTCGCGCCCCAGATCAAACTGGAGCGCCGTTCCACCTCGATCTACAACGGTGACACCCGCCTGGCCCGCTACGATTTCCGCACCGATGAAATCGGAATCGATATCGGCACCCAGTTCCGCCGCTATGGCGAAATACGCTTGGGGGTGGTCGGCGGCAAGATCGATCCCACACTGGATACCGGCCCGGCCTTCCTGAGCCCCGGCGGCCCAGACATCAATACCGGCGCCTACCGGCTACGCATGTTCTTCGACCGACTGGACAGCGCCATTTTCCCGCGTAGCGGGTGGAGCAGCAACGTCAAGGTATACGACTCCAACACCGCGCTGGGCGCCGATGCCGCGTACACCAAATGGGAGCTCGACGCGACCAGCGCCATATCTTTCGGCAACCACACCCTCAACCTGGCCGTCAAAGGCGGCGGCAAGTTCGGCAGCAATCCGCTGCCGGTTTATGACCAGTTCCAGTGGGGCGGCTTCATGCAGATGTCCGGTTACAAAACGGGGCAGCTCTACGGGGAGACCCTGACCTTCGGACGGGCAATGTATTACCACCGTCTTTCCAGGCAGACGCTGCTCGAAGGGGCTTACGGCGGCATTTCCCTGGAGGCTGCGCGCATCGGCAACCCGTTGCTGCCCGGATCGCAGGACGGCTGGCTGAATTCGATCGGACTGTTTGTCGCCGCAGACACACCACTCGGCCCCACTTACCTAGGATATGGCTTCGCGGCGGATGGCAACAAGAGTTTGTATTTCTACCTCGGCAAACCCTTCTAGGTCAGACGACACGCACCAGAACATAAAAATACAGCTCGGAATCCCGGGCTGTATTTGTACATCGGCAAAACCGCAAACTGAGTTCTCGCTCAGTTCTCGTTATCGAGGAAGCTCCGCAACCGTTCCGAACGCGACGGGTGACGTAGCTTGCGCAGCGCCTTGGCCTCGATCTGGCGAATGCGCTCGCGGGTTACATCAAACTGCTTGCCGACCTCTTCCAGCGTGTGGTCGGTGTTCATTTCGATGCCGAAACGCATGCGCAGCACCTTGGCTTCGCGCGGCGTCAGTGTATCCAGCACGTCGCCGGTGACATCACGCAGACTGCCGTAAACGGCGGCATCGCTGGGCGCCATGGTCGACTGGTCCTCGATGAAGTCGCCGAGGTGAGAATCGTCGTCGTCGCCAATCGGCGTCTCCATGGAAATGGGTTCCTTGGAGATCTTGAGGATCTTGCGGATCTTCTCTTCCGGCATTTCCATCTTCTCGGCCAGCGTCGCCGGATCCGGCTCGGAACCGGTTTCCTGCAGGATCTGCCGCGAAATGCGGTTCATCTTGTTGATGGTCTCGATCATGTGCACGGGGATGCGGATCGTGCGCGCCTGATCGGCAATCGAACGCGTGATCGCCTGGCGGATCCACCACGTCGCATAGGTCGAGAACTTGTAGCCGCGACGGTACTCGAACTTGTCCACCGCCTTCATCAAACCGATGTTGCCTTCCTGAATCAGGTCGAGGAATTGCAGACCGCGATTGGTGTACTTCTTGGCGATCGAGATCACCAAACGTAGATTGGCCTCGGTCATCTCGCGCTTGGCACGCCGTGCCCGCGCTTCACCCGTGGTCATCTGACGGTTGATTTCCTTCAATTCCTTGATCGGGATTCCGATCTTGCTCTGCAAGTCCAGCAGTTTCTGCTGCTGTTCAACAACCGCCGGCTCAAAGCGGGCCAGCGCTTCACTCCATGGTTTGCCCGACTCGACTTCGCCGCGAATCCAGCGGGCACTGGTTTCCTTACCCGGAAATTCCTTGATGAAGTGCTGACGCGGCATGCGTGCCTTGTCGATGCATAGCGCCATGATCGTACGCTCATTCGTGCGCACTTCCTCCACCAGTTTGCGCACGCCGTCGCAAAGCGCCTCAATCTGCTTGGCCGAAAAGCGGATTTTCATCAGCTCTTCGGAAATTGATTCCCGCGCCTGGATGTAGGGACGGCCGCGCGAGCCGTGCTTCTGCAGCGCGCGCATCATTTTCTGGTAGTTGCTGCGGATATCGGCAAAGTGTTTGAGCGAAGCTTCCTTCAGTCGCGCCAGATCGGCAGCTGCCTGCGCAGCACCGGCAGCGCCGTCATCATCCTCGTCTTCAGCCGCCTCGACTTCTTCCGCTTCTTCCTCTTCTTCGTCCGCGACGTCCTCGACAATCGCCTCTTTCATTTCGAGGTCAGCCAATCCATCGACAACCTCTTCGACTCGCGTTTCGTCCTTCTCGAGCTTCTCGGCCAACGAGAGGATCGCGGCAATGGTCGTCGGGCAAGCAGAAATCGCCAGAATCATGTGACGCAGACCGTCTTCGATGCGCTTGGCAATCTCGATTTCGCCTTCGCGTGTCAGCAGTTCGACCGAGCCCATCTCACGCATGTACATGCGCACCGGGTCGGTGGTACGGCCAAACTCCGAATCAACCGTCGTCAGCGCCGCCTCTGCTTCCTCGACCGCATCCTCATCCGCCACAGCCGGTGCAGCCTCGGACATCAACAGGGTTTCAGCATCTGGGGCTTCGTCGTAGACCTGTATCCCCATATCACTGATCATGCCGATGATGTTTTCGATCGCCTCGGCGTCGAGCATGTCATCAGGCAGGTGATCGTTGATCTCGGCGTATGTCAGATAACCACGTTCCTTGCCGAGAACGATCAGGTTTTTCAGGCGCAGACGCCGCGCCTCGGTGTCAGCGGGCGACAACTCGCGCCGCTCAAACTCCTTGACCAGCGCACGCTCACGAGCATTCAAGCCCCGGGCAGGACGCTGTTTGCCAACGGGTTGTTGCTTGGCAACAGGCGCAACAGGCGCGGGAGCAACCTTTTCCTGCACACCTTGCGCGGCAGCTTTTACTTTTGCCAATGCCTGCTTGGCAACTTCCTTGAAATTCGCGAGTCGTTGTTCTTTGCGCAATGTAGCTTTCGATTTGGGTGCCGCTTTCGGAACCGGCTTGGCTTTGCCCTTGGCCTTCGGTTTTGCCACAACCTTTGCGGCGGGGCGTTTCGCCACGGGACGCGCAGGCGTTTTGGCTTTGACGGCTTTCGCCTTGACCACGGGCCGTGACTTGCCCTTGGCCGATTTCACCAGCCCTGATTTCACGCGGGATGCGCTTTTCGCTTTAGCGGGATGCGCTTTCGCGTTTTTTGCCTTGGATTTCGCTGCTTTGGATTGCTTGGCCATGAAGGTAGGCTCCGCGGGGCAATGTTCGGTGAAAAACCGTAAATTATACTTTAAATCAGCCCCGAATTCACTTGCCGGGGACAACGCTAACTGCTTGTTGCAAAAGGCGATATTGCACCTGATCTTCAGCACTCAAACCCTGACGGCGGGATTTCTCCAGAAGCGCCGTAATTCTGGCGCGACGAATCCGGTCCAGAGCCTGTCGCCAGGCTCCAGAAAACTCCGACTCAAGCTCCGAAGGTTCCAGCGCCCGCTCCTGCCAGCGCAAAGCGCCAGCTTCAGCGTTGCGAACCGCCGTTTCGTAAGGAGTATCGCGAAACGCCTCCCCCAGATTGATCCGGGCATCACCAACATTGACTGCGTCAACCACCGCAATCAGCGCCTGCAAATCGGCCTGATCCAGACCCGGCGCTTCGCTGCCCAATTGCAAATCCTCGTGGCCAATCATCGCCGCAAATCGCGGTTCCGCCACCACCAATTCCAGTACGGTACGCAAGATTGACAGTGTTGCCGGCGCTGGACGCCGTGCCGTTGCCGGATGGCTTGCGGCCTGGCTTCTGATCTCGAATTGCCCGTCAAGTTCCTGCTGCAGCACCCCTGCAACCTGCGCGAGTTCCTTGCGGATCATCAGTGACAGCATCGGTGCCGCGATCTGTTTTACCAATGGCTTTGCCTGCTGCAACAGCTTGGCGCGACCTTCTGATGCATTGATATCGACATTTGCGCGCAATTCATCGATCAGGAACCGCGACAACGGATCAGACTTGACCAAGAGCTCCTCAAAGGCGGCCTTGCCGTGCTTGCGTACATAGGTGTCGGGATCTTCGCCATCTGGCAGAAACAGGAACTTCACCTGCTTGCCGTCAGCAAGCTGGGCGAGGCTGTTTTCCAGCGCACGCCACGCTGCACGGCGACCGGCCGCATCCCCGTCAAAACAGAACACCACCTCGTCAGACTGGCGCAGCAGCTTCTGGACATGAATTGGTGTCGTCGCTGTGCCCAGAGTTGCCACGGCGTATTCGATGCCAGCCTGAGCCAGTGCTACGACATCCATATAACCTTCGACAACAATTACGCAGCCCGCGTCGCGTATCGCACGCCGTGCGTGAAAAAGGCCATAAAGCTCGCGGCCTTTCTCGAACACTGCAGTTTCCGGCGAATTCAGGTATTTGGGTTCGCCATCACCCAGCACGCGACCGCCAAAACCGATGATGTTGCCTTTGACATCGACAATCGGAAACATGATGCGGTCACGGAAAACGTCGTAACGCCGGCCTTCGTCGTTCTGCTTGACCAGACCTGCCGCAGTCAACGCCTTGTCCGCGTAATCCGGAAACACCTGCTCCAGACCCTGCCATGCGTCAGGGGCATAACCGATGCCGAATTTCTTGGCGATTTCACCGGAAAGTCCGCGGCGTTTCAGATACTCGATCGCCTGTGGTGCATCCTTCAACTGGTTGCGGTAGAACTGCGCCGCTTTCAGCAATGCCCCGTAAAGATCAGGCCCGTCCTCGGCACGGCGCTGCTCGAACTCGGAACGAGGGGCTTCCGGCACCTGCATGCCGACGCCCTGCGCCAAATCCTTTACCGCATCCACAAAGCCCATGCCGCTGTATTCCATCAGGAAACCAATCGCCGTGCCATGCGCGCCGCATCCGAAGCAGTGATAAAACTGCTTGGTCGGGCTGACCGTGAACGACGGCGATTTTTCGGTGTGAAATGGACAGCAGGCCGAGTAGTTGGCGCCGCTACGCTTGAGTTTCACGTAACGGTCAACGACCTCGACAATATCGACACGGCCGAGCAAATCCTGGATAAAAGATTGCGGAATCATGTGCTGCGGTTGACCCCACTTCTCACGGGCGGCGGCATGCCGACCCGGGCTTGATCGCTGAATTATAGAGGTGCCGCAACAACGCGGGCGGCAACCGGCTTCGCCCTTCCGACTTATGCCGGAAGCGCACTAAATACAAGGTATTACGATTTGGCCAACTGCGCTTTGACAGCCGCCGATACTTTGCCCATATCAGCACGACCAGCCAGTTTCGGTTTCAGCACCGCCATCAGCTTGCCCATGTCGGCCGGACTGGAGGCTCCAGTTTCAGCAACGGCTGCAGCAATCACCGCTGCCAGTTCATCTTCGCCCATCGCCTGCGGCATATAGGTCTGCAGCAGCGTCAGTTCCTGCTTTTCCTTGTCGGCCAGATCCTGGCGGCCGCCCTGCTCGAACTGGCTGATCGAATCGCGGCGCTGCTTGATCATTTTCTCGATCACCGCCAGCACATCGGCATCGGTCAACGTCTTGCGCTCATCGACTTCACGCTGCTTCAGCGCAGCCGTCAGCAGGCGGATGGTGTCGCGGCGCACGGTTTCACCGCTGCGCATCGCGGCTTTCAGGTCATCATTGATCTGGTCGCGCAGGGACATCATCAACCTCCAATAATCTCCGGAAATAAACGAACCGCACAAAAGACAAAAGGGTGCGAGGCTAGGCCCCTGCACCCTTCAGCATCGCGGACCGTACTGATCAGTACAGTTTCGGCGGCAGCAGCTGCGAGCGCAGACGCTTGTGCGTGCGCTTCACGGCAGCAGCAAGCTTGCGCTTGCGCTCGGCGGTCGGCTTCTCGTAGAACTCGCGGGCGCGCAGTTCTGTCAGCAGGCCGG
This sequence comes from Bordetella parapertussis, assembly GCA_945862135.1. Lineage (GTDB taxonomy): Bacteria > Pseudomonadota > Gammaproteobacteria > Burkholderiales > SG8-41. The sequence continues at coordinate 18,082 of CAMAYE010000006.1, forward strand.
TCTTCTCTACAGTGCGCTTGAAACGGCGCAGGGCCACTTCAAACGGCTCGTTTTCTTTGACGCGTACGGTGGTCATGAAACCTCAGGGCTGGGTTCGGAAAAACGCGTATTATAACCAGCCCGGCGGTAGTTTTGAAAGGTACACGGGTACCCGTGCCGTGAAGTCCTCGACTCAAGACCCCAATCGACCACTTACCGATTTTCACCATTTTCAGCACGTTTTCCCCGCTTTAACCCCTATTTTCATGCCTTTTTGCGCTATTTCAGGCTGATCCTGTGCTCGTACTCGGCATCGAAACCTCCTGCGACGAAACCGGCATCGCGCTCTATGACACGGGCCGCGGCCTCCTCGCCCACGCCCTGCATACCCAGGTCACCCTGCACGCCGAATACGGCGGCGTAGTACCGGAACTGGCTTCCCGCGATCACATCCGGCGCGTGCTGCCACTGACCCGCCAGGTGCTGGAACAAGCCCAGGCAACTCTGGCTGAGGTGGATGCTGTGGCGTATACCGCCGGCCCCGGACTGGCTGGCGCATTGCTGGTGGGGGCCGGCATCGGGGCGAGTCTTGCCCATGCACTGGGGAAACCGGCGATCGGCGTACATCACCTTGAAGGCCACTTGCTGTCACCGCTGCTCGCCGATCCGGCGCCACGGTTTCCATTCGTCGCGCTGCTGGTTTCAGGCGGACACACACAGTTGATGCGCGTGGGCGGTGTCGGCGACTACACCCTGCTCGGGGAAACCGTCGATGACGCTGCCGGCGAAGCTTTCGACAAATCGGCAAAACTGCTGGGACTCGGATATCCCGGAGGTCCGGCAATCGCCGCGCTCGCCGAACAGGGCCGTGCCGGCCGTTTTACTTTGCCGCGCCCGATGCTGCGCAGTGACAACCTCGATTTCAGTTTCAGCGGCCTGAAGACCGCGGTGCTGACCGCCGTTCGCAATCAGGCGCCGGACGAACAAGGCCGCGCCGATCTCGCGGCTGAATTGCAGGCGGCGATTGCCGATGTATTGGTTGGTAAATCACTGGCGGCGCTGGAGCAGACCGGACTGGAACGTCTGGTGGTCGCCGGCGGCGTCGGGGCCAACCGGCAGTTGCGCGAACAGCTCACCGCTGCCGCCAGCCGCCGCGGCTGCACGGTGTTTTACCCTCCGCTGGAATTCTGTACTGACAACGGCGCGATGATTGCGTTTGCCGGCGCAATGCGTCTGCAACGGGGTCTGCGCGAAACCGCCTCCGGCTTCACTGTCCGTCCGCGATGGGAACTGGCGAGCCTCTCAGCAGTTTAAATTTCGGATTTGGCGCCGAGCTTGCGCTCCTTGCCGGCAATCAGATTGCGGATATTCGATCCATGACGCCAGATCAGCAGTGCGGCAATCAGCGCCACAGACCAGACAAAAGGGTGGGATGCGTTGAACAGGATCAACGCGAAGAATGCCGCGAACAACGCCGACACCAGCGCAGCCAATGACGAATACCTGAAAAAGACAGCGATGGTGATCCACGTCATCAGCGTACCCAGCGCGAGAATCCAGTTCAGACCCAGCAACACGCCCAGCGCGGTCGCCACACCCTTACCGCCTTTGAATTTATGGAACAGCGGATACATGTGGCCAATGATCACAGCCAAGGCCGCCAGCGCCATCGCCAGTTCTCGGCCGTCAACGTTCCATTGCTGGGCACAAAACACCGCGGCCCAACCCTTGGCGCTGTCGCCAAGCAGGGTCAACACCGCGGCGGACTTGCGGCCGCTGCGCAACACATTGGTGGCGCCGGGATTGCCGGAACCGTATTCGCGCGGATCAGGCAACCGGTATGCGTAGCTGACCACCACGGCAAAAGATACTGAACCCAGCAGGTAGGCAACCAGCAATGTAATCAGTAAAACCAACGGGATTCCCTCTGGGCTAAAATGGCGCCGGCCATTCTAGCGCAAGTCAACCGCAGCCCACTGCACACATTCATGGACACCATCTTCATCAGCGAGCTGCGCATCGACACCTGCATCGGCATCTACGCGCGGGAAAAACAGGTGGCGCAGACGATCCAGCTGGATCTGGAAATCGGGCTGCGCGGCGAACATGCAGCGCACAGCGACCGCATCGAAGACACCATTGACTACGCCGAGGTTGTTTCGGATATACGGAAATTATTTGCAGAGCAGCATTTCGCACTGCTGGAACACGCCGCAGAGTCCATCGCGCAACTCGTCATCCGCGACTTCAAGGCACCGTGGCTGCGCATCACCATCGCGAAACTGGCGCCGCTCGCTGGCGTCAAACGGCTCGGCGTCACCATTGAACGCGGCAAACGATCGTAAACATTGCGCTCTCAGCCGCGAGGATGGTGCTTCGCGTGCAGCTGCTTCATGCGTTCGCGCGCAACGTGGGTATAGATCTGCGTCGTCGAAATATCAGAATGTCCCAGCAGTAATTGCACCACGCGCAAGTCGGCGCCATGGTTTAGCAAATGCGTCGCAAAAGCATGCCGCAATGTGTGTGGCGAGATCGGTTTGTGCAGGCCGGCCTGTAATGCATGCCTTTTGATCAGATGCCAGAACGACTGTCGTGTCATTGCCGCAGCACGTGAAGTTACAAACAAGGCATCGCTGACCCGCTGCCCCAGCAGCAGCGGCCGCGCCTCGCGCAGATAACGCTCGAGCCAGCCCAGCGCCTCCTCACCCAACGGCACCAGCCGTTCCTTGGAACCCTTGCCGAGCACCCTTACCACGCCCATGTCGCGGCTGATCTGCGGCGTTTTCAATGTCACCAGTTCGGAAACGCGCAGCCCGCTGGCATACAGCACTTCCAGCATCGCACGGTCGCGCAGACCCAGCGGTTCATCCACGGCCGGTGCGGCGAGCAGACTTTCGACATCGGCCTCGGTCAGGGTTTTCGGCAGCGAGCGCGGCAGCTTCGGCGCTTCGATGCGCAGCGTCGGATCCGCCGTGATCAGATTCTGTCGCACGGCATGACGGTAAAAACGCTTCAGACTCGACAACAGGCGTGCCGCCGTTGAGGCACGCACCTTTGCCCGGAACTTGTAAGCCAGATAGTCCTGGATCAACGACTGCTCAGCAACCAGCAAATCGCCGCCTGCGCGCGACTCCAGCCACGCCGCAAACTGTCGGAGGTCGCGACGATAACTGTCGAGCGTGTTGCGCGAAAGGCCGTCCTCCAGCCACAAGGCATCACAGAACTCGTCAATGCGTTGAGTCGATGATGCCTTCATGTCGCAGCAACCAGCGTTTCACACTCAATGGAAAATCGTCTTTGCCGCCCATGAAGCCACCGAGCAGACCACCTGCGGCAAGCACGCGATGACAGGGCACGAACAACGGTATCGGATTGGCGCCGCAGGCACCGCCAACTGCCCGCGCCGCACTACCGAGGCGCTGCGCGATTCCTCCGTATGTTACTGTTTTTAATGGAAAAAGTTTTTCGATCTCGCGCCAGACTTTGCACTGAAAGGGAGTGCCCTCCAGCCTGTAGGGCAGATCGAAGCAATAAGAAGGGTCAGCAAGGTAACGCTCGATCTCGCGGCAGGCCAGCTCCGCCACACGATCATGCGGCGCCCTGCTTGCTGTTTGCCGCGGCAGATAACGCACACCGGTAACGACTTCGCCATCGGTCAAAATGCCCAGCACCGCGAACGGCGTGGCATAACGCGTTTCCGGCGGCGCGGCGTTCACGCGATTGCAGGCGCCCCGGGCCGCAGTTTCTGCAGCGCGACCACAACAAGCACCAGCGCCAGTCCAAGCAGATCGGAGAATGTCGTCGGATAGACCAGCGCCAGTCCGGCGATGATCAGCATCCAGCGTTCGGGCAATGTGGTCTTGCGCAACAGCCAGCCCTGCAACCCGCCGGCCAGCGCGACAATACCGATGATGGCCGTCACCGATATGACGGCGACTGACGTCCAATCGGCCTGCGCCAAGTTCTTGAACGAGCCGCCCAGCAGCAGCGCAACGCCGGAAGGGTCGAGCACAAACATGAACGGCACCAGGAATGCCGGTGCGGTGTACTTCCAGCACTGCAGCGTGGTGCGGTACGGTCCGCCGCCGGTAATCGCAGCGGCAGCGAATGGCGAGAGCGCAGTCGGCGGTGACACTTCCGAAAGCACGGCGTAATAAAAAATGAACATGTGCGCCGCGAAATCCGGAACACCGAGTTTCATCAGCGCCGGCGCGGCAATCACCGCGCAGATGATGTACGACGCTGTCACCGGCACCGCCAGACCGACGATCCATACGATCAGCGCGGTATAGATTGCCGTCAGCAACAGTTTCATGTCATGGAGCAGTTTGGCGGTATCCGCAGCGCCGAGCATCGTCCACAGATTGACCAGCGTCTGCGCACCGGAATCGGCATAGTCGAGCACGATGGAACTGAACTTGAGCCCGAGCCCGGTGAGCGTCACCACCCCGACGATGATGCCGGCGGAAGCGCAGGTCATCGCGACATTGAGCACGCCGACCGACCCGCCTTCCAGCGCCTTGATAAGACCTGATTCCCAGAAACCCTTCATCCACGGCATGCGGCCGCGGAACCAGTCGTAGGAAATGATCGCGCAGTCTCTCTGGAAAAACGACAGCAAGGCAGTGACGATCGTGGCCCAGAACACCGACATCACCGGTGAATAGCCCATCATCATGAAAACAACAATCGCCACCAGTGAAACAAAGTGGAACCAGTATTTTTTCGCCAGGGCTCCGGCACGATGGTGTTTTTCGAGCGCGATCACCTTCATGTTGAATTTGCGCGCGTCGATCTCGACCATCACAAAAATCGCCAGGTAGAACAATACCGTCGGGATCGTCGCCATCAGGATCACGTCGAGGTAAGAAATCTTCAGGAATTCCGCGATCAGGAACGCGGCCGCACCGAGCACTGGCGGCGAAATGATGGCGCCCAGACCGCCGGCAGCGAGCAGGCCGCCGGCGGCCTCCTTGCCGTAACCGGATTTCGCGAGCAGTGGATACGCAACAGCGCCCAGTGTCACCGTGGTCGCAACACCCGAACCCGACGGCCCGCCGAGCAGGAACGAGCCCATCACCACGGCACGGCCGGCGCTGGAGGGTTTGCCTCCCATTGCTGAAAACGAAAAATCGATGAAAAACTTGCCCGCGCCCGAGTACTGCAGGAAGGCACCATAGATGGTGAACAGAATGATCAGCGTCGACGATACATCGACCGCCACGCCGAAGATGCCTTCCAGCGTCATGTACAGCGACCCCGTCAGTCGCGCAATGTCGTAACCCTTGTGCGTCCACGGTTGCGGCAGATGCGGCCCGAAAAGAGCATAAGCCAGAAAGCCAATCACGATTACCGGCAGGATCCAGGTCGAACTGCGCCGGTTGCCTTCGAGAATCAACAGGATCAGCCCGACACCGATCACCTGATCCATCACCGTCGGGGTCACCGCACGGTCGCCGAATTCGTCGCCGAAATAAAGCATGTAGGCGACCACCGCAACCGACAGGATGGCAAAAATCACATCCCACCACATCAGTCGGTGGCGGAAACGTTTTGCCGTGGGAAACATCAGGAACACCAGCGCCAGCGCAAACGCGACATGGACCGGACGAAGGATGTAGGCGGGAACGATCTCGACCGCCGAATACAGGTGGAACAGCGACATCACCACTGCCGCCGCCGTCAACATGACCGCCAACACACCCCGATAACGGTTATGCGCGCCCTCTTCTTCTTCGATCAGTTCTTCAACGCGTTTGCGCGCCTCTTCACTGATGCCGTCGAGGCTTACGGTCGGCGTATTGTTGTCAGACATTGATCGGTCTCCCCCGCATATTTTGTCCGGCGATCATAACATGTGAACTCTGGAGACCAGCGCGCCGCACGCCCCATAAAAAAACCCCGCCACTCGGGCGGGGTTGCTTTGCATCACGCTGCAGCATCACTGCATCTTGACGCCCTTCTCCTTGAAATACTTCAGCGCGCCCGGGTGGAACGGTATCGGGGACGCAGCGGTTTTCTGGTTCTCATACTTGAAATTCTGCGCTTCCTTGTGCACGGCGATCATGTCGTCACGCTTGTCAAAGATAGTCTTGACGATGTTGTAGGCCGTCTCGTCACTCATGTTGGCGTTGGCAATCAGGATGTTCATCACCGTCGCCTGCTTGTTATCGACCTGCATGCCACTGTAAGTCGACTTCGGGATGACATCTTCGACGTAGAGGTTGCCGTATTTCTTGTTCATCGGCGCCACCGTTTCGGAATGGTCGATCATCTTGATCTTGACCCCGGGCGTGGCAGCAAGATCGGTCACCGCTGCGGTCGGCAAGCCGCCGACCCAGAAGAACGCGTCGATCTTCTTGTCCTTGATGGCATTGACCGACTCCGCAACACCGAGGCGTTCACGCTTCATGTCCTTGTCCTTGTCGAGGCCGGCGGCTTCGATTACGCGAAATGCCATCACCTCAGTCGCACTGCCCGGCGAACCGGTGGAAACGCGCTTGCCCTTCATGTCTTTCATGCTGTTGATCCCGGTGCCCTCAATGCTGACCACATGCATGCGGTTCGGGTAAAGGATCATCAGGGTGCGCGCCGGGACTTTCTGCCCTTTGAATTTGTCCACGCCATTGTAAGCGTCCAGCGTGGCATCGCTCATCGCAAAGGCCACATAAGGCTTGCCGGTACCGATCAGTTTCAGGTTGTCGACCGAACCGCCGGTGACTTCCGCCGTAGCCGACATGCCTGGCACAAATTTCGACAGCACATTCGCAAGACCGCCGCCCATCGGGTAGTACACCCCGCCAGTGCCGCCGGTGGCGATGGAAATATTCACTTTCTCTTGGGCAATTGCCGGCAGTGCAACGAGCGCGGCCAGCGCCAACATATTGATTAATTTACGCATTTTTCCTCCGGTGGTTGATTGATTCAGCCTTTTGGCCGATGAGTTTAGGAACATTCCCCGGGACGGTCAACCGCCCTCGTAATGCGCCTGGGTTTACTTGGCAAACAACTGCGACATATCTTCGAAGGCCTTGAACTCCAGCGCATTGCCGCAGGGATCAAGAAAAAACATCGTCGCCTGTTCACCCACCTGCCCTTTGAAACGTACATGCGGTTCAATCACAAACTTTGTTCCGGCGCGTGTCAGTTTGTCGGCCAGTTTCTGCCACTCGGCCATCGACAACACTGCGCCGAAATGACGCACCGGCACGTTGTCGCCGTCAACCGCACTGGTCGTGCGATGCCCGACTTCATCCGGCGCCAGATGCGCAACGATCTGGTGCCCGTAAAAATCGAAATCCACCCATTCAGCCGACGAACGGCCCTCTGCGCAGCCCAGCAGATCGCCGTAAAAAGCGCGCGCCTTGGCAAGGTCATCAACGGGAAAAGCAAGGTGAAATGGCGGTTGGTTCATGGCGTTTCCTGCAAGCGTCGTGGAGTCAAAATCGGTATTCTACGGCCTTTCCCCAAGACAGCTGACCGCACAATGATCCCCAGTCTCACCGCCCACGGCTGCACCATGCCGCAGATCGGCTTCGGCACCTCACAGCTCGGCGACTGCGGCGATCTCGTCGCTACCGCACTCAAACTCGGCTACCGCCACATCGACACCGCCTGGAAATACGGCTCGGAAAAAGGCGTCGGCGCCGGCATCCGCGCCTCCGGCGTGCCGCGCGGTGAAATTTTCCTCGTCACCAAGGTATCCCACGAATATCTGCGCGCCGATGCCTTCGCCAGATCGGTCGAAGAAAGCCTGAAAAACCTGCAAGTCGATTATGTCGACATGCTGCACGTGCACTGGCCGAGCATGGACAAAGTGCCGCTGGCCGAAACCATGGAAGCACTGGCCAAAGCCAAGCGCGACGGCCTGACCCGCCATATCGGCGTCGCCAATTTCAACATCGCGCTGCTTGAAGAAGCGCGTCACACTTGTCCTGAGCCGCTGGCCACGCTGCAGGCGGAATACCATCCCTATCTGGACCAGACCAAAGTGCTGGATTACTGCCGGCGCCACGGCATGATTTTCACTGCCTATTGCCCGCTGGCCCGCGGTCGTCTGTTCAATGATCCGGTTCTCGCCTCAATCGCCCAGTCCAAGGGGAAAACCATCGCCCAGATCGTGCTCCGCTGGCTGGTACAGCAGGGCAACATTGTACCGATCCCCCGCTCGTCAAACCCTGAGCGCATCGCACAAAACCTCGACATCTGGAACTTCAGGCTCACAGATGGCGAAATGAAATGCATTCACGGCCTGGCCAAGCCCGAAGGCCGGATTGCAAACCCTGCTGGCCGTGCCCCGGCTTGGGATTAAAATACCCGGGTAGTTCAAATAATCTGATAACGGAGGAATGCTCATGCAATCCAAATCACTAACGGCGGCTCTCGGCGCTGCCACACTTGCTGCACTGTCCTTTGTCACCGCAACCGATGTCGCAGCGCAAGGGGCGTTCCCGTCAAAAACTCTGACCATGATCGTACCCTACACAGCGGGCGGATCAGCCGATGCGATGAGCCGTGCAATTGCACAGCGTCTCGGTACAGCCTGGGGACGCACTGTCATCGTCGACAACCGTCCGGGCGCCAGCGGCATGATCGGCACCGAAATGGTCACCAAGGCGGAACCTGACGGCCATACGCTGCTCGGCCATACCTCATCCTATCCGGCCACCGCTGCAGTCCGCGCAAAACTGCCTTTTGATCCGGCCAAGGCCATCATCCCCGTCGGAATGACTGCACGCGCGCCGATGCTGTTCGCGCTCCACCCCTCGGTGCCTGCGAAGAACATCAAGGAACTGATTGCTCTGGCCAAGAAGAATCCGGACAAGTTCAACTATGGCTCATCGGGTACCGGCGGCAACAACCATTTCTCCGGCGCTCTGTTTGCAGCGGCAGCAGGCGTCAAAATGCAACACGTGCCTTACAAGGGCATTTCGCTTGCAGTGACGGCCATTGCATCGGGTGAAGTCGAAATCGTCATCGCCAGTTCTTCGGCCCTGCTGCCGCAGCGCGACTCCGGACGCATTCGTATTCTCGGCGTCACCAGCCTGGAAAAATCACCGCTGTTCCCGGATCTCCCGACCATCGCCTCACAAGGCGTGCCGGGGTACGAATATCAGCTGTGGTGGGGTACTTTCGCACCTGCCGGCATGTCCCCGGATCGGCTGAAGTTCATCAATGCCGAGATCAACAAGATCATCGCCAGCGCAGACATGAAGAAATTCCTCGACACGCAGGGCGCTGAAGCCTGGCCGCTGGCACTGTCACCTCTCGCAGATCTGCTGCCGAAGGAAATCGCGCGTTACAAGAAAGCCATGCAAGTCGCAGGCATTCAGCCGCAGTAAGCGGGGCATCACAACCGGAACTCCCCGCCGGCCACCGGCTGGCGGGGCCCTGCGGAATCAATCCGTCAGCCGACCCGTCTGATAGTCGCGCACCGCCTGCTCCAGCTCTGCCGCGGTGTTCATCACAAACGGACCATACTGGGCCACCGGTTCATTTAACGGACGCGCAGCCAGCAGAATGAACCGGGCGCCTTCGCCCGCCGCAACCACTTTGACGGCATCACCCGGCGACAACACACCGGCGCTGCGCCTGGGCAAGGCGCGCGCAGGCTCCGCACCGACCTGCACATCGCCCTCGTAAACATAAAGAAAAGCATTGTGGGCCGAAGGCAAGTCGTGTTCGAACACACCGTTGGCCGCAAGCTCGACATCAAAATAAACCGGTGCCGTACTGAGTCCCTGTATCGGACCGGCCATTGCCCCTGCGGACGTTTGCAAGGTTCCCGCAATCACCTTGACACGCCCGCCGCCCGGCAACTCCAGCGCCGGAATCGTTGCCGCCGGGATATCGCGATATCCCGCAGTTTTCATTTTTTCACCGGCCGGCAGATTGATCCACAGCTGGAAGCCCCTCATGCGGCCTTCGGTCTGCTGCGGCATTTCGGAATGGATGATGCCGCGACCCGCGGTCATCCACTGCACATCACCGCTTTTCAGGTCGCCGCGATTGCCGAGATGGTCTTCATGGAGCATATGACCGTCGAGCATATAGGTCACGGTTTCGAAACCGCGGTGCGGGTGACTGGGAAAACCGGCAATGTAATCGTCGGGGTTTTCGGTGCCGAACTCGTCGAGCATCAGAAAGGGATCCAGACGAGCCTGCGCTGACTGACCGATGCTCCGGCGAAGCTTCACCCCGGCGCCGTCCGAGGTTTCCTGAGAAGGGATAACGCGCTGCAACTTGCGTGTGTTCATGGCGTCACCGGACAAAAACGGAAACCAAGATTACATCAGCGGCGGGGATCGCGCGATTCTGTCCCGGGGCCGCACAAAAAAATATGGACGGCAATGCCGTCCGTATCCGCGAACCTTGCTGGTGCTTACATGCGACCGAGATCGCTGATCGCATCGACCACCATCGAGGTGCCGACGGCAATCAACAGGATGTCCGAAGCGACCCGGACATATTTGTGTCCCGAGGGCGGCGACCCCAGCCGCACCACCAGCTGCGACGGCAGGTCGTAATAAACCACGTCACGGGGCAAGGGATAGCCCATGCTCCATTTTTTCGCCTGCCCCGGCGGCATGCAACCGTTGTTCTTTTTGGCGAGGCCGGGCGGGCATTTCCCGCCCTGGAACTCCTGCACGTAGTAATCACGCACGACGGTATGTTGCTGGGTGACAAAATAGCTGCCGCTCTGCGACTGCTCGTTCTGCTTGCCACTGCCTTGCTGTTTGCCGCCAGCCTGTTGTTTGTCGCGGCCTTGACCCTTGCCGCCCTGCTCGCCTTCCGGCTTGCCACCACCGGCCCAGGACGGCTTGTCCGCGTGGACAGGCATCGCCAGCAGGCTTCCCGCCGCAATCAGAACCGCTGCAATTACTGAGTAACTCGAATTTTTCTTCATTGTCATGTCCTTTTTCCTGTTGCACCGCTCATCGCAGCGCGCATGGAAATACTACGCACAGCAAGCCGGTTTGTTTGTGATCCAGGACACATTAAGGCGGTAACAGAACGTAACAGCAGCCCTTTGAGGGGGAGGGTTACACCGTCGCCACCGGCGTCACCGGAGAGCCTGCCGCCCCAGGCATGCGCAGCGGGGGCGCAGTCAGCAGGAAGCGGCTGCGTTTGTGTTTGCGCAGCCAGGCCGCGAGTTCGGTGAAATACCACAGCTCGCCGAGATGGATGCCCAGCTTGACCAGGCAATGCTCGTGCAAAGGCAGTTGCGGACCGCGGTGCGGCATGCGCGGATCAATACCCAGGGTGCCGGAACGCTCAACAGCAAGATTGTCGGCCGCGATCGCAGCCACACCGGTATCGGAAATCCACTCCAGCAGCCGTTTGTCATGGCCATCGAGCACCGCGCACTGCATCTTGATCGCGTTGTCGAGTTTGCCATCGGCGTCTCGAATGAGCTGACCGAGGCCCGTATGCAGGCACAGGATATCGCCCTGCTCGACCGTGACTGCGTCCTCCTTCATCACCTTTTCAAGCATTTCGTAAGTAATGTCGGTACGTGCATCGCCGAAATGATGACGCAGATCGATCAGCACCGCGCGCCCCTGCACGCCGGTCTCGGCCATCGCAGCCACTGACAATGCCCGTGCACCTGTTTCACCGTAAAGTCCTCGCCCCTGCTCATCCACCAGATGAAAACCGTTGTATGACACTTTCTCTGCAATACCATCACCATCGGCATCGAAATGCGTACCCTTGTGCGCGAAGCCGTCCCAGTGCGTGGAATACTGTGAATACAGAAAAATCGCCTCGTCGGAACCGACATCGGTGAAGCGCGGATTGGTTTCGCCCATATCAAGGTTGAAATAAACCTTGCCCTCGCGGATCACCGGATGAAATTGCGGTGGCTTGCGGAACGGGTTGAGTACGCTGCCGCCGGGTTTGTCGAGCGGATGCGACAGGCAGAACACCAGACCCGTCTGCACCTCCTTCAATGCGGCAAGACGGCGCGCCGGGGTCAGCAGATTCAGCCTGCCGTGCTGGTCATCAGCACCGAACTCCCCCCAGTTCGATCCCTCGGGACGCTGCTTCCAGCGTTTCACCATGCCAACCTCCGCCAGATTGATGTGCGATTTTCAAGAAAGTGAACTTTGATGCCTGAATCGCTTTCACCCCTATGGAAATTTCCGCTTTCAGCCACATCAGGAGTTCCCGCGGCGGAATGCCGGTGTTTCACGATTAACGCCCCTTGAACACCGGTTTGCGTTTTTCCATGAATGCGCGTCGGCCTTCAATAAAATCCTCGCTCGCGCCGCAATCCTTCACCAATTGATCACACAGGGCATTGTCGCGGTCCTCAGGATCCTTCATCAGTTCATCAACTACGCGCTTTGCCGTCAGAATCGATAGCGGCGCATTTTCGGCCATGCTCTGGGCCCAGGAACGTACGGTGCTTTCCAGTTCAGCGACCGGAACCACCTCGTTGACGATACCCATTCGCAGCGCCTGGTCCGCTTTGTAGCGACGTGCGGTAAAGATGAATTCCTTGGCGACTGACGGCCCCACGAGCTCGACCAGCCGGCGTAGTCCTTCCATGCCGTAGCCAATACCCAGACGTGCGGCAGGGATGCCGAACTGTGCATCGTCCGAGCAGATGCGCATGTCGCAGCTCAGTGCCAGGGACATGCCGCCGCCGATGCAATAACCGCGGATCATGGCGACTGTGGGTTTGCCGGTACCGCGCAGGATGGCGCGCATGCCGGACGAAACCTTTGCATACTTCTCCTGGGCTTCGGCATTCGCACGTTCATCCTCGAATTTGGAGATGTCGGCACCAGCGACAAAAGACTTGTCCCCGGCACCCGCGAGCACAATGACACGAACGTTGTCGTCTTTCGAAAATGCCGCCAGCACTTCACCAGCCGCCTGCCACATCTCCAGCGACACTGCATTGCGGCGCTCCGGATTGTTGAAAATCAGAAAGCCGATCGGGCCTTCCTGCTTCGCGACGATCTTGTCTGTGCTTGTTTTCATGTTTCTCCTTTTCAATTCATCATCGATAGCGAAAACCGCTGAACTCAACTGATCAACAAATACCGCGACCGTGCCGTCGCGTCTAGGCCAGGGTCCGCATGGTGTCCGGCGCCACGGAACCAACTTCCGGGTTCAGAAAATTACGCGGATCATGCACTTCCCCGCGCAGCCAGCTGATGATATTGCTCGCGCAGATCGTGCCCATGCGCACCATGGCATCGGTGGTAACTGCAGCCACATGCGGTGTAACAATGACATTGGGCAATTCGAACAGCGGATTCGCGACATCTGGCGGCTCCACCGCAAAAGTGTCGAGTCCCGCTCCCGCCAGTTGCCCCGATTTCAAGGCCTCAACCAGTGCCGGCTCATCAATGACAGGGCCGCGCGACGTATTGATCAGCAAGGCCCCGGGTTTCATCCGCACAAACTGCGCAGCGCCAATCATGCCTCGGGTTTTTTCCGTCAGCGGACAATGCAGGCTGACAATGTCGACCGTTTCAAGAAAACGGTTCAGATCCGGCTCTACCGTCATGCCCGCGGGCGGCGTCAGGGCCGATCGGGTATGAATGATTACCGTGGCGCCGCAGGCCTGCGCCAGCCGCGCCGCGCGTTCGCCAATCTGACCGTAACCGAGTATGCCGACGGTACGTGTACGGAAGTCCCGGACAAACTGATGCAGGTTGCGCCATTCACCGGCCCGCGCGCCGCGATCAAATCTTGGCAACTCCCGGGTCAGAGCCAGCATCAGTGCCAGCGTATGTTCTGCCACCGCATCAGCGTTGGCCCCGCCAGCCACCATCACCGCAATGCCGGCGCGCGTCGCCGCCGCGATATCCACAGAATCAACCCCGGCGCCATGTTTGGCAATGATCTTCAGCCCCCGGGCAGCAGCAAGCACCTTGGCATTGAGCGGCGGTGACCCACGCAGCAACAGAGCGGCAGGCTGATGACGCGCAAGCGCTTCGATCATCACCCCTTCGTCGACCTTGTCGGGCATGAATGCAATATCGAGTCCGCCCTCACGCAACAACCGCTGCGCAAGATCGGAAACGGTGGACGCGGTCACCAAGACCAAAGGTTTTCTCACTGATCACTCCCTGTGCCTGATTTGCAATATTTGCAGTCGACTCATTATCCCATCCCGGCACCGCATTCAAACTTGTTGCCCAGGACAGTCCCAATGCCTCTAGAATGGGTGCGTCGGAGATGCGCGAACCCAAAACTGCGCACACGGCATCCCATGTGCAGTACTACATTGGAGGAGAGATCATGACTTGCAGCATTCGCATCATTCTTGTCCTGTTCGCAATCCTGCTGACGGGCGCCGCTTCAGCACAGCAATACCCCAGCCGACCCATTCGACTCGTCATACCGTTCCCGGCGGGCGGCAATGTCGACGTGTTTTCGCGTGTATTGTTCCGCCAGGTCGAGACCGAAATCGGCGCAACCTTCGTCATCGACAACCGCGGCGGTGCCAATGGCATCATTGGTGCCGATGTCGTCAAGGGGGCAACACCCGACGGCTATACTGTGCTGAACACATCTTTCGGTTTCGCCGTCAATCCGGCAATCCTGAAAAAAATGCCCTTTGACATCTTGCGCGACTTTACGCCCATCACCAATGTCGCCACCGGTCTGGGCTACCTCGTTGTCGTGCATCCGCAATTGCCGGTCAAGAACACCGCCGAGCTGATCGAAGCCGCAAAAAAGCAGCCTCTGCGCTACAGCACCGCAGGCGTGGGCAACGGCCAGCATCTGGCCGGCGCGCTGCTCAACAGCATGGCCAAAATCGACATGCTGCATGTGCCTTACAAGGGCGGCGGCCCTGCGGTCGCAGCCGTGGCCAGCGGTGAAGTGCAGGTTCATTTCCCCGCGGGTTCGGTCGGCGTACCACAGCACAAGGCGGGACGTGTTCGCGCGATTGCCTTCACCGGCGCGAAACGTCTGTCCTCGCTCCCCGAAATCCCGACCATTGGCGAAACCGTCAACGGATATGTTGCCGACGCCGGCTGGCACGGCATGTTCGGCCCGGCAAAATTGCCGATGCCGATCGCCCGCAAGCTGCAGCAGGCGGTGCACAAGGCACTGCAGGAACCCAAAGTTCACGCTCATTTCGTTGACAACGGCTACGAGCCCAACGGCGACTCTCCGGAAGCATGGGCCAAACTGTTCAGCGAAGACGTAAAGCGTTTCGCCGCAATTGCCAAGGCCGCCGGTATCGAACCGCGGTAGCGCATGCGGGACGTCCACGACAAGGCGGAGGCAGAAAAAACCCCGCCTTGTCTGGCCGTGCAATCGCGTTAGAATCGTCCCGCGATGCCATTTCGCATCGGCCTACCGGAGGTTATATGCGATTCACAAACAGTCTCGCCGCCATTCTTGTCACCGGTCTGTTTTTTTCTTCAACACCCTTTGAAGCGACCGCTAATTCGCTGCAACAAGTAAACCCGCCAACACCCATTCCCGCATTCAAGATTACCGGGCTTGGCGGCACCAGCAGCAGCGATACCGACCTGCGCAACAAGGTTACGGTCATCCGCTTCTGGGCGTCCTGGTGAAGCACCTGCGTCAGTGAAATGCCCTCCGTGCAGAGGGCACATAACGAACTGAAAAAAGACGGCATCCAGGTCATCACGGTATCGATTGACGGCACCGGTGAGGCTGCAGTCAGGCCGGTTTTTGCCAAAGGCGGATACACCATGCCCGCCTTGCTCGATCTGAACATGGAAGTCGCGCGGGGATTTGGCGTGCGCGGTGTGCCTTCGACAGTAGTGGTCGACGCCAAAGGCATGATCCGGGCCCGCACCACAGGCCATGTCGATTTCGACGGTGCCGAGCTGCGCAACTACGCGCGCAATCTTGCCCGCAACAAGTAGTCACAACCCTGGAGACCGCAATGACCACAAACGCTCCCCTGCGCCCCTGGCTGGTCGCCGTAATGCTCGGCATGGCCACGCTGTTCGCGACACCAGCGCAGGCGCAAACACTGAAAGCGGATGACAAGGCGCCGGACTTTTCCGTTGTTTCGACGACCGGAAAACCGGTTGCCTTGGGCGACTACCTTGGCAAGAAAAATATGGTCCTGTTCTTTTATATCGCCGCCTTTACCGACACCTGAACCAGCGAAATCGTGGCCTTCCAGCTTGACCTCCCCAAGTTCGAGGCCACCAATGCCCAGGTTCTGGGCATCAGCGTCGATTTCAACGCCGCCAACACCGTGTTTGTGGAAAAGCTCGGCCTGAAGTTTCCCTTGCTGAGCGATACCCGCCGCGTGATGACCCGTGCCTATGGCGCACTCAACGATGATCCGGCACTCGCCAGCGACGCGAAGCGCATCGCCGGCTACATGCGCGCCAAGCGCGCGTGGTTCATCATCGACAAGGCTGGCGTGATCCGCTACGCCAAGGTCGGTGATCCGCGCGGCATCCTGCCCAACGACGAACTGCTTGAGGCACTGCAGAAAATTCAGTAAGTCGCTGCGCAGAAAAAGGGCGGTGCATTCCTGCGCCGCCCTTTTTTCATCCGGGAATCAAATCAGTCCAGCTTCAACTTCAGCTTCCTGACAATTCTCTCGTTACGCTGCATCTCGTTGCGGATGTAGGCATCGAATTCCGCTGGCGCCATGGTGCCGGCAGTAAATCCCTGCTTCATCAGCGCCACCCGTGATTCAGGCGTTTGAAGCACTTTGCCGATTTCCGCAGAAAGCCGGTCGATAATCGGACGCGGCGTACCCGTCCGCACCATGACGCCGAACCAGTTCAGCGATTCGAAACCCGGCCAGCCCGATTCATCAATGGTCGGGACATCGGGAAGAATGTCCGCTCTCCGCGCAGAAGTGACCGCAAGGGCGCGCAGTCGGCCCGAGGCCACATGCGGCACGCATTCCAGCACGTTGCCGACCAGCATGCTGGTATGACCGCCAAGCGTTGCCGTTCCTGCCGGTGCGCCACCGCCGAAAGGTACATTGATCATGTCAATTTTTGCGACATCAATGAACAGTTCACCGGCGATGCGTCCGCCGCCGATGATGCTCGACACCGCCCAGGTCAATTGACCGGGCCGGGCCTTGGCCAGTGCAACGAGTTCCTTCATGTTTTTCACTGGCAAGGAGGGATGCGAACAGAAGATCAGCGGGTTGTAAACCATGCGCGTCACCCCCTGAAAATCGCGCAAGGGATCGTATGGCAGCTTCGTATAGGCAAACGGGTTCACGCTGTAACTCGTCGCCATGACCAGCAAGGTATAACCGTCGGCCGGTGCGCGCGACACCAATTCCGTGGCAATCACGGTATTGGCGCCCGGACGGCTCTCGATCACCATGTTCTGTCCGAATGTTTTCGACATGGACGGGGTAATCAAACGCGCCATTGTGTCGGCAGCACCGCCTGGCGGGAAAGGAACGATCACGCGTATCGGTCGTGTCGGATAGTCCTGCGCAACCACATGCAGCGGGAGCAGTACGGCAGCAAGCAGCAACAGTTTCGGCAATACGCGGTTCATAACCCCTCCCAAAAATCGGATCTGTGTCCGGATTATTATTGGCTGGACAATATCTTTTGCTCAGGGTCCGGTATAACAAAACCCAAAGAGCTAAAAATAATGTTTATAAACAATATTTTACAAATAAACGCATCACACGCCCGTGCGACTGACGAACTGCGCGGCGCGATTCTTGAATGCCTTTGCGGCCAGAAACAATCCGCCGTCGGCACCATCAATAAAATGCAGATGGCGTCCTGAATAATCAAAGACCAGACAGGTCATGTGCGCGCGATCGGCAACATGCAGTCCGTACAACAATTGCCGCTGCTTGAAACGCTCCTGCAACCAGGCATCCAGTGCAAGCCTTTGTGCAGTCGTTCCGGAAAGAATCTGGCGATAGATATCAGAGAACTTTCGCACATCGGTATTGCGCGCGAGATCCGGCTTGTAACGGCTCCAGTCGGCATCCTTGGTACGAATGCCCAAACGCATCAACACCCAGCCAGCAATCACCATCAGCCGCGTGTGCATCACCCAGCGCCAGCGGCCGAGAATACCTTTGCCAGCAGCGCGAATTCCAGCCTCGTCAGCAAGCAGCCTGCCGCTGAGGGTCAGTGCCAGTTGTGGCAGTGATACTGGATGACAGTCCTCCTCATTGCCATAAATTTCGCGGACCTTGCCAATGACCTCCCGGTACACCCCGGCAGCGCGCTCAGGTTCGTGATGCAGCGCCAGCACCATCAGGCTCACCGTTTCTCCATGCCGGCTCGGAATATCCTGCCAGCGGCACTCAAACCCATCGAAACTGCCCTTCGGCTCGACGCTACCCGGCGCAATTACATACCGCTCAGCGGTTGCCGGATCCTTGACGATGGCGTCGATACAGGCAATGCCGCCACCTGAAAACACCGCCTGCACATAGTTTTCCGATACCTGATAACGTGCCACGCGCAAGCTGAAACCTGCGGGAATTTCAGCAACTGGAACCGTTGCGATGCGCAGATCCAGCCCGAAGGCATCTCGCGCCACTTCGCGCGTCTTCGCCAGCGCTGAACGTATGGGGTCGAGCAGGCGCGGCGGCACACAAATCACTGCGCCATCACCCTCGAAGCTGAACGGAATATCAACGCCATTCGCGGCATTGATGGCCGCGGTAATCGCGGCTGCCCCGATCGAATTGACATTACGATAATTTCCCGCCGCCACTGCAGCTGTTGAATTACGCACATCGCAAAATGCGACATGCCAGTCAGCGGGCAAAGCACCGAAGCTTTCCGCCCGCGTCACCGCCTCAAATTCGGTGATGACCGGCAGCGTCGCATAGAAATTTTCCGAATTCACGGCAATTCGACGGCTTTAGGCTGGTCACGCGCCTTCAGCAACCTCAGGATTCCACTGCCCCTTGCGCATGCGTGTGATGGTAACGCTCTTGAAGACGCCGTTCTGGGTGAACGGATCACCATCGGAAAATTTCTTCGCCTCGGCGCGGCTGTTTACGTTGAGTATGAAAGCACTGCCGATGGCCTCAGTACCCTCGTCGTTCTGCGTCGCGCCGGAAAGCACGATGATCGACTTCTGGCTGGCGAGGTAATCGCGATGCGGCTGCAGCACCTTGCTGCGAATAGCTGCAGTGTTCGGATTGTCGACGCAGGTAATGACCCAAAGCATGAGAAGTTTCCCTTAGAGTTTATGGATAGTGGACTACGGTTGCCTTCCCGTGCAGCACCTGCACGGGAAGGCTTATGATATGGCCTTTTCGCCACCTGCACCCGTCCGGAGAAGTCCATGACCGTTTCATACAACCCCGACAACCTGTTCGCCGTCAAATGCTGGGAAGTCGAATTGCGCAAGTCCGCAAAACGCACCCTGATCGCCCGCTTCTACCAACCGCAGGGACCCGGCCCCTTCCCCGTATTGATCGACCTGCACGGCGGGGCATGGAGCCGCAAGGACCGTTACGCCAATGAACCCATGGCACGTGCCATTGCAGCCTCCGGCATGCTGGTGATGTCGCCCGACATGCGCCTGTCCGATGAAGCGCCCTACCCGGCCTGCATCCAGGACGCCCACTACGCGATCCGCTGGCTCAAAAACAAGGCCACGGAATTGAACGGCGACATCACCCACTTCGGCATCCTTGGCAGCTCCAGCGGCGGCCATGTTGCCCAGCTGATCGGCATGAAGCCACATGATCCGAAATACGCGGCGATTCCGCTGCCGGAAGCGCCAAACGTCGACGCCACTGCCGTCTACATTGCCACACGCTCGCCGATCAGCAACCCGGTGGCGCGCCGCGCCCAGGCCGAAAAAATGGGCAACAAGGAAATGATGAAAAAGTCGGACACCTTTTTCAATCCCCCGGAAACCATCCACGAAGGCAATCCGCAGGAAATCCTTGATCGCAAGGAAAAGGTGGTCATGCTGCCGATGCTGATCATGCAGGGCGGACACGACGACAATGTGATTCCGGAGATCCAGGAGAAATTCGCCGCGACCTACCGCGCCGCGGGCGGCGACTGCCAACTGGAGATTTTCAAGAACAGCGAACACGAATGGACAGCGGTGCCCAGCCCGGAAGCCGACCTGTCACACGAAATGGTCAAGCAGTTCATTGCCAAACAATTGCGTGCGTTGCAGAAAAAAGCAGCATAAAAAATAAACGCTCCAGCAAAAAGCCCCGTCGCAACGGGGCTTTTTTTGATCCGGGTTCCAGCCGTCATTCCATGCTGATTTTCAGCGGCTTGGCGACTTTGTTCCACTTGGCAATATCAGCATCAATCAGTTTTCCAAATTCAGCGGGTGAAACCTCGGTTGCCTCGACACCCACACCAAGAAGTTTTTCGCGAATATCTGGCTGGCGGACCGCCACCAGCACCGCGGCATGGAGCTTGTCGATCGCCGCTTTGGGCGTGCCTTTCGGCGCGACGACCCCGTACCAGCCGCTGACTGCATAACCGGGTAATCCCGATTCAGCAATCGTCGGCACGTTCGGCAATGCCGGGGTGCGCTTGCCGGTCGTCACCCCCAGACCTTTTATCTTGCCGGACTGCAGATGCGGCCGCGCCACTGCTACCGTCGAGAAAAACACCTGCACCCGTCCGCCCAGCAGATCAGCCATTGCCGGATTGCCGCCTTTATACGGCACATGCAGCATTTTTATGCCGGCCAGCGAATTGAAAAGCTCCGCCGCAAGATGCGTCAGGTTGCCCGTGCTGGATGAAGCATAGGACACCTGCCCGGGTTTTGATTTCGCCAGCGCGATCAATTCCGCGCTGGTCGACACCCCGGCACCGGGATGCGCTACAAATACGTAGGCGCCATCACCGAATTGCGCGACAGGCACGAAATCGCGCGCCGTGTCGTAAGGCAGCTTTGTGTACAGGGCTGGATTGATCGCATGTCCCGCTGCGACCACCAGCAGCGTGTAACCATTGGGGGCGGATTTGGCGACGATCTCCGAACCGATCAGCGTATTGCCGCCGCCACGATTATCGACAATAACCTGCTGGCCGAGTTGCTGGGTCAGCGTCGGAGAAACCAGCCGGGCCACAATGTCGTTGGCGCCGCCCGGCGGATAGGGGACCACCATACGCACCGGACGCACTGGAAAGTTCTGTGCCGCTGCAGGCAGCATCGCGGCCAAGATCAATGCGCCGATCAAGACATTCAAAATTCGGATATTCATCAATCTCCTCCGGAAATGGTGCCGGTGTCGCCCGGCTTCTGAAAGCATTGGAGCACCAGGACAAGGGAAACGCAATCAAATCCCGTCTATGTCTCCATTGATTCGACTCATCATTTCATTTGGTGGACCACATCACCCCGGAGAATGGTTTTTTTGGATTAACATCGGCTCTCTTCAAGAACCACGCCACCAAGGAAATACATCATGGGTTTCAGCACCAAGGAAAAAACCAACGGGCCGACCATTACCGGCGCGCGCGCATTGGTCGACGGCCTGCTGCGCGAAAGCATTGACCATGTCTTCGGCATTCCCGGCACACAGAATCTGGCCATTCTTGATGAATTGCGTGCCACACCTCAGGTTCGCTTCATTCTGACCCGCCACGAACAGGGCGCAGCCTTCATGGCTTACGGTTTTTCCCGCGCTGCAAACAAACCCTCCGTGGTTACCGTCACCGAAGGCCCGGGCATCACCAACATCGTCACCGCTACCGCTGCCGCCTTCAAGGGCAATGTGCCGGTGATCAGCATCACCGGCGTGCAGGAAAGCGTCATGCGCGAACGTGACGCGACGCAGGACATGGACCAGATTCCGCTCATGAAACCCATCACCAAATGGGCCTACAGCATCCCCTACCCGGAAAAAATCCAGGAAGCCGTGCGCAAGGCATTCCGTGTCGCGCTGACCGAACCACAGGGTCCGACGCATATTGAAGCCGCCAGCGAAGTATTGCTGCAACAAGTCACGCCGGAAACCACCGCGCCCGCAGCGTACCGCAATACCGTGCCGGCGGTATGCGATCCGGCGCAGATGGATGCCACCTGGGCCATGATCAGCAAAGCTGAACGTCCGCTGTTCGTCATCGGCCGGGGCGTAATGAAAGAAAACGCGGTCGCGGCCATGGAGCAGCTCGCCACCGTCACCGGCATTCCGGTCACCGTACTGCAGTATTCACCAGATGCATTCCCCTCGACCCATCCGCTGGCGCTCGGCCCGCTGGGCCGCAACGCCTTCAGCAGCGCCAACAAGAACGCACCCAAGGCCGACGTCATCATCGCCATCGGTGCGCACTTCGACGTGTTCTCGACGATGTACAAGTACGGCATCTTCAGTGAAAGCGCGAAGATCATCCACAACACCTCGGCGCCAGGGCAGATCGGCATCGTGTTCCCGGTGGAACTCGGCGTCGCCGGTTCGGCCGCCAGCTTCATCAAAGGGCTTGCCGAACGCGCCGCCAAAGGCAAAGCGCGTACGCCCTGGGTCGATGTCGCCAAAGCACGCGCTGAATTCGATGCCGAGATCACTGCCGTGCTCAAGCCCGACATGGAACCGATCCAGCCGCAGTTTGTCGCCCACACCATCCGCAAAGTACTGCCGAAGGACGGCATTCTCGTTGTAGATGCCGGCAACGGCGGCAAACATGTCCGCACCTATTTCAAGAGTTACATGCCCAACTCGTTCATGTGCATCGACGACTGGGCATCGGTCGGCGGATCTTTGCCCATCGCCATGGGCGCAAAACTGGCGCAGCCGAACCGCCCGGTGCTGTGCGCCTCGGGTGACATGGGTGCGATGTGCAATATCGGCGAACTCGAAACCGCAGTGCGTGAAAACATCGCCGTGGTTTACGTGGTGTTCAACGATCAGGGCCTCGGCAACGAACGTGCATTCCAGAACGAACACTTCGGCGGGCGTTACTTCGCCGTCGATTACAAGAATCCGGATTTCGGCGCACTGGCCAGAGTTTTCGGTGCCAACGGCGAACACGTCACCCGCCCTCAGGACCTCGAAGGCGCGATTCAACGTGCCTTCGCCAGCGGCAAGCCGGCGATCGTCGACGTGATGATCGACCAGAACAACCTGGCGCCGGTGGTGCACCGGACGTGATGCGTCAGACGTAAAGCACCGCAACTGATTACGCTGGCCTTTGGCGATGTTCAGCCGCCGAAGGCCTTGCGGTGCAGTTCCAGGTCAACGTAACGCAGCGGATCGGTCAGCGTTTTCTGCGGCACACCGAAACGCGTGCGCAAGGCCAGCACGGTACGTATGCCTTCGAGGTCCAGCGCGAGTTCGCGCCAGAAGCCGCCCTTTTCGTCGAGCAGGATGTCGAGCGAAAGCTGCGCCAGTTCCGGAGTCACCGATGAATCGTTGTCCATCAACAACCCGGCCGCCGCGCTGCGATTGTTGCGGTCATACAGCCAGTTCATGGCATCGCGATAACCACGCATGAATCCGATCACCGCGGCCTCGTTGTTCTTGATCCACGACCGCTGCGCAAAACCCGTGCGACCCTGGTAGCGACCCAGCAGCTCACGCGCGGTCCCCAGTTTCGTAAAACCCTGATTTGCAGCAATCTTGTCCAGCGGCGTCGCCAGCAGACCCGCCGCGTAATTGCCGTCGAGCATGGCCTTCAGTCGCATCGGACCGCCGCCGGTGCGCTCATAGGTCACATCGGCATCGCTCATACCGGCACGCGCAATCATCTCGCGCAGGATGAAGGCATAACCGGTAGTCAGTGCATCCACCGCGATCTTTTTCCCGCGCAGATCCGCGACGGATTTGATGTCGGGACTGGCCATCAGGCTCTGGAAGCTGTCATCAACACCCATGAAGGCCACAAGATCGCATTCGCCTTCGTACGCCGCTTCGCCCTGTCCTTCCTGATAGGCGACAAGATTATCCATCGCCGTCACCGTCAGATCGAATTTGCCTTCGATCAGGTTTTTCATCAGGAATACGGAATTCGGCGTGTGCGTGATACTGACTTCAATACCGTGCTTCGCAAAAAAACCCTGGCGCTGCGCCACCCACGCCGGCAGCGAATATCCGCCACCGAAAGTAATCATGCTTACGCTCTGCAGTGCGCTTTTTGCTTTTGACATCACCAGCCTCTAAAAATGATTTCCCTGCAAAGTGAAACCCGAGCGAGGAAAAGCCGCGCCGGCTTTGCAGCAAAAAACCTACTCGGGCTTGATTCCTGCAGCCTGCACCACCTTCGCCCATTTGGTCACCTCGGATCGCACCAGTGCCGAAAATTCTTCCGGCGAGTTGCCAACCGGGTCGGCGCCACTGGCGTGGAAACGTTCGCGCACGCCGGGGTCATGCAGCGCGAACACCACGGCCTTGTTCAATCTGGCGACGATGTCCTTGGGCAGGCCCGCCGGGCCCATCAGGCCGTACCACTGGACCGCGTCGTAACCGGTCACGCCCTGTTCGGCGATGGTCGGAATGTTCGGAGCGATCTTCGAACGCACGGCGCTGGTCACGCCGTAGGCGTGCACGCGGCCGGCCTTGAGCTGCTGCGTGCCGACGATCATATTGGTCACCATGAACGGCACATACCCGGCCATCAGGTCGGCAATCGCCGTGCTCGCGCTTTTGTACGGCACATGCACCATCTTCAGCCCGGCCATGCTCAGGAACATTTCCATGCACAGATGCAGATTGGAACCCGTGCCCGCCGAGCCGAACTCCAGCTTTCCGGGGCGCGCCTTCGAATACGCAATCAGTTCCTTGATGTTTTTTGGCTGCATCGACGGATGGCCAACCAGCATATTGGGCAACACCACGAACTGGCTGATCGGCGTGAAATCACGCAGCGGGTCGAAAGGCAGGTTTTTCTGCATCGATGGCTGGATGGTCATGCTGCTGATCGCGGTCAGCAGCGTGTAACCGTCGGGAGCGGCACGCGCAACCGCCTCGCTGCCAACGATGGAGCCGGCCCCGGGACGGTTTTCGGCGATTACCCGCTGGCCCA
>CAMAYE010000007.1 GCA_945862135.1 Bordetella parapertussis
CATAGTTCTCGAAAAAGTCCGGGTGTTCCTTCAGGTATGCCGCTACGTCGCTGGGATTCATCAGTCGCTATTCCTTGCTTGCTGGTCAGTTTGGTAAATCAATTTCGCCGTCAAAAACAGTTACCGCAGGCCCCGTCATCAACACCGGCAGGCCTTTACCCGCCCATGATATAACGAGGTCACCGCCTCGCGTTGACACTGTGACCCGCGCATCGAGCAGGGCTCGCAGGATTCCCGAAACCACAGCCGCACAGGCGCCGGTGCCGCAGGCCAGTGTTTCGCCGGCACCACGCTCATAGACGCGCAGGCGGATATGCGTACGGTCGATGACCTGCATATATCCGGCGTTCACGCGCTGCGGAAACCGCGCATGCGATTCAATCAACGGGCCCTCACTCGTCACCGGCGCGGCATCGACATCCGCCACGAGCTGAACAGCGTGTGGATTGCCAATAGATAAAGCATTGATTTTTAATACTTTTTTATCAACCGTCAGATCGTAGAGCGCGGCCTCGGCGGGGGCCTCAAACGGAATCTGCGCGGGGTCGAAACGCGGCACCCCCATATTGACGGTGACCCGGCCATCAGCCTCAAGCCGGGGTTCGATCACGCCGCCGAGCGTGCCCACACGGATGACTGGTTTTGAAGTCAGCCCTCGGTCATGCACATAACGCACAAAACAGCGCGCACCGTTGCCACACTGCTCGACCTCACCGCCATCCGCATTAAATATCCGGTAGTAAAAATCCGTATCCGGCGTGCGCGCTCGCTCGACCATCAACAACTGGTCGCAACCGACGCCGAAATGGCGGTCGGCAACAAAACGCAGCTGCGCGATTGTGAGTTCAATGGGCGCAACCGTGGCATCGAGCACCACGAAGTCGTTGCCCAGACCGTGCATTTTTGTGAATTTCAATCGCATCGTATTCGGTCTCGCCGCGAATTCGGCGGTCGCATTTATCGGCCGCATTTATCGGCAATAGTCCCGGTAATCGCGGTAGATGCAGCGATCCATTACCACGGTCATACCGCCGGCCAGTGCACGCGCCGCAGCTGGCTCGTTGACAATACCTTCCTGGATCCAGATTGCCTTGATGCCGAGCGCCAGACACTCATCGACGACGCCGTCAATGAATTCGGCACTGCGGAATACATCCACCAGATCGATTGGAAAGGGAATGTCTTTCAGCGACGGATAGACTTTTTCACCGAGAATTTCCTGAGCAGCCGGATGGACCGGAATCACGCGAAAACCGAATTCCTGCATGGACTTCGAAACACCATAACTCGGCCGCGCGGCATTCGGCGAGAGACCGACCACGGCAATGGTGGCTGTTTTTTTCAGCAATGCGCAGCGCGCCGCCGCATCGGGATTCTGAAACATGCTCAAAGCGCTTTCACCATGATGTAATCATCCATTACAAATCCGCCGCCGATGTTCTTGACCACGGCTTCGCGTATGTTGAAGCCGTACTTCGAATAGGCCGCAATCGCCGACGCATTGTTGCGGTTCACCGCCAGCACCAATTCCCCGCAACATTCAGCCCTTGCGGCATCAACTGCCTGCCGGATCAAACGCCCGCCGCTGCCGCTGCGTTGCCGCGCCGGATGCACATACAGCTTGTCGATTTTCATCGAAGCGCCACCGGGCTCCAACTGCAGGGCCATGTAAGCGATCATGCGCTGCTGCTGCACTTCTTTGTACCACCACACATCGGGTTGCGCGAGTTCCTCGCGAATCACCCGGGCGTCGTAACGCTGCGCCAGCATGTATTCTATCTGCGCAACACTGATGATGCCCGGGTAATGCGCACGCCAGATCACGCTGGCGAGCGCGGATACGGCCTCGACATCGTCATCCGCGAGCCGTGAAATTCCGTCCGGGTGACGGGACATTTCAATAAAACCGCGGCTCACCCTGCGGCCGCGTCTTGAACCGTTTGTGCAGCCAGTAATACTGCTCCGGCATTTCGCGCACCCGCTCTTCGATAAATCCGTTCATGCGCCGTGTGTCAGCGGCGAGGTCGCCGCTGGGAAAGTTCTCCCAGGCCGGATGAAAGCGCAACACATAGCCGCTGCCACCGGGCAGTTGCGTGGTGACTGCCGGCACGACCACTGCGCCGGTCAATGTCGCAATGCGTGCAAGCCCCGTAATCGTTGCTGCCGGCACGCCGAAGAAGGGCACAAAAATCGAATCGCGCTCGCCGAAGTCCATGTCGGGCAGGTAATAAAACGGCAAACCTTTTTTGATCGCTTTTGCGACCGGCCGGATACCATCCTGGCGCGAATACAGGTCCGGCATCACGAAACGGGTGCGGCCGTGATACAGCACCGCGTCGAAAGCCGGATTCTTCTGCTTGCTGTATACCGACACGACGCGGTGCTCGGCACCAATGCGTATGCCGCCCATATCCAGTCCGACAAAATGCGGTGCGAGAAAAATGACCGGTCGCCCCGCAACCGCCTGCCAGTTTTCCAGGCCTTCGATACGCACCGTGCGCAATACGCGCGCATGACTGCCCCACCACAGAATCCCGTGTTCAAGGAGACTACGCATGAACACCGCAAAGTGATTGCGCGCAAGCGTCACCCTTTCGGTTTCGCTCAGTTCCGGAAAACACAGCCGCAGATTGGTCAGCACCACACGACGGCGCTCCGCCGCAAGCACATAAAGCAAGAGGCCAGCAGCACGACCCAGCGGCGCCAGTATGGATAGCGGCAGCCAGTGCAGCAGCCAGATCAGGCCCAGCCCGATGCGCGTCATCATGCAGTCACCGGCGGCGGTTCAGCGCCGGCCGGCACCTTGTAGCGGTTGTAACCCCACAGGTACTGCGCCGGACAGCGGCTCACCACCTGTTCCACGGCCCGATTCAGCGCGGCGGGATTCAGGGGATCGGCTGACACACGCTCCAGATGCAGGCGATACCCGGCGCCCTGCGGCAAGCGCTCGGCAAAAGCCATCACGACCGCAGCGCCGGTCGAGGCTTGCAGCCTTGAAACCAGTGTCATCGTGTAGGCCGGGCGGCCAAAAAAATCCGCCCATTCCCCTTCACCGACACCCGGCGCCTGGTCGGGCAATATGCCGATCGCCTCGCCGCGACGCAGTGCCTTGATCAACAGGCGTACGCCGTGCAGATTGGCCGGCGCCAGCTTGACCTGCGCACGCTGACGACCGGCCTGCATCAAGGCTTCGAGACCGGCGCGCTTGGGTGGCCGGTACAGTATGGTCAGCGGCAAACGGCGTGCGCCATACAAGGCTGAAATCTCAAAACATCCCAGGTGCGGTGTCAAAAAAATCAACCCTTTGCCGCCGCCAAGCGCCGACTCCACAACATTCCAGTCGTCGCAGCGGACAATCCGGTCAATCTCTTCATCCTGCCCGAACCAGACGCGGCACAGTTCCGTGATGCTTTTACCGGTTTCGGCAACCGCAGCATGCAGGGTTTCGCGATAAGCCGTCTCCACGGCACACAATCCACTGCTCTTGAGGTTTTCGCGGCAACGGCGGCGATAGGTTCGCGAAACCCCGTAGACCAGCCAGCCCAACGCCGCGCCAAAAAAATGCAGCGCCACCAAGGGCATACGTGCGCCCAGGCGCATCAATACGGACAACAGGGGCATCAGGTCGGGGAAATCCGTTAATAAATCGGGGGTTATATGCTATTCTAGCGGCCTTTTTGCCGCACCCCCCCATCAACTTTCCGCGACGACACTCAAAGCCATGAGCAATTTCCTGTTCACTTCCGAATCCGTTTCCGAAGGCCATCCCGACAAAATCGCCGACCAGATCTCTGATGCTGTGCTCGACGCCATTCTTGCTGAAGACAAAAACGGCCGCGTTGCCGCGGAAACGCTGACCCATACCGGCCTCGTGGTGCTTGCAGGCCAGGTCACCACCAGCGCACGCGTTGATTACGCAAAAGTCGCGCGCCAGGTCATCAAACAGATTGGTTATGACGATTCCGAAATCGGCTTTGACTACAAGAGCTGCGGCGTCATGGTGTGTTACGACCAGCAATCACCGGACATTGCGCAAGGCGTGGACGAAGGCAAGGGCCTCGATCTCGACCAGGGCGCCGGCGACCAGGGCCTGATGTTCGGTTTCGCCTGTGACGAAACGCCGCAACTGATGCCGATGCCGATTTATTACTCGCACCGCCTGATGGAGCGCCATGCCGAGCTGCGCCGCGACGGCCGTCTGCCGTGGGCGCGCCCCGACGCAAAATCGCAGGTGTCCGTTCGCTACGTCGATGGCAAGCCGCACCACATCGACACGGTTGTCATCTCAACCCAGCATCGTGAAGACATCGGCCACAAGGAACTCTCCGAAGCGATCATCGAGCAGGTCTGCAAGCCCGTACTGCCGAAGAACATGATCACCAAGGACACCAAGTATCTGATCAACCCGACCGGTCGCTTCGTCATTGGCGGCCCGCAGGGCGACACCGGCCTCACCGGCCGCAAGATCATCGTCGATACCTATGGCGGCTTTTCACGCCACGGTGGCGGTGCGTTTTCAGGCAAGGACCCGTCGAAAGTTGACCGCTCGGCCGCCTACGCCGCGCGTTATGTCGCGAAAAACATCGTGGCCGCCGGCCTCGCCACCAAATGTGAAATCCAGGTCGCCTACGCTATCGGCGTGGCGCGACCGGTCAGCGTGCTGGTCGACACCTTCGGCACCGGCAAGATCAGCGACGACAAGATCGGCGCACTGGTCGAGAAACACTTCGACCTGCGTCCGAAAGGCATCATTCAATCGCTCGACCTGCTGCGCCCGATCTACACGAAAACCGCTGCTCACGGCCACTTCGGCCGCGACGAGCCGGAATTCACCTGGGAGCACACCGACAAGGCGGCAGCCCTGAAGGCGGATGCTGGAATTAAATAAGGTATAATCCGCCCCGCTGAGGAGCGTTGCGACCGGGTGGGGTTTAAGCCCCATCACCGGCCAGGCTCAGCAAAGATATCAACGGCGCTCGCACCGGAAACGGTGCGGGCGCTTTGCTTTTTGTAACACCGAAAACGCATCATTTAAAACATGCTCCCGAGGGGCGCTGCGACCGGGTGGGTTGAATTTCCAGACCCACAACACGGCCAGGCTCGGACGGCATGCTGGGAACGGCGCCCGCCAAACTATCCAGGAGTCTGAAATGAACGCAAAAGCCGCCGACTACAAAGTCGCCGATATGTCACTGGCCGACTTCGGCCGCAAGGAAATCGCCATTGCCGAAACCGAAATGCCCGGTTTGATGGCGATCCGCGAAGAATACAAGGGCAAGAAGCCGCTCAAGGGCGCGCGTATTGCCGGTTCGCTGCACATGACCATCCAGACCGCGGTGCTGATCGAAACGCTGGCCGATCTGGGCGCCGACATCCGCTGGGCGTCGTGCAATATTTTCTCGACCCAGGATCATGCTGCCGCCGCTATTGCTGCCAGCGGCATCCCCGTCTTCGCCTACAAGGGTGAAACGCTGGAGGACTACTGGGATTACACCCATCGCATTCTGGAATGGTCGGACGGCGGCACGCCGAACATGATCCTCGACGACGGCGGCGATGCCACGCTTCTGGTCACACTGGGCGCGCAGCACGAGCGCAACAAGACACAACCGCCGGACGGCACGAATGAGGAAGAAGTCGTCCTCTTCGCAGCGATGCGCAAGACGCTGAAAGAACAACCCGGCTTTTACTCGAACATCGAGAAAAACATCAAAGGCGTCACTGAAGAGACAACCACTGGCGTGCACCGCCTGTATCAGATGGAAAAAGAAGGCCGTCTGCCCTTCCCGGCGATCAACGTCAATGACTCGGTCACCAAATCGAAGTTCGACAACCTCTACGGCTGCCGCGAATCACTGGTTGACGCGATCAAACGCGCCACCGACGTGATGATCGCCGGCAAGGTCGCACTGGTCTGCGGTTTCGGCGACGTCGGCAAGGGCAGCGCCCAGGCGCTGCGCGCGCTGTCGGCCCAGGTCTGGGTGACCGAAGTTGATCCGATCTGCGCGCTGCAGGCGGCGATGGAAGGTTTCCGCGTCGTGACCATGGACTATGCCGCCGACAAGGCTGACATCTTCGTCACCGCCACCGGCAATCTGGGCGTGATCAACCACGACCACATGAAGCGGATGAAAAACAACGCCATCGTCTGCAACATCGGCCACTTCGATTCGGAAATCGAAATCGCCAACCTGAAGCAGTACAAGTGGGAAAACATCAAACCCCAGGTTGACCATGTGATTTTCCCCGACGGCAAACGCCTGATCATCCTCGCCGAAGGCCGGCTGGTGAATCTGGGCTGCGGCACGGGACACCCGTCGTTCGTGATGTCGAGCTCATTCACCAACCAAACACTGGCGCAGCTGGAGCTGTACACGCAAGGCAGCAAATACCAGAACAAGGTGTACGTGCTGCCCAAGCATCTCGACGAAAAGGTCGCGCGCCTGCACCTGAAGAAACTCGGCGTCGACCTGACCGTGCTCAGCGAGAAGCAGTGCGACTACCTGCAAATGCCGGTTGAAGGCCCCTACAAGGCCGATCACTACCGCTACTGATCGAGATTCGGCGAACGCCGGGGCTTAAAACCCCCGGCACGCCGACCTCCAACCCGCCATGCAATCACAGAAAAAACTTCCACGCACCTTCAGTTTCGAGTTCTTCCCGCCAAACACCGCAGAAGGACTGGAGAAACTCGCGCAAACGGCAAAGCAGCTGGCCCCGCTGAATCCGAAATTCTTTTCGGTGACCTACGGCGCCGGCGGCTCAACCCGCGAGCGCACACTTCGTGCGGTCATGGACTTGCGGGCAGCCGGTTATGCGGCCGCACCACACATTTCCTGCATCGGTTCATCGCGTGACGAAATCCGCGATATCCTGCGTGGCTACCGCGAGAACGGCATCCGCCATCTGGTGGCACTGCGCGGCGATCTACCGTCGGGGACCGCAACGGCCGGTGAATTCCATTACGCCAACGAACTGGTCGCGTTCATCCGCAGCGAATTTGCAGGCGATTTTCATATCGAAGTTGCTGCCTATCCCGAATATCATCCGCAGGCGAAAAACGCCCAGGACGACCTGCTGAATTTCAAGCGCAAGGTTGAGGCTGGCGCGCATTCCGCGATTACGCAGTATTTCTACAACGCCGACTGTTATTTCCATTTCGTCGACGAATGTGAAGCAATGGGGCTTGATCTGCCCATTGTTCCGGGCATCATGCCCATCGGCAAGTTCTCGCAACTGGCACGCTTTTCCGACGCCTGCGGTGCGGAAATTCCGCGCTGGATCCGCAAGAAGCTTGAGGGGTACGGTGACGACACCGATTCGATCCGCGCCTTCGGTCTTGATGTAGTCACCCGGCTTTGCGATGACCTGCTTGCCGCAGGTGCCCCCGGCCTGCACTTCTATACGATGAACCAGGCTGGACCGACCAGCACGATCTGGCAGCGTCTGGGACTGTAAAACCCTCGAAGTCGCGCCACCCGGCTTGAAGCCTCGTTATACTCCGCGCAGGCGCCAGTGCGCATGCGCCTGAACGTGGAGACGCTGCGATGGAAAAAAACCAGAACGAAACCGCTGCAACAGCAGGCCCGGACCTGCGGGAACTGGCCCTCGCGGCCAAGGTTCGCTCACCCAAAGAAGCCGCAGAACTCCTGGCTGAACATCCGGCCGGCACCATCGCCGCGGTATTGCAGGAACTCGCTCCTGCGCTGACCCAGGATGTGCTGGATGAACTGCCCGGCGGTCTGGTGGACGGCGTCATGCATGCAGTGCCTGAAGAAATCGCCACGCAATGGCGCAGCAATCAGGCATTCGAACAGGGCACCATCGGCCGCATGATGGTTGCGCCGCGCGCAGTCTTCCGCCCGGACATCAGCGTGCGCGACACCATCGAACAATTACGCCCGCTGGTGCGAACCGCATTCATCACCTACGGCTATGTCACCGATGAGACCGGCAAACTGCTCGGCATCATCACCATGCGCGATCTGCTGTTTGCAGACGACCAGGTGCCGCTGGATTCCGTCATGTTGCGCAACGCGTTTACGCTGAAACCCGATCTGCAACTCGCCGATGCGATGAAACTGGTGCTCGACCGTCACTACCCGGTGTATCCGGTCTGCGACGAACACGGCAAATTGCTCGGTCTGGTCCGTGGCCAGACCATGTTCGAAGAACAGGCGTTTGAAATCACTGCGCAGGTCGGCAGCATGGTCGGCGTGGAGAAGGAAGAACGGCTGGCCACACCGTTGGCGAACAGCTTCAAGTTCCGCCATCCCTGGCTGCAGATCAATCTGGCCACGGCTTTTGTCGCCGGCGCAGTCGTAGCCATTTTCCAGGACACCGTGGACCGCCTCGTCATCCTCGCACTGTTCCTGCCGATACTTGCCGGGCAATCGGGCAACACCGGTTGCCAGGCGCTGGCAGTCACGCTGCGCGGCATGACGCTGGGTGAACTCAAGGCCGGGGCGGAACGCGCACTGGTGATCAAGGAGGCGTCGCTCGGTGCATTGAACGGTGCGTTCACCGGCATCGTCGCCGCACTGGGCATGTTCATCGTCGCGACCTACCAGCACAATCCTGACGCGCTGATGCTCAGCCTGGTCGTCTGGGTGGCCCTCGTCGGCAGTTGTGTCGCCAGCGGCATTTCGGGCGCCATGGTGCCGCTGACACTCAAACGCTTTGGATTTGATCCGGCGACCGCTTCCAGCATTTTTCTCACCACAGCCACCGATGTGGTGAGCATGGGATTGTTGCTGGGGCTGGCCACACTACTGATCTGAATCGCACGCCCATGAAAAAGGCCGCCCGCGGGCGGCCTTTTTTTCAGCCAGAAACTGATCAGGCCGCTTTGGCCGGCTTGCGCTTCTTGGCTTGCGCCGCCGTGGCATGCATCGACGCATACGCCGCGTGCGCAGCAGCTTCAGCATCACCGACATGGACGGCGTAGCCCATGTCTTCCAGCACCGAACCCAGTGCCGACAGGCAAAGCATGACGTTGTCCGGACGGCAGGAATAGCCCATCAGGCCAAAGCGCCAGATCTTGCCGGCGAGCGGTCCGAGGCCGGCGCCGATCTCGAGGCCGAATTCGGAGAGCAGCGTCTTGCGCACTTCCGCTTCGTTGACGCCTTCGGGACAAAGCACGGCGTTCATCTGCGGCGCCTGGTACGGCGGCTTGACCAGGAATTTGAGACCCATGGCTTCAAGACCGGCCTTGAGCGCGGTGTGATGACGATCGACACGTGCCCAGGCGTTCTCCAGACCTTCTTCGCGAATCAGCAGCAGTGCTTCATGCAACGCAAACAGAGAGTTGGTCGGTGCAGTGTGATGATAGGTACGGGTGGTTTCGCCCCAGTAGCCGAGCAGCAGATTCATGTCCATGAACCACGAATGAATCTTGTCCTTGCGCGACTTGACCCGCTCCACCACGCGCTCGGAGAACGTCACCGGCGACAGACCCGGCGTGCACGACAGGCACTTCTGGCTGGCAGAGTAGGCGGCGTCGATTTTCCACTCGTCGACCAGCACTGGCGAACCGCCGAGCGAGGTCACGGCATCGACGATGGTCAGCGCGTTGTATTTGTGCGCGATTTCGACCAGGGTCTTGGCATCGGACAACACGCCGGTGGAGGTTTCGGCATGGACAAAGGCCACCAGGCGCACATCGGGGTTTTTCTTCAGCGCGTCTTCGAGTTTCTGCGGGCTGACCGGTTCGCCCCAGGCGTCTTCAACAACGATCGGCGTGCCGCCGCAGCGTTCGACGTTTTCGATCATGCGGCCGCCGAACACACCGTTGCGGCAGACAATGACCTTGTCGCCGGGCGCCACCAAGTTGACGAAGCAGAATTCCATGCCCACCGAACCCGGGCCCGAGATCGGGAAGGTCAGCGGATTTTTGGTCTGGTAGGTGTAACGCAACAGCGATTTCAGTTCTTCCATCATCTCGACAAACACCGGGTCGAGATAACCGATGGCCGGCTGGCTCATCGTGGTCAGCACGCGCGGATGAATCTCCGTCGGGCCGGGGCCCATCAAGGTGCGTTGCGGCGGGTGGAACGAATTGATGCGTTTGCTCGGCGCGTATCTGTCCATGTTGAATTCACTCCCTGCAGTGGCGTTGGCTGAAAAATTTTCCCCGTCCGGCCGCGACTTCAGCTTCAGCGGCTTGCGCGCGGTGGCTTCGTTGAGCACTTCGACCGCGGCGATTTCGCCGCCGGTGACCTGCTCGACCTCCATCGCCCAGCGCGCCGGCACATATCCCGACTTGACCCAATGATTGACAACCGCGCGGTCGAGACGGAAGCGGCGGGCAACTTCGGCCTGGCTACCGAACAAATCGACGAGGCGAGTGGCGCAATTCATGGCGGGTGACCGGGAACACGGTTACGGAAACGAGCCGTAATTTAACATGGCAAATTTAGTTTGACAAGACAAACTTGGTTAATAAAAAATCTGTAACTATTTGTTTTTATTGACTTATTTATTAAACCCTCCGCAACCACCATGCCTCTATTAGTCAGCCATGATAGACTGCCGCCCTGTTGCAGCCCGATCCGCTACTACTTCATCAGCACCTCGCCACCCATCCATTCCTGCGATCAACAACAACGAGGACTTCCACCCATGAACCGTATCGCCTGCCTGCCGCTACTCGCCGCACTGCTGGGATTATCTGCGCCCGCTATGGCCGCCCAAACCGATGCTTATCCGAACAAGTCGATTCGACTGATCGTACCGTTCCCACCGGGTGGTGGCACCGACCTGGTGTCGCGCACCATTCAGCCTGGACTGAGCTCGTTGCTGGGACAACAGATCTTGATCGACAATCGCGGCGGTGCGCAGGGCAGCCTGGGCACGGCGATCGCTGCTGGGGCCAACCCTGACGGCTATACACTGGTGATCGCCGAAATCGGCGCTACGGCAGTGGCGCCGGCCCTGATGCCCAAACTGAGCTTCAATATTGCCAAGGACTTTGCCGGCATCAGCCAGCTGATCGAGCAGCCCTACATCATGACGGTGCACCCCAGCGTGCCGGTCAAGAACCTGGCCGAGTTCGTCAAACTTGCCCAGAGCAAACCAAACAGCATGAATTTCGGTTCCGGCAATGTCACCGCGCACATCGCACAGGAAGCTTTTTTCCAGACCGCCAAAATCAAGCTGACGCATATTCCTTATCGCGGTTCAGGCCCTTCAGTGGCCGCAGCGGTCGGCGGTGAAGTGCAGACGCTGTTCTCCGGCCCGGGCGCAGCCATCCCGCAAATCAAGGCCGGCAAGCTGCGCGCACTGGCGGTGACGACCTCGAAGCGTTCGCCGCAGTTGGCCGAAGTGCCGACACTGGCCGAACAGGGCTACAAGGGTTTTGCGATCTCCGGCTGGTACGGCCTGATGGGCCCGGTCGCCATGCCGAAGGAAGCCATCGTTACGCTGAACAAAGCGGTAACTACTGTACTCAAGGGCGAGGCGGGCAGCATGCTGCGCACCCGCGGCTATGAGCCAGTGCCGACCACGCCAGCCGAGTTCGACAAGTTTATGCGCGCGGAAATCGAGCGCTGGGGCAAGGCCGTCAAGGAATACGGTATCAAGGCGGATTTCTAGTCAAAGCCGGCGGACTCCTGGTCCGCCCCACTCACTCGCTGTCAAACGCCGTGTCGCCGTCGGCAACCGGCGCGCCGGTTGCCCTTACGGCGGCAAAATCGAACAACGTGCGGTCCATCAGATGCGAAGGCCGCACGTTCTGCAGGCTGGTCAGTATGGTTTCCACTCGACCGGGATGACGTTTTTCCCATTCACGCAGCATGGCCTTCATTTCCTTGCGCTTGAGATTTTCCTGTGACCCGCACAAGGTGCACGGGATGATCGGAAACTGGCGCAGCGCCGCATACGCCTCAAGATCCGTCTCCTCGCAATAAGCCAGCGGCCGGATCACCACATTGCGGCCGTCGTCGGACACCAGCTTGGGCGGCATCGACTTCAGCTTGCCGCCATAGAACATGTTCAGCATGAAAGTTTCAATGATGTCATCTCGATGATGACCCAACGCAATCTTTGTCGCGCCCAGCTCCTGCGCCACGCGATACAACACGCCACGGCGCAGCCGTGAGCACAAGGAGCACATGGTCTTGCCTTCGGGGATCACCCGCTTGACGATGCTGTAGGTATCCTGGTTTTCAATGTGAAACGGCACACCAAGTCTGGTCAAGTACTCAGGCAGCACGTGCTCCGGAAACCCGGGCTGTTTCTGGTCAAGATTGACGGCGACGATATCGAAAGTAATCGGCGCATGGCTGCGCAGATGCAGCAGGATGTCGAGCAGCGCATAACTGTCCTTGCCGCCGGAGAGGCAGGCCATCACCTTGTCACCTTCGCGGATCATGTCGAAATCGGCAATCGCCTGCCCGGCTTGGCGGCGCAGTCTTTTGACCAGTTTGTTGGACTCGTAATGATCGCGGCGTTCGCGGTTGCTGCGCGGCGTGATGTTGATGACCTGGGTATCCATAGCGTTTAACTCCGGCGCGGATTGAACCGCGCCTGTTGATACATTAAATGATTTTCAGAATAACTTAGAGAACAATACTGCGGCCGCCGTCGACGGCAATGATCTGCCCGGTCACATACTTCGCGGTGGCAAGAAATTCGACGGCGCCGGCAATATCATCGGGCTCACCGGTGCGTTTCAGCACCGACCGGTCGAGTATGCGCTGCCGCTCGTCTTCATTCTGCCATTCCGGCCCATCGGGCCACAGGATGGCGCCCGGCGACACACCGTTGACCCGCACTTCGGGCCCCAGTTCCAGCGCCAGTGATCGTGTCAACGCCAGCAGGCCGCCTTTCGCCGCGGTATAGACCATGTGATCTGCCAGCGGCCGCTCGGCATGAATGTCGATGATGTTGACGATACAGCCCTGCGCGCGGCGCAACTCTGGAGCGGCAGCCTGCGACAGAAAAAGCGGCGCCTTCAGATTGGTGCCCATCAGATCATCCCAGGCCTTCGCGTCAATCTGCCCGAAGGGCGTTGCGTAAAAGCTGGACGCGTTGTTGATAAGCACATCCAGTCCGCCGTACGCCGAGACGGTCCGCTGCATCAGCGCAAGCGGTGCGCCGCCTTCGAGCAAATCCGCCTGCACAAGCACCGCTGAACCTGACCGCAATCCGTTGAGTTCATGCACCAGTGTCTGCGCATCGTGCTGCGAACGATTGCAATGCACGATCACATTTGCACCGGCTGCATGCAAACGGCGACAGATGGCGGCACCGACGCGGCGTGCGCCGCCGGTGACCAGTGCAGTCTTGTCGTTCAGTGAAGCGTTCATGAGCTGTTTTGATCTTGGGAGCGAACGTAAATTGTTGTTTATTTTAGCGTATTATCCCGCCGTGACTTTTTCGCATGAGAACAATGCACTGCCTCAGCCGTCGGCCGATGCCTTGGCGGTCAGTCAGCAACTGAAGGTGCTGATCAACGCCGAAATCGGGCTCAACAGCGGCTGGATCAGCTTTGCGCGTTTCATGGAACTCGCACTTTACGCCCCGGGATTGGGGTATTACAGCGCCGGAAGTCGCAAACTGGGCGCTGCAGGTGACTTTGTCACTGCGCCGGAACTGTCGCCGCTGTTCGGACGCACGCTGGCGTGTCAGCTCGCCGAACTGCTCGCGCAGGACATTCCCGACATCATCGAACTCGGCGCCGGCAGCGGCGCACTCGCGGCGGTGCTGCTCGACGAACTCGCTGCGCTCGGGAAACTGCCGCAGCGTTATCGCATCCTTGAAGTCAGCGCCGATCTGCGCGAACGGCAGCAGGCGCTGCTGCAGTCCAGAATCCCGCAGCATTTATCCCGCGTCGAATGGCTGAATCACCTGCCCGAACGCATCAATGCCGTGGTCATCGGCAATGAAGTGCTCGATGCACTGCCGGTGCACCGCATACGCGCCGACAATGGGGGCATCGCTGAAATCGGCGTCATCACCACGGAACACGGCTACGCCTGGTCAACACGACCCGCCACCGGCGCGCTCGCCGCCTCAGCGATGCAACAACAACTCCCCGATGACTACGAAACCGAAATCAGCCTCGCGGCACCGGCGCTGATCGCGGATCTGGCCCAACGCCTTGATCACGGCGTTTTGCTGTTCATCGATTATGGTTTCCCGGCGCGCGAATTTTTCCATCCGCAGCGCAACCGCGGCACGCTGATGTGCCATTACCGCCACCACGCACACGACGATCCGTTTTTATGGCCGGGCCTGCAGGACATCACCGCACATGTCGACTTCAGCGCGGTCGCGCAGGCCGGCGCCAGACTGGATCTTCTGGGTTACGTGAATCAGGCGCAGTTCCTGATCAACTGCGGCATCACCGCGCTGCTGGCGGAAATACCGGCTTCGGACGTGGCGCGTTATGCGCCGCTGGCCGCACAGGCACAGCAACTGCTGTCGCCGGCGGAGATGGGTGAACTGTTCAAGGTCATCGCGCTGGGGCGCGGCATTGCATCACCGCTGACCGGCTTCAGTCGCGGCGACAAATCGCACACCCTCTGACGCAGCCTCAGATTTTCGGCACCGCCATGCCCCGCTGCACCGCGGGCCGCGCCGAAATGCGGTCATACCAGCGCTTCACGTTCGGAAAATCGTTGAGATCGGTTTTGTGCCACTCATGGCGGGCGATCCACGGATAGGTCGCCATTTCGGCGATGGTGTATTCGCCGCCGGCCAGCCATTCGTGGTTCGCCAGATGCGCATCCAGCACGCCATAAAGCCGCCGCGTTTCCGCGACATAACGTTCGATTGCATAAGGCACCGGCTCTTTCGCCGCGCGCAGAAAATGATGCACCTGGCCGAACATCGGGCCGACACCGCCCATCTGGAACATCAGCCACTGCAGCGCGTCGTAACGGCCACGCACGGCTTGCGGCAGAAACTTGCCGGTTTTGCCGGCGAGATAAATCAGGATTGCACCGGACTCCATCAATGCGATCGGTTTTCCGTCGGGGCCATCGGGATCGACGATCGCCGGAATCTTGCTGTTGGGATTGATCGCGACGAATTCAGGTTTGAACTGGTCGCCCTTGCCGATGTTGATTGCATGGGTCCGGTACGGCAGTCCGCATTCCTCCAGCATGATCGAAATCTTGCGGCCGTTGGGAGTAGTCCAGGTATAAAAATCGATCATTGCGGAGCCTCCGTAAATATTTGTTTATATTGACTATTTTATTGATTCTTTGACTGCGTCCTGAATCGCGGCCAGGCGCGCCTGCGCCACCGCCGCCTTGATGCCGTCGGGCGTTTTTTGCGTGCGCGCCACCGCGCCGGCATCCACCGCCAGTGCCGCCTCATGCGCGCGCCGCAAACGCTTGCGTGCCGCATCGCTGCCGGCCACACCGGCCAGCGAGGCTTCGATCAGATCGCGCAAACGTTCAGGTCGGCGCCAGGCGTCGCTCGCATCCAGCACCTGCATCAATTCGTCCGCATCGAGTTCCGCACCATCGGCCAGTGCATTGCCGTGGCGCGCTGCGAGCAGGGCCAGATCGCGACAGCTTGCCGGTGCGCGCAGCCGGGTGCACAAGGCATCCACGGCCTCCGGTTCCAGTGCGCGCAACAGCGCGGCAAAACGCACATCCAGTGATGTCGCTGCAGCAGCAGCCGCATCCAGCGCAGTCATCGCTTCATCGGCACGGCCTTCTTCGTACAGGCTATCGAGTTGTGGCAGCACCCGCGCCAGTGCGCCACAGTCGCGCAGGATCACGAACATCGCCGAAGGTGATTTTTCCATCAACCCTTTCGCCAGTTCCTGCCAGACGCGCTCGGCCACCAGCGCATCGGCCTCGCCGGCCTCCACCATCTGCACCATCAGCGCCTGTGTTTCGGGCGCGACGGTGAAATCAAAACGCGCGGCAAAACGCGCGACGCGCAGGATGCGCACCGGATCTTCGGCGAACGCCGGACTGACATGGCGCAGAATGCCTTCGCCCAGGTCATCGGCGCCGTGATGCGGATCGATCAACTGGCCGTCACCATCGCGCGCCATCGCGTTGATGGTCAGGTCGCGGCGCTGCAGGTCTTCTTCCAGAGTGACATCCGGCGCCGCGTGAAAGGTGAAACCGTGATAACCGGGCGCGGTTTTGCGCTCAGTACGTGCGAGTGCATACTCCTCATGGGTCTGCGGATGCAGGAACACCGGAAAGTCGCGGCCGACCGGGCGGAAGCCCTGCTTCACCATTTCTTCCGGAGTCGCGCCGACCACCACGTAATCGCGGTCCTGCACCGGCAGGCCGAGCATTTCGTCGCGCACCGCGCCGCCGACCGTATAGATTTGCATGGCCATGGTGGTCGCGCCTCAGCGTCGCGCGAGATAACGCTTGTCGTCAAACAACAGGACCCATTGCGGGTAATACGCAACCATCAGTGCCATGCTCATCCCGGTGATAAAAGCCTCGCCCCAGGCCAGCAGCAGGGCGTAGGGCAGATAGTACTCTGTCAGATACGCAACGGCATATGTACCGGCAGCGGCGTGAAGCGCGACGGTAGCGGCAGCGCTGACCGCCATCGCCAATGCCGCCGACAGGAATCCAGCAACAAAAATGAACACAAATATATTCGGTGGCAGGCGGCTTTCGATGAGCCTCAACAACAACCAGGAAACCCATACCGGCACTGCGCCGGCGAGCAGTGCATTCGCCGGATAACCGTCAAACGCTGCAATGCCGGTGGCCGCCACACCGGCCATCACCAGATACAGCGCCAACTGCGCCAGCCGCGGGCCGAACATCAGCATCAAAATGGTCGCACCGATCAGATGCAGCATCAGGCCGGGCTTGACGCTGTAACGAATGCACCACAGCGTGAAGATCACCGCGATCGCCGCACACCACAGGTTGAGCCGCGCCGGCTGGCGTAATGGTGTCCATGCGCTTTTTGCAAAGAGGGGCAACAACGTGACGATCCACAGCCCCCATAGTGCCTGCTGCCACGCTGCGGGAAAAACACCGGTCGGCGTATTCACCGGATCAAGCGATCAGTTCAAACACAGGCAGTCGCTGCAGCGTTCAGCGGCCGGCGCGACTGCGCATGCGGTCATACCGCGCACGCGGCACATCGGTCACCAGCCACGACGGCGCAACCGCCTCCAGCGCCTGCGGCCGGATGCCAAAAGGAAAGACCGAATCACTGATGCTGTCGATTTCCATCGAGCGCACGTTGTCGCGGGACATCAGTTTCACCGGCAGTAGTTCCATCGCAAACGCCTGACAGTAGGATAACGACCGGTTGAGTCCGATGATCGGGCGCGGGCAACCAATGGTACGGGCAACCCAGGCCACCAGCTGGCGAAGCGTATAACGCTGCGGTCCGCACAGGTCATAACTGCGACCGAAGGTTTTGACATCGGCCAATGCATGCACAAAAGCCGCGGCGACATCGCCGACATACACCGGTTGGAATCGCGCATCGGGCCGCGCCAGCACCAGCAGCGGCAACAGGCGCGCCATGCCGGCAAACAGGTTCAGAAAACGGTCATCGGGCCCGAATATGACTGACGGCCGGAATACCGTCACATCGAGTCCTGATTCAAGCACGATGCGTTCGGCTTCGCCCTTGCTGCGCAGGTAATCACTCGGCCCGTCAGTGGCGGCACCCAGTGCGCTCATCTGCAGCAGCCGTTTGACACGGTTGCTGCGGCAGGCCTCGACAACATTACGCGCCAGTTCGACATGGGCCGCGCGAAAGCCGCGCAATTCGTTGCCGTCGTGCAATACCCCGACCAGATTGATCACCGCGTCGCAGCCGGAGACCACGCCGGCAAGTGCTGCCGGATTGTGCACATCCGCCACCACCACTTCGAGTGTAGGCAGCAGAAAAAGCGGTTTCGCGCGCTCGCGCTCGCGGGTCGGCACTCGCACGCGATAACCCTGCGCCGCCAGTTGCTGGCACAGGTGGCGGCCGACAAAACCGGTCCCGCCGATCACACAGACTTTTTCGATATCCATCAGCATGCTCTCCGTTGTGCTGTCGATACCCGCTTCAGGGCGTATCGCCCAGCGGTTTCTCCTGATTCCGCGCGCGTGGCTCAATCACGCCTATGCGCGCCTTCAGCGACTGCACCTGCTGGCTGAAGTTATGCGCGTAATAACTGGAATTGGCCATGACTTTCTTGACGTAATCCCGCGTTTCATTGAACGGAATGCTCTCGGCATAGATCGCCGCATCCATCGCCTGATCGGCACGCCACGCGCGGGCACGGCCCGGTCCGGCGTTGTACGCCGCGGACGCCAGTACCGGGCTGCCGTCGAGCGTGTCGAGTACATGACGCAGGTAATAGGTGCCGAGGC
Organism: Bordetella parapertussis; assembly: GCA_945862135.1. Taxonomy (GTDB): domain Bacteria; phylum Pseudomonadota; class Gammaproteobacteria; order Burkholderiales; family SG8-41. Next base: position 18,315 of record CAMAYE010000007.1, read on the forward strand.
TGAGATTGGTTTCCACGTCATTGACCCTCGACCAGTGCCAGTCCTTCAGACCGATCTTGCCCGCCACCCACTTCGCTGTCGCCGGCATCAATTGCATCAATCCGCCGGCGCCCACCCGCGATTTGGCCTGCGCAATAAAGCGGCTCTCCTGACGGATCAGACCGTTGACCCAGGCCTCATCGAGATCAACCTGACGTGCAGCAGCCTTTAACTGGTCACGGTACGGCGCGAGGTAGCGCAGGCCGAAATCATGCTCGAACACCGTGCGATCAGCGGTGTTGATCGCACGGTCGTACACCGCATTGCGCCGCGCCACTTCTGCAGCAGCAAGCAACTGGCGGTCCGTCATGTCGCGAATGGCCCACAACCACTCGCGCACCGCTTCAAGCCGCACATCAAGCCGGAACAGCGCCAGAGCGCGCTGGATGCCCGGACGCCCGGCAATCGCCGCGATCTCCTGCTCCGCCGGTTTGTACGCCTGGGGCGGCGCCTGAACGCCGCTGCCCAGATCTTCGGTGGCCAGCTGACCGTAGAAACTGAAATCGGCCGACAGGGGCTTGAGCAAGGCAACCGCTTCTGCATCGCGCGCTGTCGCCTTGAATGCGCGTGCTTTCCAGTAACGCCAGGCCGGATCTTCCGCCTCTTTGGGTGTCATTGCATCAATCGCTGCAAGAACATCCGGCCAGCTTCGCGCTCTCAGTGCCGCGCGTGCTTTCCACGCCAGTTGCAGGTCGCTCATGCCGCTGGCTCGCGAAAACCAGTCGAGTGCGGCTGCATCGTGGCGCATGGCGCCGAAATAACCGAGCATGCCCCAGACATAGGCGCGCTCTTCCTCTGAAAACCGCGGCGCCAGTTTGGTCCAGTTCGCGGCAGCCTGCTGGGGAGAACTGCGCGCCAGCCGGTATACCGCAAACATCGTGGTTTCCCGCGATGCGCGCGACTTCAGATCGGAACGCAGATCATTCAGATGCGCAGCGGGATTTCCGGAAATGGCGGTCAATGCACGGGCATCCGGGGCTTGACCTTTCGGCAGCCAGCCGGCAACGCGATTGGCCAGCCCCACCTGACCGGCTTCGAGCGCAAGCCGCACCCTCATCCATACATCTTCCTCAGACAACTGTCGTGCTTCGAGCAGCGCCTCGAACAAGGGATTACAGCTGTCGGGCAGGCCGCGGGCGACGAACCACAGCGGGCGCGCCTCGCGTAATGCCTGGCTGTCTGTGCGAACGCGTGACTGCAATGCATAGCAGGTGACTTCGATGTCTTCACCGATCAATGCCGGCAACTCGGTATTGAATACATCCCACTGGCCATTCTTGCCCAGCAGCTTCAGCCAGTCCCGGCGCACCGCATTGGACAGCGGCGTGTCGCGATTCATCACGATATAACGGCGAATCTCCTCCGGGTCACGGCTATCAAAGCGGATCTTCAACCGCCAATACTGCAGATAAGGCTCCAGCACATGGCCCTGAAAACGCGGTGCGAGCTGATCGAGGCGTTTGCTGTCACCGGTTCGAGCCGCATCGCGGGCAGCAAGAAAAGCGTCGTCAAGTGCAGTCGCACTCGCATTCGCCTGCGCCAACTCGGGCATGACGTGCAACGCGGCTGCAACGGCCAACACAACAATGACACTGCGCATCAGTGACACGACTAGACCTCCATCCCGGCAGCAGCAGCGCAGGACTCTGGAATCACAAGAATTATCATAACTATTTGAATATAAACAAATTTATGAAAGAAACAGACGATAGGCCGGATTCCGCGACTCGTCAGCGCAGGGATAACCGACCTCGTCGAGGAAGGTCTTGAAGCTGGCCTTGTCCGATGGCGGGACTTCCATGCCGACCAGCACGCGGCCGTAATCGGCGCCGTGATTGCGGTAATGAAACAGGCTGATGTTCCAGCCGCGGCTCATGCTGGTGAGGAAACGCATCAGTGCACCCGGCTTCTCCGGAAATTCAAAGCGATAAAGGATTTCGTTTTTCGCGCCCGGCGCGTGACCGCCGACCATGTGGCGGACATGCAGCTTGGCCAGTTCGTTGTCACTGAGATCCAGAGTCTGCAGGCCTTTCCGGCGCAGCGCCTTCACCAACTGCTCCGTTTCCTGGCGGTTGCGCACCTGGACGCCGACAAACACCCGCGCCTTCTTTGGATCATCAAAACGGTAATTGAACTCGGTGACATTGCGCGGCCCCAGCAGTTCGCAGAAGGTCTTGAAGCTGCCGGGTTTCTCTGGAATCGTCACCGCAAGGATGGCTTCGCGGTGTTCGCCGAGTTCAGCCTCTTCGGCAACAAAACGTAAGCGGTCAAAATTCATGTTGGCGCCGCAGGCCACCGCCACCAGCGTGGCATTGCGGACCTTGCGCCGCGCCGCCCAGGCTTTGGCCCCGGCTATGGCCAGCGCCCCGGCTGGCTCAAGGATGGCGCGGGTATCTTCAAACACATCCTTGATCGCCGCGCACATCGCATCGGTATCGACACGAACGATTTCATCGACCAGCGTGCGGCACAGACGGAAGGTTTCTTTGCCCACCTGCTTCACTGCAACGCCATCGGCGAACAGACCGACCTGCGCCAGTTTGACGCGGCGACCGGCCTTGATCGACTGGTACATCGCGTCCGAATCCACCGGCTGCACGCCGATGATCTTGATCTCCGGCCGCAGACGCTTGACGTACGCGGCAATCCCCGCAATCAGCCCGCCGCCGCCTATCGCGACAAAAATCGCATCAATGGGCTCCGGATGCTGGCGCAGGATCTCCATCGCAATCGTGCCCTGCCCGGCGATCACATCGGGATCGTCGTAGGGATGAACATAGGTCAGTCCATGACGTTTTTCCAGTACACGCGCATGATCTGCGGCTTCAGCATACGAGTCGCCGTGCAGCACGACTTTTGCGCCGCGTGAACGCACCGCATTGATCTTGATGTCGGGTGTAGTCACCGGCATGACGATCGTTGCCGTGCAGCCAAGACGCTGCGCCGCCAATGCAACGCCCTGCGCATGGTTTCCGGCGGAGGCCGCAATCACACCGCGCGCCAGTGCATCCGGCTTGAGATGCGCCATCTTGTTGTAGGCGCCGCGCAGCTTGAACGAAAACACGGGCTGCATGTCCTCGCGCTTGAGGAGGATGCGGTTGTGCGTGCGCTTTGACAGATTCGGCGCATATTCCAGCGGTGTCTCGATTGCGACATCGTAGACACGCGCGTTGAGGATACGTTCCAGATAATCGTTTTTGGCCATGCGGTTTTATCTATGATTTACCAGCTGATTTTCATGGGTGAAAGGTTATCAGGAATGCCGCCCGCAAGCGATGCTCGGCGGACAAATAAGGACTCAAAAATATGTACGCGAAACAAGACCCTGCAACGATATGATGTATAGTCAATTCGACTAATCCACCCGGAGCAGCAGATGAATCAGGACGCACTGAAACAGGCGGCGGCAAAAGCAGCAGTCGCGCTGGTTCCAGAAGGCGCCATCGTAGGCGTAGGCACCGGCTCGACCGTGAACTTCTTCATCGACGAACTGGCGCACATCAAAAGCCGTATTGAAGGCGCCGTTTCCAGTTCGGAAGCCAGCGCCCAGCGCATGAAGGCGGCTGGCATTCCCGTATTTGACCTTAACAGCGTGCGCGAGTTGCCGGTTTACGTCGATGGCGCCGACGAAGTGACGCGCCATTTGATGATGATCAAGGGCGGGGGCGGCGCGCTGACGCGCGAGAAAATCGTTGCGGCGGTGGCGCGGCAGTTCATCTGCATTGCCGATGCCTCTAAACTGGTCGATGTGCTTGGCCGTTTCCCGCTGCCGGTGGAAGTGATCCCGATGGCGCGCTCCTACGTTGCGCGTGAAATCGTCAAACTGGGTGGTCAGCCGGAATGGCGCAGCAATTTCGTCACCGACAACGGCAATGTGATTCTGGATGTGCGCAACCTCACCATCATCGACCCGCCGGAACTGGAATCACGACTGAATCAGATCACCGGCGTAGTCACCAATGGCCTGTTTGCCCGCCGCCCGGCAGACGTGCTCCTGATCGCCGGCAAGAACGGGGTGGAAACCCTGCGGCCGGCAACCGCCACGAAACTGTCATAATTTAGCGTTATAAAGAGCCCTTTACCCGCAGCGGAGACCTGTCCATGCCCGAACATACCCTCAAGCAGTTCGACACCGAGTTGGAAGAAATCCGCTCACGGGTGCTGCAGATGGGCGGTCTTGTCGAGCAGCAGATCGTGCGTGCGCTCGAAGCGCTGACCAACGGACAGGTAGGACTCGCGCGCGAGGTGATGGGCAATGACCATCGGGTCAATGCACTGGAAGTCGCCATTGACGAGGATTGCAGCACGGTCATCGCCCGGCGCCAGCCTGCCGCCAAGGATCTGCGCATGATCATGACGGTGGTAAAGACGATCACTGACCTTGAACGCATCGGCGACGAAGCGGCAAAAATCGCGCGCATGACACTTTCCCTGTACAGCAGCGACCGGCCGACCGTTCCGCGCGCCGCTGAAATCCAGCATGTCGCCGACATCGCACTGGGCATGCTGCGTAACGCGCTGGACGCCTTCGCCCGGCTTGACCTCGCCGTCGCAGCCAAGGTAGTGCGTCAGGACGAGCAGGTGGACTCCGAATTCAAGGCGATTCTGCGCCAGTTGATCACCTTCATGATGGAAGATCCTCGGACGATTTCACATGCCCTCGACATCCTTTTCATCGCAAAGTCGATCGAGCGCATCGGCGATCACGCCAAAAACATGTCGGAATACGTGGTTTACCTGGTCAAAGGCAAGGACGTGCGTCATACCAGCGTAGAGACGCTCGAGCGCGAAGCACTGGGTTGACGGGATCTGCGTGGTACACTCGTACGCATCTGGCGGAGCGGGTGAAAAACCATGCAAGTAACTGAAACAGCGGGCTGGCGGGGAGCACACTGAAATGGCGGAGCAGTCCACCATCGCCGCCATTGATCTCGGCTCCAATTCTTTCCACTGCCAGATTGCGCGCGTCGCCGGCGAGCAATTTTTCCCGCTCGACTCCCTGCGTGAGCCGGTGCGGCTCGGCGCGGGACTCGGCAAAGACAAAAAACTCGACGACGAATCACAGGAACGGGCTCTCGCCTGCCTTGCCCGCTTCGCTGAGCGCCTCCGCGGCCTTGATCCGCATGGTGTGCGCGCCATCGGTACCAACACGCTGCGGGTAGCCAAGAACAGCAAACAATTCCTGCGTCGCGCATGCGCCGCCCTGGGTTTTCCGATCGAAGTGGTCGCCGGACGCGAAGAAGCGCGGTTGATCTACCTCGGGGTCTCGCACAGCCTGCCTGCGTCACGCGACAAAAGGCTGGTGGTCGACATCGGCGGAGGTTCGACCGAGTGCATCATCGGCACCGGTTACAAGCCGCTGAAGCTGGAAAGTCTGTTCATGGGCTGCGTGTCGTACAGCCTGCGCTATTTCGGCGATGGGCGGATTACCAAATCGGCGCTGAAGGAAGCGGATCTTGCCGCTCGCGCGGAGCTGCAACCCCTCATCGGCAGCTACATCCGCGGCAACTGGCAACATGCCGTCGGTTCGTCGGGAACCATCCGCTCACTCGCGGAAATTCTCCAGTTGTCCGGCCATACTGACGGATCGATCACGCTCGCCGGGCTTGACCGCCTGCGCACCCAGTTATTGCGCGTCGGTGACATTTCATCGATTGAACTGCCGGGATTGCGCCCGGACCGCCGGCCGGTGCTTGTCGGCGGTCTGGCGATTCTGTACGCGGTACTCGATGAACTGAACATCGACACCATGATTCCGGCCACCGGTGCGATGCGTCAGGGCATTCTCTACGACATGCTCGGACGCTTTCACAACCACGACATGCGCGACGTAACAGTGGCCCAGTTCATGCAGCGCTACCACGTTGACGCCCATCAGGCGCTGCGCGTCGCCACCTTTGCAGCAACGTTGTACGAAAAAATTGCCGGCAATGCAGCTCACGAAGATGCGCCGCGGCTACTCGGATGGGCCGGACGATTGCACGAAATCGGCATCCCGGTTGCCTACAGCGGTTATCACAAGCACTCGGCCTACATCATCAGCAATGCCGATATGCCCGGATTCTCACGCGAAGAACAGGAGCGTCTGGCCACGCTGGTGCTGTGTCACCGCCGCTCGCTGAAAAAAACCTGGGAACTGCTGCCCGCAGAAGATCACATGATCGTGCTCGCGCTGCGTCTGGCAGTGGTGTTGTGCCGCGCGCGACGCGACACCCGATTCCCTCCACTGGAAATCAAAAACCAGGGGGAGCGCCTGCGCATGACCTTCGATGCCCGTTGGCTGGAGTCCAATCCGCTGACGGCAACAGCATTGCGGGAAGAGGTCGCCGAGTGGACACGCATCGGCTATGACATCCGCGTTCCAGGCCTCGACGACATCGTACTCGCGCAAGAACCCGCGCTCACCGAGTGAGCCGGCGGAAGCCGGTGCTGCTTACTTGCGACGGCTTTTCGACTTGTTCTTTTTCGGCTTTTCCATACCTGCGAAAGTACGTTCCAGCGCCTCGGCCAGCGTGCGCAAGACCTTCAGTCGCGCGAAATATTTGTTATTGGCTTCCACCAGCGTCCACGGCGTGATGTTCGTTGACGTACGATCAACCATGTCGCAAACCGCCGTTTCATACTGATCCCACTTCTTGCGGTTACGCCAGTCTTCGGCAGTAATCTTGAAGCGCTTGAACGCGACCTTTTCGCGCTCCTTGAAACGCCGGTATTGTTCTTCCTTGGTGGTGGCCAGCCAGAACTTGACCACCAGCACATTGTGCTGAGCGAGTTGATGCTCGAAATCGTTGATCTCGGAATACGCGCGCATCCAGTCGGCCTCCTTGCAGAAACCTTCAACCCGTTCGACGAGCACGCGTCCGTACCAGGAGCGGTCAAAAATTGCGAAACGGCCACGACGCGGAATATGGCGCCAGAACCGCCACAGGTAAGGCTGCGCGCGTTCTTCCTCTGTCGGCGCGGCGACGGAAATTGTCTGATACGCACGGGCATCCAGCGCGCTGGTGACACGGCGGATCGCACCTCCCTTGCCGGCAGCGTCATTGCCTTCAAATACACCGACCACCGACATCTGCTTCATCCGCGGATCGCGGAACAGCCGGTTCAAGCGACCTTGCCATTCTTCAAGTTGCTTGGTGTAGGCGCTTTTTGAAAGGTTCTGATCGAGTTGCAGAGCACGGATCACATTGAGATTGCCAATCGCCGGCAGCAGCGGCGGGGTGCGATCGGGCAGGCGCGGCACCGGTTTGTCGTCCAGCCGTTCACGCATCGCCGCCAGCAGCGTACGTCCGACGGTCAGACTGCGGTATCGGGCATCGGCACCCGACACCACCAGCCACGGCGCCTCGGCAGTGCTGGTTTTTCGCACGAACGGCTCGCACACTTCGGCGAAGTCATCGTAGTGTTTGAACATGACCCAGTCGCCCGGTGTGACGCGCCAACTGGTTACCGGATCCTTTTCGAGCTGGTGCAAACGCTTTTTCTGCTGCGGCTTGGACAGGTGAAACCAGAATTTCAGCAGCAGCACGCCTTCGTCAACGAGCATGCGCTCAAGACGCATGATCTCGCTGATATCCTGGTCAAAGCGGCCCTCGCTGCTCAAGCCCATTACGCGGTTGACGATGGGCTGGGTATGCCAGGCGCCGAAAAAGACGCCGATCTTGCCCTTCGGCGGCAGTGCACGCCAATAACGCCAGACGCGCGGTCTTTCACTCTCCTCATCCGAAGGTTCGGCAAAACCATGGACCTCGATATGACGAGGGTCCATCCATTCATTGAGCAGGTTGACCATCTCGCCCTTGCCCGCGCCTTCGACACCGGCGATCAGGATCAGCGTGGCAAATTTGCCGTTCTGCTTGAGGTCGTACTGCGCATTGAGCAGCGCCTGCCTGAGTTTGGGCTCTTCGCGTTTGTAGAGCGCCTTGTCGATGCGATGGGAAAGACTGGCTGATTCAAACATGGAGGCTCCTACAAAATACCCGGCGCCAGCACTGCACGCACCATGACACCGTCATCGTCATCCCGTGAAATCCACCAGATGGCGCCCTTTTTCACATTCCACGGCTGCTCGGCCCCGGTGATCGCAAGGCCGGCAGCAGCGCCCAGTGTCGGCTGGTGGCCGACAACCACTACAGTACCTTCGCCGTCTGGCCAGCCTGCAGCCTTGAGCAGACCTTTCGGTGTACCTGATGTGGACAGGGCGGGGGCGATGGCGAAATCGACGGCCAATGCCGCAGCCGTTTCACAGGTTCGCACGGCCGGACTGGCCATTACGCGACACCCTGCGGGCAAATGGCGTTCGAGCCAGCCTGCCATTTTCTGCGCTTGTCTTCGCCCTTTAGCCGTCAGCCGGCGTTTGTCGTCCGGAATGCCGTCTTCGGCATCGGCGTGCCGCCACAAAATCAGATTCATGCTCACAGCGTTTTAGGCTCCGCAAATTCAAGCGTGACCGCCGGCCCCGCTGCTCGTCAGCGCTGCCACGGCTGTGGCGCATCGCAAAAGCGCCGCCACACCGACATCAGACGTTTGCGTTGCCGTGTTGCGCGCTGCTCGTGCCATTTCACGACGGCATACGCTGTTGCTGCAGGCCACCGGCTTGCACCAGCCCGCGCAGCTTCCAGCAAGGTCTCCAACACGGCCGCATCGTTGATATCGCCGAGTATATCCTGCAGCTTCTCGAGCCGGGCGCACTGAACCGCCATCGCTTTGACCTGGAACAAATCATTGAAAAATTCCACGGCATAGCGGAGTTTCTTGACCGCAATGCGCAAGCGATGCAACTGATCCGGGGTTAACTTCGCAAGATGACGGCCGCGCTTGAGGACCTGGGCGTGGCGCTGTTTGAGTATGCGTGCGGCAGCGGCACGGGCCGGTTCGTGCCAATCCGCAGCAGCAGTCATTTCCGGTGCCGCGAGCGAACGTCCCAGCGTCAGCATTAATACCAGATAATCAATTGTTTTTATTGATTTTTTTGAATCTCTGCGGGCAAGCTGGCGCACCGGATCGCAGACCGCAATCAACTTCGCCATCTGCGGCAAATCGTGTATGCGCGGCAGGGTTTCCGTCAGCAGTACGTCCCAATCACGCGCCGCACCCAAACCGGCGGCGAGCGTACGCAGGCTTGCGGCGTGGGGCAGATCATCATCAGTACCGCCAAATTGATTCCGAAATAGACTCAGTACCGATCGCAGCCGGCGCAACCCGACGCGCATCTGATGCAGATACTCCGGGTCATCGGATTCCAGCACTCCGCGGGCATTGCCCTGCACCTGTGCCAGCGCCGATGCTGCGATTGCCCGAAACGCGTCTCCTGCATCCATCGCAGTGTTCAGTCTTACGACGGAAGCCCTCAGTGGTTTGGCGAGTTGCGGCCTGAACAATGCATAGCCGCGAGCGGCTTTGGAGTGGTGTTCCAGGCTCAGCGGTTGCGCGGCCGCCAGCTTCAGCGCGAGGTCGAACAGTGCCGTCACCGGTCCTCGCTTGAGTTCCAGCTCCAGTTCACAGACGGCTTCACGACGACTCCCGCTGCGGATCTCGCCACGATCAATCGCGACCTCGATCAGAACATCGGGTGCCGGTGTCAGCAGCCGCACGTTACGCCGGATATTTGTCGTCAGCACCGGCAGCAGCGCAGACCTGATCTTTGGCGAACGAAAGATCCGTGTAATCTCGCTGCGCGGCAAGGCCGAAATATCCGGATTCCCGTCACGCAGGGCCGTCTCAAACTCAAGCCGTGTGTGCACTCCCGATTCGACGCTGCCGCCGCCCTTGACCGCCTGTACCCAACGACGGCCCTCACGCCGCACGCGCAATGCGATGCGGTTGCGCCAAAGGTGCAATTCGGGAGTGTCGTAATAGGTGGCTGCCAGCTCCACGGTCTGAGCCGCACCGGTGCCTCGCAACAGGGGCGATGCCAGCAACGCACGTAACCGCGCCGGGGGTACCCGCAACTTGAGTTCGATCTCGCGGTTCGCCGAAGCGGGCTGGTGGGCACTGTGCGGCGAACGGGCTCGGCGCTTCATGCGCTCGGCTTGTGTGCCAGACTTTCCAGCAATTGTTCCTGCGCCCCGACCGGCTTGCTACGTCCGGGCAGCTGGCAGGTGTAAAGACCGTCCTCCGCCATCACCCAGGCGTGGGTATTGTCTTCGAGGTAAGGCATCAGGCCCTCAGCAATCACCCGCTGGCGAAGCACGGCGTCGAGGACCGGAAAACAGACTTCTACACGGCCGAAGAAATTGCGACCCATCCAGTCGGCGCTCGACAGATACACTTTTTCAGCGCCGTCGTTGTGAAAATAGAATACGCGCGTGTGCTCCAGAAACCGTCCGATCACGGACCGGACGCGGATATTCTCCGACAGCCCCGGCACGCCGGGACGCAATGCACACACACCCCGTACAACTAGATCAATCTGCACGCCCGCCTGCGAAGCGCGGTACAGCGCACCGACTACTTCCGGCTCCAGCAAGGCATTCATCTTGGCGATAATCTGGCCCTTGCCCCCAGCCTTGGCGATTGTGGTTTCGTTTTCGATGGCGCGCAGCATTTCGCGATGCAGCGTAAATGGGGCTTGCAGCAGGTGACGCAGCTTGGAAGCTCGGCCGAGTCCTGTCAGCTGCATGAACACGTCGGCGACATCGCTGCAGATTTCCTCATGGCAGGTGAACAACCCGAAGTCGGTGTAAATTCGTGCGGTGCGGGGATGATAGTTGCCGGTGGACAAATGCACATAACGCCGCAAGCGCTCACCCTCGCGGCGCACCACCATCAGCATCTTGGCGTGGGTCTTGTGGCCGACAACGCCATAAACCACGTGGGCACCAACCTCTTCCAGTCGTTGCGCCCAGTTGATGTTCGCTTCCTCATCAAAACGCGCCATCAACTCGAGTACGACTGTAACTTCTTTGCCGCTGCGCGCCGCGCTGACCAGCACTTCCATCAGCTCAGATTCGGCGCCGGTGCGGTACACCGTCATCTTGATCGCAGCCACTGCGGGATCGCGTGCTGCCTGTTGCAACAAAGAAATCACCGGCTGAAAAGACTGGTACGGGTGATGAAGCAGCACATCGCCGCCGCGGATCACCTCGAACATGTCGCATTCCGGATGCAGACGCTCCGGCAGCCCCGGCCGGAACTGCGGGAACTTCAGGTTTGGGCGGTCCACGCCGTCCGGCACGCTGATGACGCGCGCCAGATTGACCGGGCCATCAACACGGTAGAAATCCTCTTCATCAAGCATGAACTGCCGCAGCAGATACTCCGATATGGGTTGGGAGCAGCTGTCCGCCACCTCCAGACGTACCTCGTCACCGAAGTGTCGGTGCGGCAATTCGCCGCGCAGCGCGGTGCGCAGATCCTTGACTTCTTCCTCATCGACAAAAAGATCGCTATTACGCGTCAGGCGGAACTGGTAACAGCCCTGCACTTTCATGCCACTGAACAGCTCGCCGACATGTTCGTGGAGCACGGAAGACAGGAACACGAAATCATATTCAACGCCCGCGACGCCCTGTGGCAAACGGATCACCCGTGGCAGCACGCGCGGCGCTTGCACGATGGCGATTCCCGAATTGCGGCCGAAGGCATCCTTGCCCTCCAGTTCCACCGCGAAGTTCAGGCTTTTGTTGAGCACACGTGGGAAGGGATGCGCCGGATCAAGGCCGATGGGCGTCAGCACCGGCATCACTTCACGCCGGAAATAACTGCGGATCCATTCGTTCTGCTGCAGTGTGAACTCGCTGCGGCGCAGAAAGCGGATGCCCTCCCGCTCCATACCCGGAAGGATCTCTTCGTTCAGCAGCTGATACTGCCGCGCGACAATTTCATGCGCCTCACGTGCGACGAGCAGGTAAACCTGTTCGGCACGCATCTGGTCGGGGCCGATCGGAGCCGAACCGGCTTCGATTTCCGCTTGCAGACCGGCGACGCGAACCTCGAAGAATTCATCAAGGTTACTGCTGACAATGCAAAGGAAGCGCAGGCGTTCGAGCAGCGGATGCTCGCGGTTTTCTGCCTGCGCCAGCACGCGGCGGTTAAACGACAGCAGCCCGAGCTCACGATTGAGATATAGCTCGGGGGCAAAGCCGGTCTTGCCCGGCTTGCGCCGCGGGCGTGAGGACGCGTTCAATTGACGCGCCTCCTGCAGCAGAACCCGTCAGGATTTGGGCGGCACGTAGCCCGCCACGCTGTCGGCACCTTCACCGAAGAAGTGCCGTTCCATCTGTTGTGCAAGATAATCACGGGCTTTCTTGTCTGCCAGATTCAGGCGGTTTTCATTGACCAGCATTTTTTGCTGCTCAAGCCAGTTTTTCCACGCTTCTTTCGACACGTTCTCGAATATGCGCCGTCCCAGCTCGCCAGGATAGGTCGGAAAATCCAGCCCCTCGGCTTCCCGTTTCAGTTTCACACACATCACTTGACGCGCCATCTTACGCTCCCATCATAAATCTTTAATGTTACGGATTTGTTGCGATAAATCAGGGTGGAGCCGGTTCAAAGCCGTTTGGTCAGCACCACCGAACGCCGCCGGTAGTTATAAAGTTCCTGCTTTTTCTGCGGCAATGCACTGATATCGGTCTCGACAAAACCGCGCTCGACAAACCAGTGTTCAGTGCGGGTCGTCAACACAAACAAGTGCTTCAGGCGCAGGCCCCGTGCCCGCTTTTCTACCGCAGACATCAAGCGCTCTCCGGCGCCACGGCCGCGAAAATCCGGATGTACGGCGAGGCCGGCGAGTTCGCCCGCACGCTCATCCGAAAACGGATACAGGGCTGCACAGCCAATGATCATGCGATCGTGCTCCAGCACCCAGAAACGGTCGATTTCCATCTCCAGCAGATCGCGGCTGCGCTTGACCAGAATGCCGTCAGCCTCAAGCGGCTCCAGCAGCCCCAGAATGCCGCCGATATCGTCAATCTTGGCGTGACGCAGCGTTTCGATCGGGTCCGGCGTCAACAGTGTACCCACGCCTTTGTGCGTAAACAATTCCAACAGCAGACTGTCGTCGAGATGCCCGGAAATCAGGTGCGCGCGCCCGACACCCTGCTCACAGGCGCGTACTGCCGCCGGCAGATAACTTTGCATTTCTTCGGACTGAACGCGCCCCCGGGACAGCAGACTCTGGGCTTCGCGTACGGTCAATTCACGCAACAGTTCACCGCGACTGCCCGCCACTCCGGTTGATTCCATCAGAAAAATCAGCTTGTCGGCCTTTAGCGCCACCGCAGTCGCCGCAGCGACATCACCCATGGCCAGGTTGAACACCTCACCCGTGGGCGAATAACCCAACGGCGGCAACACCACCAGATCATCATCTTTCAGGCGACGCTCTATCGCCACGGCATCAATCTTGCGAACTTCACCGGTATGCATCAGATCGACGCCATCAACCACGCCAATCGGCCGTGCCGTCACAAAATTGCCGCCAGCCACGCGGATATGCGCGCCAGCCATCGGCGAATTGGGCAAGCCCATCGACAGCAGCGCCTCAATCTGCACCCGCAGTTTGCCGGCCACTTCCATCGCTGCTTCCAGCGCCGGCGCATCGGTAATGCGCAGCTTGCCCGCAAAACGGCTGCGGATTTTCTGAGCCTTGAGTTTTTCCTCGATCTGCGGCCGTGAACCATGCACCAGCACCAGCTTGACGCCCAGCGCCGCCAGCAGATTCAGGTCATGTGTCAGATGGAAAAAGCGCCCATCTGCAACCACCTCCCCGCCAAATGCGATCACAAAAACCTTGCCGCGGAAAGCATGAATGTACGGTGCAACCGACTGGAACCAGTCGATAAAGCGATCCTGCGCCGACAATCGCGGACGCGCGGCAACACGCTGTTTTTCGGCCTCCTGCCGGGCCTGCGTCTGTTTTTTCTGGGTGGAAATTGAAGTCTCCCCTTGCGGCTTTTTCAATTCAGTTCTGCACGTTGAAATTGATGGTATGCGGTTTCCCGGCAGGCGCAAAGCCGGCCATTAAAAATCACCCCACAACGCCTGCATGGCCGCAAGCAGCGCCACCGCTGCGGTTTCGGTACGTAACACCCGCGGGCCAAGACGCAGCGGCTTGAACCCGAAGCGCCCCGCATCAGCGGACTCGGTGGCGGAAAATCCGCCCTCAGGCCCGGCCAGGACCGTCACCATCGCTGACGGACGTGGCAGTTCACTCAAGACCACCGAGCCGCTCGGCGCCAGCAGCAGGCGTATCCCGTCCACGCCGGCGGTCGCATCCAGCCACTCCCGGAGCGACAGAAGGGGCCTGACTTCGGGGACACGATTGCGGCCGCATTGCTCGCAGGCCGCCGCAACTACCGACTGCCAGTGCGCCAAGCGTTTCGCGGCACGTTCACCCGACAGCCGGACCACGCAGCGCTCTGTCATCAGCGGCTGAATTGCGGAAATACCCAATTCAACCGCTTTCTGGATCGTGTAGTCCATCCGCTCGCCGCTGGATACCGCCTGCGCCAGTGTCACCTGCAGCGGCGATTCGCGATCTTCATCGCGACGGTTGAATACCTGCACGCTGACCTCGCCGCGCACGCATTTGCTGATGGCAGCGTCATACGCAGCGCCCTGGCCGTCGAACAGCGTCACCGCATCACCCACGGCAAGCCGCAACACATGGGCCACGTGGTGCGCCTTGGCTGATGGCAGTTCGCACAAGCCGTGATCCGGGATCGAGCCTGGAAAGTATATTCTAGTCAATGGGTTAGCGAATCTTTTCCAAGCTACGATTATGCCACAGCCGGGCTCGACTTGCGGTATTCCCGGAGTGGGTGCAGGTATACAATTGCGCTCTTTTTCCGGGTGATGTGCGGCGCTTTCGTGCCGCGAACCATCCGCTTGGGGAGTCCGCTTTGCGCATCGTCATCCTGGGAGCCGGTCAGGTCGGCAGTTCCGTAGCCGAGAATCTGGTATCCGAGGCCAATGACATTACGGTCGTCGATACCGACGCCGCACGATTGCGCAAACTGCAGGATCGTCTGGATCTGCGCACCGTCATCGGCAACGCCGGGCATCCGGAAATCCTGGAGCGTGCCGGCGCGCGCGACGCCGACATGATTCTTGCCGTTACGCAGAGCGATGAAACCAATCTCGTTGCCTGCAAACTCGCCGCAACGATGTTCAACATTCCGACCAAGATTGCCCGGATCCGCGCCGCAGACTACCTGTCGCACCCGGAAATGTTCACGCAGGAAAATTTCGCGGTCGACACCGTGATCTGTCCCGAACAGGTGCTGACCGATTACATCGCCAAGCTGATCGAGTTCCCGGAGTCCCTGCAGGTGCTGGAGTTCGCCGAAGGCCGCGTCAGCCTGGTGGCGGTGCGCGCCTTTCACGGCGGTCCGCTGGTCGGCAAGGAATTGCAGACCATCCGCAAGCACCTGCCCAATCTCGATACCCGCGTTGCAGCGATTTTCCGCCAGGACAGCCCGATCATTCCCGATGCGACAACCGTGATCGAAGTCGGCGATGAAGTATTCTTCATTGCCGCCACTGAGCACATCCGCGGCGTAATGCGTGAACTGCGGCGTATGGACCGTCCGGTGAAGCGCGTGATGATCGGAGGCGGCGGCAACATCGGACGGCGGCTGGCCAAAGCCATCGAGGACCGTTATGAAGTCAAGATCATCGAATTCAACAAACGCGGCGCCGAAAATCTTGCGGCGAGCCTTGATAAGACACTGGTGCTGGTCGGGGACGTCACCGACGAAGAACTTCTGCAGACCGAGAACATCGGCGACATGGATGTCTTTTGTGCGCTGACCAACGACGACGAAAACAACATCATGTCATCGCTGCTCGCCAAACGCATGGGCGCGCGCCGCGTGGTGGCGCTGATCAACCGCGGCTCATATGTCAACCTGGTGCAGGCCGGACAGATCGATATCGCAATTTCTCCGGCGCAGGCCACCATCGGCACCCTGCTCGCGCATGTACGCCAGGGCGACTGCGTGGCCGTGCACAGCCTGCGTCGAGGTGCAGCGGAAGCACTGGAACTGGTTGCCCATGGCGACTCAAAATCCTCCAAGGTGGTCGGTCGCCGCATCGAAGAAATCGAACTGCCGAAAGGGGCAACCATAGGAGCGATCGTACGCACCCACGAACGCTCCGGCCCTGACGGCAAGAATGCGCGTGAACATCAGGTTTTGATTGCCCATCACGATACAGTGATCGAACCCGATGATCACGTTGTTGTTTTCGTCGTCGATAAGCGAACGGTGTCCAAGGTGGAGCGGCTGTTCCAGGTCAGCGTGGGCTTCGTGTGACCGCGCTGCTGACGGTTTTCCCGCACCTCGGGCTGATCGCGATGGTGATGAGCCTGTCGCATCTGCTGCCGCTGGGCGTATCGTTGGGCCATGACGACGGCGCCGCCCAGGCGTTTGTCATTTCGATGATTGTCAATTTTGCCGTCGGTTTCGCGATGTGGCTGGGCACCCACCACAACAAGCGCGACCTGACGCCGCGCGACGGCATCCTGCTGGTGGTGCTGGCCTGGTGCGGCGGCGCAGCTTTCGCCACGCTGCCGCTGTTGCTGGCAATTCCCGGGCTGACATTCACCGACGCCTACTTTGAAACCATGTCGGGCCTGACCACCACGGGCTCAACCGTACTTTCTGAACTGGATCTTCTCGCGCCGTCGCTCAATTTCTGGCGCTGCCTGCTGGTGTGGCTGGGCGGCATGGGCCTGATCGTGCTGGCCGTGGCCATCCTGCCCTTGCTGGGCATCGGCGGCCGGCAGATTTTCAAGGCAGAGACACCGGGCCCGATGAAAGATGCCAAGATGACGCCGCGCATCACCGAAACGGCGAAGGGCCTCTGGATAGTCTACGCAATCATTTCAGTCGCCTGCGCGGTCGCTTACTCCCTTGCGGGAATGTCCTGGTTTGATGCCGTGATACATATGTTTTCGACCATGGGGTTGGGTGGATTCTCCAGCCATGACGCTAGCTTTGGTTACTGGGATTCACCCGTAATCGAAACCGTCGCCATCGTATTCATGCTGATTGCCAGCATCAACTTCGGTACGCACTTCCTCGCTTTGCGTTCAAAAAGCAGTGCACCTTATCGTGCCGATCCTGAACTGGCCTGGTGCATGGGCATCATACTGGGCAGTTGCGTCGGCATCGCCTTTTATCTGGACTGGATGGGCATCTACCCGGACTTCCTGTCGTCTCTTCGGTATGCCAGCTTCAACGTGGTATCAATCGCGTCCACCACCGGTTACGCCAGCACCGATTACAACCTGTGGCCGATATTCGCGCCAATGTGGATGCTGTTCCTGTGCAGCTTCGCTTCCTGCTCGGGCTCGACCGGCGGCGGCATCAAGATGATCCGCGCGCAACTGTTGTATATCCAGGTCTATCGCGAATTCGTAAAGCTCCTGCACCCCACTGCCGCCGTGCCAGCGAAACTCGGCGGGCAGGTCATGGAAAACAAGATCATTTTTTCAGTGCTGGCCTTCCTGTTCATCTACATCGCCAGCATCGTCACGATGACACTGATAATGATGGCCAGCGGACTGGATGATCTGACATCGTTCAGCGCCATCGTCGCCAGCATCAACAATACCGGCCCGGGACTGCACAAGGTCGGCCCGGCGACCACCTATGCCGTGCTGTCCGATTTCCAAACCTGGGTTTGCACCTTTGCGATGCTTCTCGGCCGTCTGGAACTGTTCACGGTGCTGATCGTGTTTACGCCGGTGTTCTGGCGCAAATAATCGTCTTTAACTCCTCACGGCCTTGAACATTTCGAGCGCCTGCAGTCGCGCTGCAGCGTGCTCGACCACCGGCGCTGGGTAATCCTTGCCGATGATCACGCCGGCGCCCTGCTGCTCCAGCGGCGTCATTTCCCAGGGCGCGTGAATGGCGCGTTTGTCGCAGCCCGCAAGCTCCGGAACATAACGGCGAATGAATATACCTTCGGCATCGAAGCGCTCCGACTGCGACACCGGATTGAAAATGCGGAAATAAGGTTGCGCATCGCAGCCGGTGGAGGCAGCCCATTGCCAGCCGCCGTTATTCGCCGCCAGATCAAAATCGTTGAGCTGGTCAGCAAAGTATTTTTCGCCCCAGCGCCAGTCGACATGCAGATCCTTGACTAGAAACGACGCCGCGATCATGCGCAGCCGGTTGTGCATGTAACCGGTCTGGTTGAGCTGGCGCATCGCGGCATCCACAATCGGGTAACCGGTACGCCCCTCGCACCATGCCGCGAACAGCGTTTCATCGTTGGGCCAGCGGATGGCGTCGTAAGCCGGCTTGAATGCCCGAGACACCACATGCGGGTGATGGTGCAGGATCATGAAATAAAAGTCGCGCCACACCAGTTCCGACAGCCAGGTTGCGGGACCTTCGCCGGACGGACCGCCGGCGCCGGGCCAGGCCGCGCGCGCCAGCGCGCGGATCGACACCGTACCGAAGCGCAGATGTACCGAAAGATAGGACGGGCCTTTTTTCGCCGGAAAATCACGACTGTCGCGATATCGCACCATACGCGGCAGAAAATCGTTCAGCAGTTTTTTCCCTGCGGTCGCGCCGCCGCTGATGCCCAACGCCTGCAGATTGGTCGGTTCGAAACCGATGTCGGCAAGACCAAGCATGCGCTGTTGCGCAGGTGCTTTGGCGAGATGCGACGCATAACGCTCGACGGGATAGGCTTTAACAAAAAACGGTTCCAGCTTTTTCAGCCAGGCATTTTTGTACGGCGTGAATACCGAGAAAGGAGTGCCACCCTGCGTCAGCACCTCGTCCTTTTCAAAAATGACCTGGTCCTTGCGGGTCAGCAAAGCAATGCCCGAATCCTGCATTGCCAGCGCAACTGCCCGGTCCCGCTCCAGAGCAGCCGGCTCGTAATCGTGGTTCGCGTAAACGGCCTGCACACCGAGTGTCGCAGCCAATCGCGGAATCTGCGTCCGTGCCGGGCCGTGCAATGTGATCAACTGTCCGCCGGCCTTTTCCAGCGCGCCGCCGAGTTCGGCCACCGACTGCCAGATGAATTCCACGCGCCGGTCCTTCCGCGTTGGCAAACCCTCAAGGATTTCAGTGTCATAGACAAAGACACAATAAACACGCCGGCTGTCTTTCAGCGCCGCAAAAAGCGCTGCGTTATCCTCGCTGCGCAGATCGCGGCGGAACCACATCAGAGCGGCATCAAACTGGCTCATTGAGAAATCAGTAATTGTTGAATGCTGCGACAGGCAGCGTAATGGAACTTCAATTGTCGCTGTCGCACCCCGGCTTTACAATAGATCGACTTATGACCAGCGTAGACCTCACCCAGCACTTTCTGATCGCCATGCCGGCCATGGTTGATCCGCACTTCACGCGTACGCTGACCCTGGTCTGCGAACACAATGAAAACGGTGCACTGGGTATCGTCGTCAATCGTCCTACGGACATGAATCTTCAGGGATTGCTGGAGCAGGTCAAAATTTTGCCGGGCCGTGGCAGTTTCAAGGGAGTGCCCGTGCATTTCGGCGGGCCGGTGCAGGTTGATCGCGGCTTTGTGCTGCACAGTCCTGTCGGTACCTGGCAATCAACCCTGACCGTCGGCGAGAGCATAGGACTGACCACCTCCAAGGACATCCTTGAGGCTGTCGCCCGCGGTGACGGACCGGAGCAGATCCTGGTGACGCTGGGTTACGCCGGATGGGCGCCGGGTCAACTGGAACACGAGCTGGCACAAAACGCCTGGCTCACCGTTCCGGCACGAAACGACATCCTGTTCGACCTCCCGGCAGAGGAGCGGCTTCCGGCTGCGATGCAGCTGCTGGGCGTCGATTACGCCAATCTCTCGGACGTGGCCGGCCACGCGTGAATCCGCGACCGGCGCAGGGCGCAGTGCTGGCGTTCGACTTCGGCGAACAGCGGATCGGTGTCGCCACCGGTGAAATCAGCCTGGGCATCGCGCATGCGCTGGAGGTCATCGCAGTCGAAGCCAACGACGCCCGTTTTGCCCGGATCGCCGCGCTACTTGCCGAATGGCAGCCGGTGCTGCTGGTGGTGGGCGTCGCCAGCCACGACGACGGCACCGTCCACGAAACCGGGCGGCTGGCGCGGCGCTTTGGCCAGCGCCTGCATGGTCGCTTCAACCTTCCCGTGGAGTTCATCGACGAACGCCTGACATCGCACGCTGCGGACGCTGCCCTGCGCGAAGGCGGCGCTCGGGCTGACCGCAGGGTCGCGATGCTCGATGCCGCAGCTGCCGCGGAAATCCTGCGCACCTGGTTTGAGACGCCGCCGCAAAAAAACCCGCTTTGAACCACGCTGCGGCGTTTTAACAGCGGGGTGATTGTGTTAGGCTACGGCCCGCATATGTGCCACTGCCATGCCGGGTAACCCGCTTCCAGATGCCGAGCAACTGCTCGCATCACTGACAGACCGGATGCGGCCCGCCGTCGGGCCGAACACCGGGCTGGTGGGTATTCATACCGGTGGCGTATGGCTCGCCGAACGCCTGCACCAGGCGCTGGGCCTCAAACTTCCGCTCGGCACCCTCGACGTTTCGTTTTACCGTGACGACTTCAACAAGAAGGGTTTGCGGCGCAACGTCAAAAGTTCCGACATTCCCTTTGACATCGACGGCTGCGACGTGATCATTGTCGATGACGTGCTCTACACCGGACGCACCATCCGCGCCGCCATCAACGAACTGTTCGATTACGGCCGTCCTGCACGCATCCGCCTGGCGACACTGGTCGACCGCGGCGGACGTGAATTGCCGGTTTCCGCTGATTTCTCCGGCGCTGACGTTAAGGTGGCACCCGGCGAAAGTATCGAACTGACACGCGACGCGCAGGGCCGGTTGGCCCTGCAACTGACCCGGGACTGAACATGTGGCTTGATCCGGCAAATCCGCAACTCAACAAAAACGGCGAACTGCATCACCTGCTGTCGCTGGAGGGCCTGCCTGCGGACATCCTGCGGCAGATCCTTGATACCGCGGAATCCTTCGTCGGCGTCACCCAGCGCGAGGTCAAGAAAGTGCCGCTGCTGCGCGGCAAGGCGGTGTTCAACCTGTTTTTCGAAGCTTCGACCCGGACACGCACGACATTCGAGATCGCCGCCAAGCGGCTGTCGGCCGACGTTATCAACCTGGCGATCAATGTGTCCTCGCAGAGCAAAGGCGAAACGGTACTCGACACCGTGGCCAATCTGTCGGCGATGCAGGCCGACATGTTCATTGTGCGCCATGCCGCCAGCGGCGCGCCGTACCTGATCGCCAAACATGTCGCGCCCGACATTCATGTCGTCAACGCCGGCGACGGGCGCCATGCGCACCCGACGCAGGGCCTGCTCGACATGTACACCATCCGCCATTACAAGGGCGACTTCACCAAACTGCGCGTGGCCATCGTCGGCGACATCCTGCACTCGCGAGTAGCGCGTTCACAAATCCACGCGCTGACCACGCTAGGCTGTCCGGAAATCCGCGTCATCGGACCCAAGACGCTGTTGCCCGCCCACGTCGAGCGGCTCGGCGTACAGGTTCACGCCGACATGCGCCAGGGCCTCAAGGACGTTGATGTGGTGATGATGCTGCGTCTGCAGAACGAACGCATGAAAGGCGCGCTACTGCCGTCGGCACAGGAATTCTTCAAATACTACGGGCTGACCGAGGACAAGCTGGCGCTGGCCAAGCCTGACGCCATCGTGCTGCACCCGGGCCCGATGAACCGCGGTGTGGAAATCGACTCGAGCGTCGCCGACGGCCGCCAGTCGGTAATCCTGCCGCAGGTCACCTTCGGCATCGCCATCCGCATGGCGGTCATGAGCATCCTCGCCGGGAACTGATCGCGATGAAAATCCATATCAAGAACGGCCGCCTGATCGACCCGAAAAATGGGGTGGATGCCAAACGCGACGTGTTTGTCGCCGCCGGCAAGATTGTCGCCATTGGCGATGCGCCGGCGGGCTTCACCGCCAACCGGGTCATTGACGCCACCGGCCGCGTGGTCTGCCCCGGCCTGGTCGATCTTGCGGTGCGCCTGCGTGAGCCGGGCTTTGAATATCTGGCGACTCTTGAAACCGAAATGAAAGCCGCCATTGCCGGCGGCGTCACCAGCCTGGCCTGCCCGCCGGACACCGATCCACCGCTCGATGAACCCGGCTTGGTGGAAATGCTCAAGTTCAGCGCCAAGAATCTGAATCAGGCGCATGTCTATCCGATCGGCGCACTGACCACTGCGCTCAAAGGAACCAATCTCACGGAGATGGCTGAACTGCGTGACGCCGGTTGCGTAGCGTTCTCGCAGGCCGAAGCGCCGCTCGCCGACACCCAAGTGCTGATGCACGCCCTGCAGTACGCGGCAACCTTCGATTTCCCTGTCTGGCTGCGTGCGCAGGATCCGGCGCTGTCTAAACACGGTGTGGCGCATGAAGGCGAAGTCTCGACCCGCCTCGGCCTGCCGGCGATTCCGGTGACCGCGGAAACCGTTGCGCTGTCGACGATACTGATCATCGCCCGCGAAACCGGTGCCCGTGTCCATATCGCCAGACTGTCATCGGCGGAAGGTGTCGCGATGGTGCGCGAGGCCCGCGCCCGCGGTCTGCGCGTGACCTGCGACATCGGCATCCACCACGCCCACCTCTCGGAAATGGATATCGGATACTTCGATCCGAACTGCAATCTGACGCCGCCGCTGCGCAGCCAGCGCGACCGCGACGCCTTACGCGCCGGCCTCGCCGACGGCACGATTGATGCGCTGTGTTCGGACCATACACCGGTGGATGAAGATGCCAAACAATTGCCTTTCTCGGAGGCGGAACCCGGCGCGACCGGCGTTGAACTGCTGCTGCCGCTGGCGTTGAAATGGGCCACCGAATCATCGCTCGGTCTCTCTGTTGCAATAGACCGCATTACCGCAAAACCGGCCTCCATCCTCGGCATCGACGCCGGCCACCTCGCAGTGGGTGCCACCGCAGACGTCTGCGTCTTTGATCCTGAAGCGTATTGGCGCGTCGAACCTGCCGCACTCTTCAGCCTCGGCAAGAACACGCCGTTTTCGGGTTTTGAAATGCGCGGCCGGGTGACCCATACCCTGGTTAGCGGCAATCTGGTTTACGAAAAGAAATAACTTTAAAAACAATAAGTTATATCTTATGGCGCGTTGTGATCCTGCGCCATGCTGTTAAACTAAGCGTGTTTCCCGTGGTCGAACCGACCACCCTGCTTCCAACAGAAAACCATCCATGAATCCTTTACTCGATTTCTCGGGCTTGCCCCGCTTTTCCGATTTCAAACCGTCCGATGTCGCGCCGGCCGTTGAGCAGTTGCTCAGCGAAAATCGCGCGCTGATTTCCCGCGTTGCCGCGGACCCTTCGGCGCCG
>CAMAYE010000008.1 GCA_945862135.1 Bordetella parapertussis
TCGGCAATGAAGCCGATCTCGGCGTAGGTGAGCTGGCCGGCCTGCTGGTCGATGATCCGCATACCGATGCGATCCTGCTGTTCATGGAAACCATCCGCGACGCCAAACATCTGGCGGATGCCGCGCGCCGCGCCTACGATGCCAACAAACCGGTCATCGTTTACAAGCTCGGTCGCTCCGAAGTGGGCCAGGATCTGGCGGCCTCCCATACCGGCGCGATGGCCGGTACTGATGAAGCGGTCGATGCCTTTTTCAAGGCCCATGCGATGCTGCGTGTGGATACGCTGGAGGCGCTGTTCGAACTGCCGGCGCTGGTCAAAGGTCGCAAGCCCAACAAAAATCACCGCGTCGCATCCATGACCACGACTGGCGGCGGCGCCGCCTGTGTGGTTGACCGCATCGGTACCTACGGCGTTGATGTGGTCGGCCCAACCGATGCGCTGGTCGCCAAACTGGCGCAACAGAACATCACGATTAACAAATCGCGAATCACCGACCTGACGCTGGCCGGCGCGAAAAAGGAAATTTACGGCGGCGTGCTCAATGCGCTGCTGCAATCCGACCATTGCGACCTTGTGCTCGCAGTGGCCGGCAGCTCGGCGCAGTTCCAGCCGCAGATCGCCGTTGAACCGATGGTTGAAGCTAATCGCGGCGACAAAGCCCTGGCCGTATTCCTCGCGCCGCATGCCGAAGCCTCATTGAAACTGCTGGCCAGTGCAGGCGTCGCCGGTTTCCGCACGCCGGAATCCTGCGCCGATTCGATTCGTGCATGGAAACAATGGGTTCCGCCGCTGGCGATTCCTGCAGCGGATGCCAAACGCACCGCTGCGGCCGTTGCATTACTGAAAGCAGCGCCGGGCAAACAGCTCAATGAACAACAGGCTTGCGGCGTTTTCGGCGCGCTGGGCGTTCCACAAGCACAGACTGCGGTGATGGCGGATGCCCATGCCAAGGTGGATATCGGTTATCCGGTGGTCGCCAAAATCCTTTCGCCCGACATTGCGCACAAGACCGATGCCGGCGGCGTGGTACTGAACATCGCTGATGCAGCAGCGCTGAAGCAGGCGGCAACCGATATCTTCACCCGCGTCAAAGCCAAACATCCGCAGGCAAAACTGAACGGTATCTTGGTGCAACGCATGGAGCGCGGCCTCGCCGAAGTGATCGTCGGTTACAAACGCGATCCGCAGGTCGGGCCGCTGGTGGTGATCGGCGTCGGTGGTGTCCTCGCCGAGATTTACAAGGATTTCGCGATGCGCCTGGCACCGGTGACACCGGAAACCGCACTGCAGATGATCGATGAAGTCAAAGGACTCGCGGTGATCCGCGGCTACCGTGGCATGACCAAAGGTGACTGCAAGGCGCTGGCGGAAGCGGTGGCGGCTTTCTCGCAACTGGCCGCCTTCGATGACATCGCCGAAGCTGAAATCAACCCGCTGATCGTCCGCAAAGAAGGCGAAGGCGTGGTGGCCGTCGATGGACTGATCGTCCGCCAATAAAGCGTCAAGCAGCCGGGTCGCCCGCGACCCGGCGGAGGAGCGTCACAAGTGGCACAAAGTCTGGGCAACAAGCTGGATACGGGGGATCGTTTTCCTGATCTCGATCTATCGCTGGTCAGCGGCGGCGCGCAGCGCTTGTCCACGCTGACCGCGGGCCAGTGGAGCGTGGTGCTGCTGTACCGCGGCGACTGGTGAAGATACTGCCGTCAGCAGTTGGCTGACTATCAAACATGGCTCCCCGATCTGAAACAGCTCGGCATCTCGGTCATCGCGGCTTCGGTCGATACGCCGGAAGCGGCGCAGCAATCCGTGAGCACGAACAAACTCTCGTTTGCGGTGGCCCACAGCCTGGATTATCAGGACATCAGCCGCCGCACTGGCGCATTCATCGAGCATGAGCGCAAAATCCTGCAAGCTACGGGATTCCTGCTTAAACCCGACCTGACGCTACATGTCGCCACTTATTCCACCGGACCCATCGGCCGTCTCACGCCCAACGACGTGAGTTCAGTCGTACGACTCAACCTTGCCAAAACAACAGCACCCCAAGGAGAAAAAACATGTTGATGGAACAACTCGCCGACTACGCAATCCGCGAACAGACTTCGAAGCTGCCGCCGCAGGTGATCCACCATGCCAAACGCGCGGTGATCGACTGGTACGCGGCGCTGCTGCCTGGCAGCGTCGTCAATCCGGCGGTGCTGATGGAAGAGGCCTTTGCCGAAGATCTGGACCGCGGTCGTGCACGCCTTGCCACCGGCCGTCGCGCCACGCTGCGCGCTGCTGCGTTGATCAACGGTGCGGCTTCGCATTCGGTCGAGTTCGATGACATTTACCGGGATGCCGGTTACCACCCGGGCAGCCCGACCATCTCCGCGGCACTGGCTGCGGCACAAGCCTCCGGTGCTTCAGGTGACCGTTTCCTGCGCGGTGTGATCGTGGGCTACGAGATTTCCACGCGCATCGGCGAAGCGGTGATGCCGTCGCATTACAAGTACTGGCATACCACCGGCACCGTCGGATCGTTCGGTGCGGCGGCGGCAGCAGCCACCGTGCTCGGTGCGAACAAGGAACAATTCATGCACGCGATGGCCACGGTCGGCAGTTTTGCTTCCGGCCTGCAGCAGGCCTTCCGTTCACAGGCAATGACCAAGCCGCTGCACGGCGGCCATGCGGCCGATGCCGGCTGCTGGGCGGCGATGGCGGCGATGAAAGGCCTCACCGGCGCGCTCGACATGCTCGAAGGCGAAGTCGGTTTCGGCAATGCGATGAGTGTGAATCCGGACTGGAGCAAGGCGACCAAGGGTCTGGGCGTGGATTACCACATCAACCACATGACCTTCAAAAACCACGGCTGCTGCGGTCACACCTTCCCGTCGATTGACGGCGCGCTGCACCTGCAACAGCAGCACGGTTTCACGCACAAGGATGTGAAACACATCAAGCTGCACACCTACAAGGCCGGCCTCAACATCATCGACAACAACAATCCCGAGGGCGAATACCAGGCCAAGTTCAGCATTCAGTACACCGTCGCCCACGCGCTGGTGCGCGGCAGCGTGCGCCTCAATGCTTTCGATCCCGATCATCTCAACGATCCCGAAATTCGCGCGCTGCTGAAAAAGATCGAGCCGATTGCCGACCCCGATATTTCTGCGGGTTATCCGAACCGCCGCGAGTCGCGAGTGGAAATCGAATTGAACGACGGTCGCAAGTTTGAACACTTCCAGCCTTACCGCAAAGGCGATCCGGAACTGCCGCTGACCGACGAGGAACTCGACGGCAAGTTCCTTGAACTCGCGGAGCCGGTGATCGGCAAGGCTGCAGCCGCATCTTTGCTGCAGCAACTGCGGGATACCGAGAAACTGGCGAACGTTGATTACGACACTGGTGCCGGTACGAAACGGGCTACTGGCTGAGCTGTGTCATTCAACACCGGAGGAGACAACAATGAAAACAATGGAAAAATCCCTGATCGCCCTTGCACTCGCCGCAATGGCGATGCCGGCATTGGCAGCAGAAACTTTTCCGTCACGGCCGATCCGCGTCATCGTGCCCTATGCGCCGGGCGGCAACGTCGATATTTCCGCACGCATCATCGCCCCGCCTCTGGGTGAAACTCTCGGGCAGACGGTGGTGGTCGATAACCGTCCCGGCGCCGGCGGCAATCTCGGCGCCTCGCTGGTGGCCAAGGCCACGCCTGACGGTTACACGCTGCTGGTCGGTTCCAGCGGACCGCTGTCGGTCAACCCGGTCATTTTCAAGAGCCTGCCCTACGATTCACTAAAGGATTTTGCGCCGATCTCGACAGTGCAGGCTGTGCCGCTGGTCGTACTTGCCGGACCGAAATCGAATTTCAATTCGATCGCCGATATCATCAATGCGGCAAAAGTACGCCCCGGCAAAGTTACCATGGCTTCAGCCGGCGCCGGCACCACCAATCATTTCGCCATCGAACTTTTTGCGAACATGGCGAATGTCAAATTGCTGCACGTACCTTACAAAGGCAGCGGACCGGCACTGTCGGAACTGCTCGGCGGCCAGGTCGAAACCATGATCGACCAACTCGCAGCATCGATCGGCTACGTCAAGGACGGCCGACTGAAAGTACTGGCGGTGACCACGCCGCAACGAGCGGCCGCCCTGCCCAACGTGCCGACACTCGACGAGCTGGGTTACAAGGGATACAACGCGGCGACGCTGCTTGGCCTGCTCGCCCCCGCAGGAACCCCCAAACCGGTGGTCGGCACACTTAACGCCGCGATGCGCAAGGTCATGGACAACAACGCGGTGGCCGAACGTTTCCGCGGCCTTGGCGCCAATCCCGGCGCCAGTTCACCCGAAGAATTCAGCACGCGCATCCGCGACGAGCTGCAGCAATGGCAGAAGCTGGTGAAACAGCTCAACCTGAAGTTCGAATAATGCACCGCCCGGGAAATCGCAAATGACCAGAACATCGCAAATGAAAATTCCAGCAGCCTGGCGCTGCCTGACCGTTCTATTCGTCCTTTTGCTGCCGATTGCCGCACTTGCTCAAACAGACTTCCCCAACAAACCCATTCGACTGATTGTGCCCCTCGCGCCCGGCGGCACTGGGGATACGCTGGCACGCCTGTCCGCCGAGTTGCTTTCGTCCTCACTGGGCCAATCCACCGTGGTGGATAACCGGCCGGGCGCCAACGGCATCATCGGCATGGAGCTGGTTGCCCAGGCCGCACCCGATGGCTACACGCTGTTGTCCGGTTCCAGCGGCAATACTGCGCTGAACGCAGCCCTGCACGGTGACAAGCTGCGCTTTGACGTGGAACGCGATTTTTCGCCGGTGATCCATGTTGCGACGACAACTTCGGTGGTGGTGGCCCACCCCAGCCTGCCGGTGAAGTCGATTCCCGAATTGATATCACTCGCCCGCAGCAAACCCGGCTCGATTCACTACGCTTCGGCTGGCATCGGCTCGGCCGTACATCTTGGCAATGCGTTATTCGAGAATATGGCCGGCGTGCGCATGAATCACGTTCCCTACAAGGGCAGCACACCGGGACGAATTGCTGTGGTACAGGGTGAAGCCCAACTCATGTTTGACGGCCTGTTGCCGGCCCTGCCGCTGATCCGTCAAGGCAGGCTGCGCGCGCTGGCGGTAACCGGGACGCAACGGTCGTCTGTCGTGCCCGAATTGCCCACCATCGCCGAAACCCTGCCTGGATACCGCGCCGAAACGTGGTATGCCCTGTTTGCGCCCGCACGGGTCTCTCCGGTCGTGGTTAATAAACTCCACGCTGCGGTTGCCGCCGGACTGAAGCGTGCAGACGTTGAACAGCGACTGCGATCACAGGGTGCCACACCCGCCGGCACCTCCCCCGGCGATTTGGCGCAGCTGCTAAAACAGGAAACCGCGCTGTGGAGAAAAGTCATCAAGGATGCCGGCATCCGGGCCCAATAACACTGACTCCAGTCACACGCGAGGCGCAAGGATGCGTCATCAGCACGATTCCCCTCGACTGAATTGCTGACACCGAATAGTTCAATTAACCCCAACTGCACTGTATTACGGAGAATTTCATGAGCCAGCCCCCTTTGAAACTAACCACCCGCATGCGAGCACTACTGGCGCGCACAGGCTGCATCGTTGCACCTGGCGTCGCCGATGCCTTCGGTGCACGCCTCGTCAAAATGGAAGGTTTCGAAGCGGTGTACATGACCGGTTTCGGCACCAGCCTGACCCGGCTGGGCATGCCCGACGTCGGCCTGCTGACCGCAACCGAAATGATCGACAACGCGAGCCGCATTGCCGAAGCTTCCGAACTGCCGGTCATCGCCGATGCCGACACCGGTTACGGCAATCCAATCAACACGCGGCGCACCATCCGCGATTACGAAAAAGCCGGCGTTGCCGGGGTACATCTTGAGGATCAGGCCTGGCCGAAACGCTGCGGCCATCTCGCCGGCAAACGCGTGATTCCGACTGCCGAAATGGTGGCCAAGATCAAAGCGGCCTGTGACGCACGGCGCGACGATGATTTTGTCATCATCACCCGTACCGATGCGATCGCCATCGAGGGCATAGAGGCCGCACTGGAACGCGGCGAGCGTTATCGTGAAGCCGGCGCTGACGTGCTGTTCATCGAGGCCCCGGTCGGACGCGAGCAGGTCGAAATCGTATCGAAGCGTTTCAAGGGCGTACCGCTGCTCTACAACATGGCGGCCAGCGGCAAAACACCGGACCTTCCCGCGGACGAACTCGGCAAACTCGGCTTCAAGCTGGCGATTTATCCGAACTGGATGCTGCTCGCTGCAATTCCG
Source organism: Bordetella parapertussis (assembly GCA_945862135.1). Classification (GTDB taxonomy): domain Bacteria; phylum Pseudomonadota; class Gammaproteobacteria; order Burkholderiales; family SG8-41. Next base: position 6,300 of record CAMAYE010000008.1, read on the forward strand.
GCAATGCAGAACCTGCTTCGCGAGCTGAAAAAAACCGGATCGATTGCGCACATGCGCGACAAGGTGGCGAACTTCAAACAGTTCACGGATATTGCCGGCTTGCCGGAAATTCAGGAACTCGAAAACCGCTACGGCCTCCCCGAAGACCAGCGCGCCGCGCTCTGATCACTACGGCATGAGCTCTACTGCGCGACGCGTTTGCCAGTCAGGTCTCGCGCTCGCGCTGTGGGCAGGGCTGTGTCTGCCGCTGCAGGCGCAGAGCGATCGGCCGGCGCAACCGGAACCCGCCAGCGGCCACAGCGAAAAGCAGCTCGCTCACGCGCGAGTTCATATGGTTGCGGCAGCGCATCCGCTGGCCGTGGCCGCGGGTCTGGAGATTCTTGAGGCAGGCGGCACTGCCAGTGATGCAATGATCGCGGTGCAGCTCGTATTGAATCTGGTTGAGCCGCACGCATCGGGCCTGGGTGGCGGCGCCTTCCTGCTGCACTACGACGCAGCCAGCCGCAAACTTCAGGCTTACGACGGACGCGAGACCGCACCTGCTGCGGCAACGCCCGAACTGTTCATGCGTGTCGGCAGGCCGATGCCCTTTCGCGAAGCGGTCAACGGCGGCCGCTCGGTCGGCACGCCGGGCGTGCCCCGCCTGCTCGAAACCGCACATCGCAAACACGGCAAACTGCCGTGGGCCAGGCTGTTCAAACCCGCGATTGAGCTTGCTGAACAGGGCTTCCCGTTATCAAACCGTGTACATGCACTGCTGCAGCGTAAGGGCGCGCTGGGCAGTGAAGCGGCTGCACGTGCGTACTTTCTGACTGTGGACGGCACACCCAAACCAGCGGGCACCATGCTGCGCAATCCTGAGTTCGCCCGCACCTTGCGTGCGATTGCTGCAGGCGGTGCCGATGCGTTTTATCGCGGGGAAATTGCCATCGACATTGTCGATGCCGTGCGCAAACACCCTTCCAATCCGGGCATCCTCAGCACAGCAGATCTTGCCGACTATCAGGTGCGTGAAGTTGACCCTTTGTGCGCGCCATATCGCGTTTTCCGCGTCTGCAGCATGCCGCCCTCATCCTCCGGCGGCATCGCCGTGCTGCAAATGCTGGGCATGCTGTCGCATCGGGATATGTCTGCAGTCGCACCGGGCTCCGCACAGGCGGTCCATCTGCTCGCCGAAGCGGGTCGGCTGGCCTATGCCGACCGCAACCGCTGGGTTGCCGATGATCGTTATGTCGAAGTGCCGGTGCGCGGTCTGCTTGATACGGCTTACCTTGCCGCGCGGACAAAATTGATCCAGCCCGGCCACTCCATGGGCAAGGCAGAGGCCGGGGTGCCTCCTGGCGCCCGGATCGCCTATGCCGACGACACCGTTGAAGAAATCGCCGGCACCAGCCATATCGCCATTGTTGACGGCAAGGGCAACGCCGTTTCGATGACCACGACCATTGAGAATTTTTTCGGCAGCAGAATCATGGTGCACGGCTTCCTGCTCAACAACCAGCTGACTGACTTCAATTTCAACCCCTTCGACAACGGGCGTCAGGTCGCCAATGCGGTCGCGCCGGGGAAACGGCCGCGCAGCTCCATGGCGCCCACAGTGGTATTCAACAGCAACGGCGACCTGCATCTGGTGATAGGCTCACCAGGCGGCAGCAGGATCATCAACTACGTTGCCAAGACGCTGATCGCGACGCTGGACTGGGGTCTTGATATCCAGGCGGCCATCGCACTGCCCAACGCGGGCAGCCGCAACGGCCCGACTGAAATCGAGCGTGGCACGTCTTACGAAGCACTGGCAGCTCCGCTGGCCACAATGGGACATGAAGTACAGACGCTGGACATGACCAGCGGCCTGCACGGCATCATGCGGGTAAATGACGGTTGGCAGGGCGGCGCGGACCCGCGCCGTGAAGGCATTGCAAAGGGACGGTAACAATGAAATGCGTGAAACGAGGACACTGACATGGCACTGACGATGTTTGAAAAAATCTGGAACAGCCACGTGATTCTGGAAAAACCCGATGGCGACGCATTGCTGCACATCGACCGCAATCTGGTGCACGAAGGCTCATTCCATGCCTTCGGTGCGCTGGCCAAGGAAGGCCGCAAGGTGCGCAAACCCTCACAAAATTTTGCAGTGGCCGACCATTACGTCCCGACCGTCGGCCGCGAGCGCGGCGTCGAAGGCGCGGAAGACGCCGATGCACGCCACATGATCCGGTTGCTTGAGGAAAATGCACGCGTGAACGGCATCGCCCATTACGGCATCGACGATGACCGTCAGGGGATCGTGCATGTCATCGGCCCCGAACTCGGCATCACCCAGCCGGGGCTGACAATCACCTGCGGCGATTCACATACCTCGACACACGGCGCGCTCGGCGCCTATGCCTTCGGCACCGGCGCATCCCAGCTGAAACAGATTCTGGCGACACAATGCCTGTGGCTGAAACGACCGAAAACACTGCGCATTGTCGTCGATGGCCAGGTGGCCCCCGGAATAACCGGCAAGGATGTAGTGCTGGCAATCATTGCCAAAATCGGTACCGCCGGCGCCACCGGCCATGTCATTGAATTCGCCGGATCGGCCATCCGCGGCCTCACGGTCGAAGGCCGGCTAACGGTGTGCAATATGGCGATCGAAGCCGGCGGACGCGCCGGCATGATCGCGCCGGACGACAAGGTTTATGAATACCTGCACGGCCGCGAGTTCTCACCCAAAGGCGCCGAATGGGATCGCGCATTGACGCAATGGCGCGAGCTGCCCTCCGACGACGGTGCGCGCTTCGACCGCGAAGTGACGCTCGACGGCTCGAAACTCGAACCGATGCTGACCTGGGGCACCAGCCCCGAGGAAGCGCTGCCGGTCACCGGCCGCATCCCCGACCCGAAATCGCTGGGTGACGCCAACCAGCGTGCGCATGCGGAACAGGCGCTGGCCTATATGGACCTCAAACCCGGCATGGCGCTGACCGACATCAAAATCGACCGCGCCTTCATCGGCAGTTGCACTAACGGCCGCATTGAAGACCTGCGCTCCGCTGCTGCGGTACTGAAAGGCCGCAAGGCGGTCATTCCGGCCTGGGTATCGCCGGGCTCCACCGCGCTGAAACGACAGGCCGAGGCCGAGGGCCTGGACAAGGTCTTCCTCGACGCCGGCGTCGAGTGGCGTGCGTCAGGCTGCTCCAGCTGTGCTGCGATGAACGGCGACAAGGTGCCGCCGGGCATGCGCAGCGCCTCCACCTCCAACCGCAATTTTGAAGGCCGCCAGGGCAAGGGCGCCCGCACCCACCTGATGAGCCCGGCGATGACCGCCGCGGCTATTGTCACCGGCCGAGTTACCGACGTACGCACCCTGAAAACGGAAAACTGACATGACCCCGTTCACCACACTGACCGCCATCGCCGCTCCGATCGAGATGGCCAACATCGACACCGATCGCGTAATCCCCGTGCGTTTCCTGCGCAAGCTGCGCAACGACAAGGCGGGTTACGACCCATACCTGTTCCATGACATGCGTTTCGACAATGACGGCCGGGAACTGCCGGACTTCGTGCTCAACCAGCCGGCGTACCGCAAGGCCGGCATCCTGGTGGCGGGCGCGAACTTCGGTTGCGGCTCGTCGCGCGAAGGCGCGGTTTATGCACTGCTCGACTACGGCATCCGCTCGGTGATCGCGCCGTCCTTTGGCGACATCCATTACGCCAATGAGCTTCAGAACGGCATGTTGCCGGTGATCCTGCCCGAGGAGATCTGCCGCGGTCTGCGCGACCAGTTGCGCGCCAAACCCGGCGCAACACTGACGATCGACCTGCCGAAACAGATCGTGACCGATACCGAGGGCACTGCCCATCCGTTCACCATCGACCCGGTCTACAAGGAACGGCTGCTGAAGGGGCTGGATGACATCGGGCTGGTTCTTGCAAACACGCCGGCGATCGAGACCTTCGAGCACGATTACCACGCACAAAGACCCTGGCTGGCCTGACAAAGCCGGATTAATGTCCCGGGTATGCAGCGCTGCGCTATGATGCGCGGCGGGAGATTTTGAGATGATCGTCAACAGTGTCGCGTACCGGGACGGAAAAAAAATCGCGGATGTCGCTCGCGAGGAAATCCGTACCTATCTTCAGCGCAACGACTGCATCCTGTGGATGGCAGTCCGCGATCCCGAACCCCACGAACTCAAGCAGCTTGAAGAGGAATTTGACCTTCATCCCCTTGCTGTAGAAGACGCGCATCATGGCCACCAGCGTCCGAAATTCGAGGAATACGGCGACGAACTGTTCATGGTTCTGCACATGATCGAACCGGACGGTGATGACCTGCGCGTTGGCGAAGTGGATATTTTTGTCGCCCGCAACTACGTCCTCTCGGTACGCAGCCGCAGCGAACGCAACTTTGCCGATGTGCGCGCACGCTGTGAGCGCGAACCCGAACTGCTGCAGTACGGTACCGGTTATATCCTTTATGCCCTGATCGACGCGGTGGTCGATCGCTATTTTCCGATCCTGGACGGCCTTGAGACGCAACTGGAAAACATCGAGGACCGCATCTTCGCCGGTACTTCGCCGCGCGCCAATATCGAAGCGCTTTACGGCATCAAGCAGGATTTGATGACACTTAAACATGCCACTGCGCCGCTGCTGGAATCGCTGAGCAAACTGCACGGAGGACGCGTGCCCCAGTTGTGCAACGGTCTGGGCGAATATTTCCGTGACGTGTCCGATCATCTGGGTCGCATCAACCAGAACATCGATGCTGCGCGCGAGATGGTCACCACCGCGATTTCGGTCAACCTGTCGATGATCACGCTACAGGAAAACGAAGTCACCAAACGTCTGGCCGGTTACGCCGCGCTTGTGGCCGTGCCGACACTGATCGCCGGCATCTACGGCATGAACTTCGAGTACATGCCGGAGCTGAAATCGGTCTGGGGGTATCCGCTCTCGCTGGCGCTGATGGTCCTCATTGACGGTTACCTGTTCTGGCGCTTCCGCAAGGCCAAGTGGTTATAACCGCCCCTGCGGCGGTCGTGATCGGCGGCGGACCTGCCGGCCTGATGGCCGCGGAAGTGCTGCTGGGCGGCGGTATGTCCGTCGATCTTTACGATGCGATGCCTTCGGTTGGCCGCAAATTCCTGCTCGCCGGCAAAGGCGGCCTGAACATCACTCACGCCGAGCCGCAGCAAAAATTCCTGCGCCGGTATGGTTCGCGCGATCGAAGGCTTGAACCGATGCTGAATACCTTCGGCGCCACGCAGTTGCGCGACTGGGTACACGGTCTCGGTGTTGAAACCTTCGTCGGCAGTTCGCAACGCGTATTCCCCAAGGAAATGAAGGCTGCGCCGCTGCTGCGCGCGTGGCTGCACCGCTTGCGCGCCGCGGGACTGCGGATCCACGCGCGGCATCGGTGGACCGGCTGGGACGCGGACGGTACCTTGCTTTTCTCAACGCCGCAGGGCGAAACCGCGCTCACTGCAAGCTGCACCATACTCGCACTGGGTGGCGGCAGCTGGCGACGACTCGGCTCCGACGGCGCCTGGGTGCCGTTGCTGGAAGCGCGCGGCATCACGATCGCATCGTTAAGGCCCGCAAATTGCGGTTTCGAAGTGTCATGGAGCACACATCTGCGGGAGCGTTACGCCGGGCATCCGGTGAAAGCCGTTGTCGCGTCAGTGACGGACGCGAACGGAGCGATCCATCAGCGCAATGGCGAATTCGTGGTCAGTGACTATGGCGTCGAAGGCAGCCTGATTTACACCTTGTCAGCGCCGTTGCGCGACACCATCGCTGCACAGGGCCACGCAACCCTTTATCTCGATCTGCTGCCGGATCATGACGCAGCGCGGGTCATGACCGAAGTCTCGCATCCGCGCGGATCGCGCTCGCTGACCACCCATCTACAAAGCCGGCTCGGACTCAAAGGCATCAAGGCCGGCTTGCTGCGCGAAGCCCTGACTGCCGAAGCGATGCACGACCCACAACAACTCGCCGCGACCATCAAGGCACTGCCGCTGAAACTGGCTGCGACGCGACCACTGGATGAAGCCATCAGCAGTGCCGGCGGCGTGCCGTTCGAAGCGCTCGATGAGCAATTGATGCTCAAGGCAATGCCTGGCGTGTTCTGCGCCGGGGAAATGCTCGACTGGGAAGCACCGACCGGGGGTTATCTGCTGACCGCATGTTTTGCTACAGGTCGTGCCGCGGGAGCGGGTGCTCTGACGTGGCTTCAACGGCAATCCAATGCGCAAGCCGTTTAGACGCCGATATCCTCGTTCCAAAGATCGGGCTTGGCGGCAATAAATTCGCGCATCAACGCGAAGCAGGTTTCATCCTGCAATACCTCCACAGTAACGCCGCGCGACCGAAGCAGCAGCTCTTCCCCCATGAACGTGCGGTTCTCGCCGACGACCACCCGGAGAATGCCGTAGAGCAAAATGGCGCCGCTGCACATCGCACAGGGTGACAGCGTGGTGTAGAGCACGGATTCGCGGTAAACGGTGGCAGGCTGGCGGCCGGCATTTTCAAAAGCGTCCATCTCGCCGTGAAGAATTGCGCTGCCCTGCTGCACCCGCCGGTTATGTCCACGGCCGATGATGCGACCCTGGTGCACGATCACTGAGCCGATGGGAATGCCGCCTTCTGCCAATCCGCACTGTGCTTCAGCGATCGCTGCCTGCAGGTATGGATCCACGGGGATTTTTGCGCGGGTCTGGGCCGATCGACTGAGGCTTATGGTTTCCCGGCCAGCAGGATGTCCAGGATGCGCCGGTAGATTTTCTGCAGCGGCTCAACTTCGACCACCGGCAGGCATTCATTGACCTTGTGGATGGTCGCATTGGTCGGCCCGAATTCGATGACCTGCGGGCAGATGTCGGCGATGAAACGGCCGTCCGACGTGCCGCCGGTGGTCGACAGTTCGGTATCGACGCCGGTAACTTCCTTGATCGCTTTGGTCACGACATCGACCAGATCGCCGCGCGCCGTCAGGAAGGGCCGGCCATCCTGCCGCCATTCGAGGTCGTACTTCAAATCATGTTTGTCGAGAATGCCGTGCACCTGTGTCTGCAACGATTCAACGGTGCTGGCGGTGGAGAAGCGGAAATTGAACTGTACGCGCGCGCTGCCGGGGATCACATTGTTGGCGCCGGTGCCGGCGGTGAAATTCGAGATCTGCCAGGTGGTCGGCGGAAAATATTCATTGCCGCGGTCCCACTCGGTGCTGGCGAGTTCGGCAATCGCCGGGGCAACTTCATGAATCGGGTTGCGCGCCATGTGTGGATACGCGACATGCCCTTGTATGCCATTGACGGTGAGGATGCCGGTGAGCGAACCGCGGCGGCCGTTTTTGATCATGTCGCCGAGTTGTTTGACCGAGGTCGGTTCGCCGACGATGCAGTAGTCGAGCTTCTCGCCGCGCTTCGCCAGCGCCTCCACCACTTTCACGGTGCCGTCGGTGGCCGGGCCTTCTTCATCAGATGTGAACATCACCGCCAGCGAGCCCGGATGATCAGGGTTGGCTTTGACGAATTCGCGGATTGCCACCACAAACGCGGCAATCGAGGTTTTCATGTCGGAGGCGCCGCGACCGTAAAGGATGCCGTCCTTGATGGTCGGCGTGAACGGGTCGATGCCCCAGTTCTCGACGGGCCCGGTGGGCACCACATCTGTATGTCCGGCAAAACAGATCAACGGTGCTGCACGGCCGCGCCGCGCCCACAGGTTGGTGGTTCCGTTGCTGGCGATGATTTCGCATACGAAACCCAGAGGCTCCAGTTCGGCAATGACCAGTTCCAGACAACCGGCGTCATCCGGCGAGACCGAAGGCCGCGCGATCAGTTGCTTTGTGAGTTCAAGGGTATTGATGTCGCTACTTTCCATTGAATGGACTTCCAAGGCTGTGGTGTGTGCTTCTGCGTCGCATGTTAACAAAGTGCAGGTAAAATCTCGCCTCTTCCCCTCGCCTGATTACGGTTTTTCATGACCACATTGCTGGTTTCACATCGCCTGCACGCTGAACGTGGCGCCGACCTCGCGGCCCAGGCGCAACGACTAAGCATTGAGCTGGAACTCGTTGTGTTGCCGGCCGATCCGGAAGCGCGATTGAGTGACACCGATTGCGCACGCCTTGATCTGGCGTTTTTTTCAGCTGACGTGTTTCCGAAATTTTCACGGCAGTTCTTTTCGACGGTACGCAAGGCGCCCGGGCTGAAATGGCTGCATGTGTTCAACGCCGGGGTCGATCACCCGATCTATAGCGAAATGCTGCAACGGGGCGTGCGGCTGACCACCTCCGCCGGCACTACTGCCGTGCCCATTGCTCAGACAGCGATCGCCGGTCTACTGATGCTGGCGCGCAATTTTCCACGCTGGCTCGATGCGCAGCGTGAGCGGCGCTGGGATCCGGCGCGTCCGCCGCATTTCCCGCGCGATCTGGTTGGACAGACGGTACTGATTTTCGGACTGGGCAGCATCGGTTCAGAAATTGCCCGGCTCGCCCGAGCGCTGGGCCTGAAGGTGATCGGCATACGCCGCAGTCCGCAAAAACCCGGTGATCCGGTGGATGAAATGCACCCGCCGCAGAAACTGCCGGATCTCCTGCCGCGCGTCGACTGGCTGGTCATCGCCAGCCCGCTGACGACTGAAACCCGTGGCATGATCAATGCGGATCTACTGGCCCGGTTACCGCCCGGGGCGCATATCATCAACATCGGTCGTGGTGAAATCATCGACGAAGCAGCCATGATCGAAGCGCTGCGCAGTGACCACCTCGGTGGCGCCTATCTAGACGTTTTCGAAAAAGAGCCGCTGCCGGCAGAATCCCCGCTATGGGATCTGCCCAAAGTGATCATTTCACCGCACAATTCGGCTGCGGCATCAGGCAACGATGAACGCGTTTATCAGTTGTTCGTCGCCAATTTGGGGCGCTGGAAGAGTAAGCAAGCACTCGCAAATGAAGTGCGCAACGCCTCAACATAATGATAACCAGGAGGAATTATGAATAAAATCAATTGCTTAGCTTGTGCCGCCGCTTTGGTACTGGCTGCTCAGCCCGTTCTCGCACAGCAAAACTGGCCAACGCGCACGGTGCGCATCATCGTGCCCTACGCTGCGGGCGGCAACACCGATTACACCGCGCGCACCGTCGCAGCCAAAGTCTCTGAAATGTGGGGCCAGCAGGTCGTGGTCGATAACCGCCCCGGCGGCGGCACCAACATCGGCTCGGAACTTGCCGCCACCGCCGCACCCGATGGTTACACCTTGTTCATGGGCGGCGCCTCCAACGCGATCAACATGACGCTGTATTCGAGGCCGCCTTACAACACCGCACGCGATTTTCAACCAGTGGTGTGGTGCGTGCAGGGCGCAGCGCTGCTCGCAGCTCATCCCTCGCTGCCCGCCAAGAATGCCAAGGAGCTGATCGCTCTGGCCAAGTCACGACCTGGCCAGCTCAACTACGGTCACGCCGGTTTAGGCAGCTCCAACCACATGGCCGGTGAACTGCTGAAGTACCTGACCGGCATCAACATCGTACATGTGCCGTACAAGGGCAACGCGCCATCGATCACTGACGCCATCTCGGGTAACGTCGAGATGGTGTTCAGCGGCGTGCCGGCACTGGTGCCGCATATCAAGTCGGGCCGCCTGCGCGCGATTGCCCTCAGCAGCCTGCAGCGTTTTCCCGCAGTGCCCGAGGTGCCGACCTTCGACGAATCCGGAGTCAAAGGCTACGAGGCGAGTAACTGGTTCGGCCTGATGGCGCCGAGCAAGGTATCGAAAGACATCGTCAACAAGATCAACGCCGATTCCAACAAGGCGCTGGCAATGAAGGACGTACGCGAGAAATTCGATCGCGACGGCCTGATCACCAAAGGCGGCTCAACCGAGGACTTCGGCAAGTTCATTCGAGCCGAGACTGAAAAATACGCCAACGTCATCAAAAAAGCCGGCATCCCGCAGCTTTAATTAGACCATTTCAGGAGATCTCCATGATCATGAAACAACTGGTATCCGCTGTTGCCGTAACCTTGGCCTTTGCACTGCCCGCGCAGGCCCAGCAAGCCTGGTCGCCCAGTCGCAATGTCGAAATCGTCGTCGGCTCCGCCCCAGGCGGCAGCAATGACAAAACCGCACGCGCTGTCGAAAAAGCCATTGTCGAAGCCAAACTGATCCCGACTTCACTGAGTGTGGTCAATCGCCCCGGCGGCGGCAGTTCAATTGCCTTCAACTATGTGAGCCAGAAAAAGGGCGACGCCCATACCCTGCTGATCGGCACCACCGCGCTGCTCACCAACCACATCGTCGGCACCAGCCCGCTGAGCTATCAGGACTTCACGCCGATCGCCTCGCTGTTCAACGATTACGTGGTGTTTGCAGTCAATGCCAACTCGCCGATCAAGACCGGCAAGGACCTGATCGCGAAGCTGAAGGAAAATCCTGCTTCGGTATCCATCGGTTTCGCGACTACGCTCGGCAGCCACAACCACATCGCAGCAGGATTGCTCGCCAAGAGCGTCGGGGTCAACGCGCGCAATCTCAAAGCCATCGCGTTCAAAGGTTCCGCCGAAGCGGTTACCCAGGTACTCGGCGGTCATATCGACATGGTGACCACCGCCGCGGGCAATGTAGCCTCGCACCTAGCAGAAGGCAGATTGCGTGTCATCGGCGTGTCTTCCGCGAAACGTTTCCCCGGCGCATTCGCCAACGTGCCGACCTGGAAAGAACAGGGTGCGAATCTGGTCTACGGCGGCTGGCGCGCAATCATGGCGCCGAAGGACATCACGCCAGCGCAGATCGCTTACTGGGAGGGCGTGCTGCGCAAGGTCACATCGACACCCGAATGGAAAGCAGACCTCGACAAAAACTACTGGTCGGATGACTTCGTGACCAGCGCGCAATTCTCCAAAGACATCGCCAAGGACTACGCGGATATCAAAGCCGTGCTCGTCGACATCGGCCTCGCCAAACAATAATCAGCCTTCTGCCAGGAGCAACAAGCCATGAGCGCACCAGCCGTCATCACCGAACGCCCCGCCGAAGGCGTCGGCCTGATCCGCATCAACCGTCCGGACGCACGCAATGCGCTGAACATGGAGGTGCGGAAGCTGATCGGTCAGCACCTGACCGAGATGGCCGATGACGATTCGGTGCGCTGCATCGTGCTCACCGGCAATGACAAGGCATTTGCCGCGGGTGCCGACATCAAGGAAATGGCCAATGCCGGTGCCATCGAGATGTTGCTGCGCGGGACGCAGAAGTTGTGGCGCATCATCTATGGCTGCCCGAAACCGGTGATTGCTGCGGTCAGCGGTTTTGCGCTGGGCGGCGGCTGCGAACTGGCGATGACCTGCGACATCATCATTGCCGGCGAATCCGCCAAGTTCGGCCAGCCTGAGGTGAAGATCGGCATCATCCCGGGTGGCGGTGGCACGCAGCGTTTCCCGCGAACCGTGGGCAAGTACAAGGCGATGCGTTACGTGCTGACCGGTGACATCTTCGGTGCGAAGGAAGCTTTCGACATGAATCTCGTCAGCGAAATCGTGCCCGATACCGAAGTCGAAAAACGTGCGGTCGCCATGGCCGCACAGATCGCCGAACTGCCGCCGATCGCCATCCAGCAAGCCAAGGAAGCGATCATCCGTGGCGCGGATGCCTCACTGGAAACCGGTTTGACGCTGGAAACGCGTACGCTGCAGATGCTGTTTGCGTCGCAGGACCAGAAAGAAGGCATGGCGGCCTTTATTGAAAAACGCAAACCCAAGTTCACCGGACGCTGATCAAACCGTGACGCCAGTACCGCGGCAAATTCCGCTGGTACTGGCGTTGTTGTTTGGTGGCGCTTTCGCCGCAGCGGGTGTGTTGATCTTTGCCTTGTTGCTCGGCCACATCCCCACTCAACCTGGTGCAATGCAGGCGCCACCGGCGATACTCTGGCTGGTCGGTACCGTCTTCTTTACGGCAGGACTGGGCATGATGCTGTACCGCATGACGCCAAAGTTTGCGGGCATCTGCGGTTTGATCGCGTTGTGTGCATTCATTGCCACTTTCAATTGGATCGCCTTCGGGCCTGGCGAACGTAACTTCACCAAAAGCACAAGCTTCTCCGGGCCTGTCGTTTCCTCGAGCGTTTCATCCGGTAAAAAGCAAACCGCGTCCGAGACCGAAGGCCGTCTGGTGTTCGGGATTTTTGCCGGGGCCATGGACGCGCTGATCCTGTTCGGTTTTTACAAAGTGTTCATGCAGCGGAACGCGGGGCGACGCGGAATATCGCCCGGTGATGTGCCGCCGACAAAGCATCCCAGGGATTGATCTGCGCAAACCCGCACAGGAGTGGCTGGCGCTCGCCGCATTGTTTGCAGGCGCCACTGCAATCGCCACCGCACCGTTGTTCGTCAAGGTCAGCGAGACCGGTCCCGTCGCCACCGCATTCTGGCGCGTCTTCCTTGCACTGCCGCTGCTGTGGACATGGGCCATTACTACGCAAGGCGCCCGCCTCGCAGGGCAGGCGCGATCCCATCGCAACATGCTGTTTGCCGCGGGCTTCTTTTTCGCCGGCGACCTCGCGGTGTGGCATTGGTCAATCCTGCTGACCTCGGTCGCCAACACCACGCTGCTCGCCAACCTCGCCCCGATCTTCGTCACCGCCGTGACCTGGTTCGTCTTCCGGCAAAGGCCCCGGCGGCTGTTTCTGGCCGGTCTTGCAGCCGCCATCAGCGGCACACTGCTGCTGATCGGCGCCAACTTCGGCCAGGGCAGCGGCGCACTGCTCGGTGATGCGCTGGGTGTCATCACCGCGATGTTTTATGCGGCGTATCAGCTTTCGGTTTCACGTCTGCGCGCGCAGGTGCCCACCGCCAGCATAATGGCCTGGAGCAGCACGGTGATGGCAATCCTGCTGTTACCGATCGCCTGGGCTTCCGGCGAACGCATCCTGCCGCTGACGGATGCGGGCTGGCTCAAACTGATCGGTATCGCGCTGTTTGCACAAGTCATCGGCCAGAGCCTGATCGCCTGGGCCATGGCCCACCTGACCGCAACTTTTTCTTCCGTCGGGCTGCTGCTGCAGCCGGTAATGGCCACGTTGTTCGCCTGGATCCTGCTTGGCGAAATCATCGGCCCACTGCAATTTGCCGGTGGTGTACTGGTGCTCTCGGGTATTGCTCTGGCAAGGCACGCCAGCGCAAAAAATCACTAACCGGAGCGCTGTCAGCGCAAGGTGTTCTTGTAGACCTTGCCATCTTTCATGATGACCAGGAAATTCTTTGTGGGATCAGCAACGAGTTTGATATTGGCAATCGGATCGCCGTCGACCAGCAGCAGGTCGGCCAGCGCGCCCTGCTCAATCACACCGACCTTGCCGGCGTATGGATTGCGCGGGCCGGACAATCCGAGCAGTTCGCCGTTGTCGGCAGTCGCCATCTTCAGCACCTCGGCCGGGGTGTACCAGCGCACCATCTTGGCCAGATTAGCGCCCTGCATCGCCGCCTGCTCGGCGCTGAACAGGTTGTCAGTGCCCCAGGCGGTGCGGATGCCGTGCTTTTTTGCCGTCGCATAGGCGAAATCGGTGCCCTTGTACATCGCAAGCTGCTTGGCACGATTGGGCGAGCCCTCGGGAAAAGCCGAGGGCCGATCGTCGATGAAGGGCTGCAGGCTCCACCAGATGCTTTTCTCCGCCATCAGTTTGGCTGTGGCGTCGTCAAGCAGCTGGCCGTGGTCGATGCACTTCACGCCGGCATCGATCGCCTGACGCACTGCGCGCGGGGTATACGCGTGAACTGTGACGTAGGTGCCCCAGTTCTCTGCTGCCTCGACCGCGGCGCGCAGCTCTGGCAGTGAGTACTGGGTGACATCAAGCGGGTCGTAGCTCGAGGCCACACCGCCGCCGGCCATTAGCTTGATTTGTGTTGCGCCCAGTGCAAGCTGCTCACGAACGCGCTGGCGCACCATGTCGGGACTGTCGGCAATTGCCGCGCCGCCGACGCGCTCGCTGAAGGTGTAATCACCGGGACGCGCCGGCAGGTCATTCGGCAAACGGAAATCGCCATGGCCTCCGCTCTGGGAGACAAATGCGCCCGAGGGCCAGATGCGCGGCCCTTCGACCAGGCCGCTGTCAATGCCGTGCTTCAGACCGAACACCGGACCACCGAGATCGCGTGCGCTGGTGAAACCGCGCATCAGCATGTCCTTCGCGCCCTTGACCGCAACGACGTTGATGAAGCCGATGTCGCCGGTCAGGATCGCCGCCTGCGACAGCATCGAGAACATCAGGTGGGTATGTGCATCAATCAGGCCGGGCATCAGCGTGAGGCCGCCGCCGGCGATACGTGTCACCGCCATGTCGGCCGGCGGTGTGATCGGGGATGTGGAGATTGTCTGGATCACGTTGCCGATGACCAGCACGTTACCCGGTGGGGTCAGCGACTTCGACTTGCCGTCGAACACGCGGACGTTTTCAAACAGCACTCCGGTCGGCATTGCCGGCTTGACCTGTGACTGCGCCAGCCCCGGAAACAGCCCTGCGACCAGGCAGACAAGGCCTGTCACACATCCATACCATCGTTTCATTATTTGTCCCTGATTTTTTTGTGACGCATCGAACCGCCGCGAGCAGCCGCAATCCCCCGGCTATTTTGATTTTAACCCGAAAGAATCGGATATCGACGGCCATTAGCCGAAAGGCGGGAATGTCAAACAGGTCCGCTTGATCCTGTAGCGCCACCGCGACGCCGAACTCCTGCTACTGGATGGGCAGGATCACGTCGATCACGCCGTCCACATACGCGGACGCATAGGTCGTGATGCGGATCATGGCCGAGGATCCGCCGCCGCGCCGGATTCACTTTTTTTACAGGACAGCAGACGCCCGATCATCGCCTGACGTTTTTCTGCAGTGGTGACCCAAGGCCGGTTTTGCCATGGCGGATTGTGTCGCACATGCTGGTTGTGGCCACAAGCCAATTGCGCAACCCAATCGCCGAGTTCGTCCTGATGATAGCCGGTGATGGCGCTGTTCATACAACGAGCCAGGATAAGGCGGTCACTTAAAACTCGAGTCCGATATTCAGCGAGTAAAACTGCTGCTTGCCGCCACCGCCAAGCGGCGTGTAGAACTCTTCGCTGCGTTTCACCCGGGTGACTGAAACTCGCAGCGCTTCAATGCGCATGGACAGCCCTGCCATCAGATCGTAGACATGGTCGCGGGTCGCAACGCTGGGTCCGTCACGGAACAGGGATCCGTCGAGAAAAATATTGTGCGCCATCAGGCGACCGTCGGCCCCGGCAAATACAAACCATTCGTACGGTGAACGCCGCCCTTCGTCGAACTGCCGGCGCGCATTTTTCAGCATCGCGCCGCCGGGTTCGATGCCATCCGGCCCGAAACCCGTCATGTGCTGGCCGACGCGCAGAATGGCCCCGGCCCGCACAAACGTCATGATGGTGCCGATCGTGGCTCCGGCATGCGGCACCAGTTGTACGCCGTTGCTGTCTCCATAACGCCGCTTGTGCAGATAAGTCAGCAGGAATCCCGGCTCGGTGCGAATCTGATTGTCCCAGCCTTTTGGTTCCAGTCCATCGACGATGTATTTATGCCAGAACGTTTGCACGGGTTCACCCAGCGCCGGCCGTCCGACAAATCCCAGATCAAATTCAACGGTATGCATCCGGTCATCTTTGACGCTCTGCGCCACCGCGCCTGCATATAACCACGCAGCCCATGGCCGGTCATTCGGCTGTGGCGCGGCAACGGTGATGTCGCGCGGCGTGTACATGTTCTGACCAAAGAACAGACCGAAGTGGTTGCTGGCGCCATCGGTAATCGCATCGAGCAGTGCATTGGGCGGTCGCGTGAAAAACTTGCTGACCTTGTCTGCAGGAATGCCGCCGCCAATCTTGATGCCGTTGGTGTAGTAGCGATCACTGCTGCCGAAGGAGTCGTTTTCGATGAATATCTGAATTTCGCTGCCGCGCAGGTCGACCGGTTGGGTCGGCGCTTCAGTGGCGCGCGCTGGTCCCGCCAGCAGCGCAATCAGCACCAAGACGCATGCTGAAACAGATCCAGTAGGTAAGCGCGCACAAACTCTTGGGTTTAACAAAATATCTTTATAATCAATAGTTTACTGTATATTCCCGATGCTGCTCATGATTGGACGGCGACAAATTCCAACTGTTCCCGCAAGGCGGAAACCGCAGGATTGCCGTCCGCAAATGGCTAGCGGTAACGCTCGGTCTTGGGCAGGGGGCCGGTGACGCAGGGCCCGAAAAGGATGCGGCTGTTTTCCTCGAGGATGGCGCGTTCGCCCTCGAGATACAGGGTCAGATTTCCGTTGCTGTACTTTTCCTGAGCGGCGCTATCGGCACGTTGCAAGATCACCGGTTTGCCATCCATCAGTACAGCTGCAGTCCGGGCATCCGGCGCGCGCTGAACCTGCAGCAGCCGGTTCTGCGCACACTGGTAGTCAATGCGGACCGGCAGCACCGTGACGTCAGTGCCCGGGCCCACACAGCCCGCCAGCAGGACCATGCAGCCGGCAACAGCGCCGCTTCGCGCCAGGTTCAATGCAATCATCCGGGAAACTCCGCAACAGAATTCAGGTTGTTGGACGGGCGGTGCCGGGCGGTAATCTGTCCCGAAACCGTCAGATATCCCGCCGGTATTTTTTCAGTTTACGCGCATTCAGGGTCATGCCGATGCCCGGACCTGTCGGCAGCTGCAACATGCCATTCTTGATCACCGGGTCTTCATTGGCGACATGGTCCTTCGCGTCGATGAAGCTGGAAAACTCGTGCGCATGCGGCGTGACGTAGGTGCTGGCGAAATGTGCCGCCGCCACACAACCGATCTGCATGTCCGCCTGGGTGCCATTGTGTACCGGCGTGTAGTACGACTGCGCCAGCGCGAGAATCTGCCGTGAACGGGTGTAACCGGTGCGCGCGCACTTGATCACTACCGAACGGATTGCGCCCAGCTTGAGTTCGTGCAGCACGTCGTCGGGCGTCATGCAGGAGTCATCACCCGAAATCGGGATTATTGTGCGCTCGGCGCAGAAACGTTTGCCCGGACCGTCGCGCGCGGGAATCGGTTCTTCGATCAGCGCAACATTGACCTCTTCAAAGTAAGGCGAGGTTTCCAGCAGATCCTGCGAAGAGTAGCCCTGATTGCAGTCGATGGTGATCTCGTGATCGTCGCCGACCAGCTTTCGCAACGCACGCAGCAGCGTGATGTCACGCTTTTTGTCGATGCCGCATTTGACCTTCCACGCCTTGAAGCCGTAACGCTTGATCATGCGCTCGGCCTCGGCCAGCATTTCCTTGTTGGAACCCAGCATCAGCCGGCGGTTGACCGGCAGCGCCTTGGGTGTGCCGCCAAGCAGTTCGGCACAGGTGATGCCCAGATGTTTGGCCTGGGCGTCGAAAATAGCCATGTCGATCGCTGACTTGGCCGCCGGGTTGCCGGCGAACTGGTCAAACACCGCCCACACCGCCGTCAGATCGAATACATTCAGCCCCGTCAGTTTCGGCGCGAGATGGTCGCGCACGATGGTGGTGATCGACTGCTGGGTTTCGCCGTAAATCGTCGGCCGCGGCGGCGCATCTGCAATGCCTTCGGTGCCATCAGACAGCGTGACGATGATGATGACGTTGTCGATGTCCTTGATCTCGCCGCGCGCCCACTTGATGGGTTGCAGCAGCGGCACGACGACGGGAATCGCTTCAATGGAGCGGATGGTGAGCTGGCTGTCTTTGGATTTCATTTTTGGTTCTTCGGTATTAAATAGCGTGAAGACACACTGCAAAACCTTCAGGGCAAGCCTGGCGGTTTTGCAGGGATGATCAGTAACTCGTCGGCCAGGTACGCATGAGATGCTGCCCGACACCATTGCTCATGCGCATCCGATGCACATCGAGCATGCGGATCAGCCAGCTGCGGGTATCGCGCGGATCAATCACATCCTGCGCGGTGTAAATCGCCGCCATATCGTAGGGGGAAGTGCCTTTGGACATCTTGGCCATGGCTTCCTTGAATTTTTCCGGTTCTTTTTCCGGGTCGACGCCGAACACAACCTTGGCGCCGAAGTCCGGTTTCATGAAGCTGATCTCGGCGGTCAGCCAACAGGCCAGTTCATCGGTATTGCCGCCAGCGCCCATATTGGACACGGCGAGGCCATAACTCTTGCGCACGATCACCGAAATTTTCGGCACGGTGACCAGCGTCATCGCATTGAGCCAGTTCATCACCTTGCCGGTGACGCCCTTCTGCTCGCCTTCCATGCCGATCAGGAAACCTGGCTGGTCGACCAGAAGTACGATCGGGATGTTGAAGGAATCACACAGCACAAAAAACGCCTGCACCTTCTGGCAGGCATCGGCGTCAATCGCGCCACCTTTGTACAGCGGATTGTTGGCAATGATGCCGACGGATTTTCCATCCAGCCGCGCCAAAGCAGTGACAATGGTTTTGCCGAAGCGGGATTTCATCTCGAACATCGAGCCGCGGTCGACGATGCACTGCACCACCTTGCGCATGTCATAGACCTGGTTCGACGATTCCGGGATCAGCTTCATGACATCCTTGATCGCTTCGTCAGAACCTTCCGGCACCGGATACTCCGGTGGCGGCTGCATGTTGTTGCCGGGCAGGTAGGACAGAAACTGCTTGATCGCATCCACCGCCTGTTCGTCGGTATCGACGACCTGATCAACAATGCCGCTGGTTTCGGCGTGCACGCGCCAGCCGCCGAGTTCCTCGCCGTCGCACTGCTTGCCGGTGGCCATCGAAATCAGCCGCGGGCTGGACACCGCCATGATCGCGCCCTTGCGCATCACACAGAAATCCGACATCGAGCCGTACCACGCCGAAGAACCGTAGCAGTGACCCAGCACACCGGCCGCCCACGGCACTTCGCGCATGCGCTGGTATTCGTAGGGGTCGTCCTTGGAACCGATGGAACCCGCACCCATCACATCAGGCATGCGCGCACCGGTGGATTCGCCGAGGAACACCAGCGGGATGCCGCGTTTTTTCGCGACGCCCTTCATCTGCTTCAGTTTCTTGATGTTGATTTGCGCGCTGGATGCGCCCTTGACCGTGAAGTCATTGGACACCGCCGCCACTTCGCGACCTTCAACACGACCATAACCGGCCACTTTGCCGTCGGCCGGCGTGGTGTGTTTGTCTTCGGGACGGACGGATACGCCGTGCAGACCGGATTCCAGAAACGAGCCCGCATCAAACAGGCGGTCGAGGCGTTCACGCGCATTCAGTACGCCCTGCGCCTTGCGCTCGGCAAGTTTTTCAGGCCCGCCCATCGCCAGCGCCTTCTGCTTGCGGGCGTCGAGTTCCTTGATCATCTCTTCAAAAGCCATGGTGTTTCCAGAATTAAAGTTTGACGCCGAGGTCTCGCACCAGCTTGCCCCACTGCGCAATACCCGAGCGCATGGATTCACGCAGTTGTTCCGGCGTGCCGCCGGCAGGCTCCGTGCCATCAGCGGCAAATGCCGCCTTGACCTCGGGCTGTGCCAGTACCGCATTGGTGTCTCGGTTGACTACATTGACCACGGCCTGCGGCATTTTGGCCGGTCCCAGCACAGCAAACCAGCTCGCCGCCGAATATCCGGGCAGGCCCGATTCAGCCACTGTCGGCACTTCGGGCAACACCGGCGAACGCTGCGCGGAAGTCACGCCGAGCACGCGCAGACGGCCGCTCTTGATCTGCGGCACTGCTGACGGAAACGGTGCAAATGCGAGCTGGATCTGGCCACCTATGACATCGGTCACCGCCGGATTGGCGCCCTTGTACGGAATATGTGTCATCTGGATACCGGCAAGCGCCTTGAAGTGCTCGGCAAACAGGTGGTTCCAGGTGCCGTTTCCAGCTGACCCGTAATTGAGTTTGCCGGGATTGGTTTTGCCGTAGGCGATCAGTTCGCCGACATTTTTCGCCGGCAGGCCCGGATTCACCACCAGCAGGCCCGGCGGCTGTGACACCAGCACCACCGGGGTCAGATCTTTCAGCGGATCGTAGGGCAGTTTCGGAAACAGGCTGGGGCCAACGAGAATGTTGCCGAATGACGCCAGCGCAATGGTGTAACCGTCGGCAGGCGCCTTGGACAGCATCTCCACACCCAGCGTGCCGCCCGCACCTGCGCGGTTATCAACAACAACCTGTTGATTCCATTTTTCCGACAGCTTCAGAGCAATCAGACGGCCTTGCACATCGGTGTTGCCGCCGGGCGCAAAAGGCACGATGAAGCGCACGGGGCGTGAAGGAAAGTTCTGTGCTGACGCCGGCAGCACTGTTGCAGCAGCAATCAGTGCGGGAATCAGAATTCGATGGGACATGGTCTGCTCCTCCTTCATCAACGGGTGCAGCGGTCTTGTTGCCGCTTCGTTGCAACCCTGGATTAAAGGCAACGCAGTCCGCGGGACCGCGCGCCAGCAACATTCAAGGCAATTTCAAATCAGTAACTGGTTGGCCAGTTGCGCAGCAGGTGGTCGCCCACACCGTTTTTCATGCCCTTGCGGTGAATTTCCAGCGTGCGGATCAGCCACGCTCGGGTATCGCGCGGGTCGAGCACATGCTGCGCTTCGTACAGTTCGGCCAGGCCCCAAGCCGAGGTGTCGCGTTCGACTTCGGCTTTGAGCTTGGCGAACTTCTCGGGATCGTCCTGCTGCTTGATGCCGTACAACACATTGACTGATACCGCCGGGTCCATGAAACCGAGATCCGCCGTCGGCCATACCGCGACTTCATCCGCGCCCTTGCCGCCAGCCATGTTGATGTAAGCCTGACCGTAGTCCTTGCGCATGATCACCGTCAGCTTGGGCACGGTGACCTGCGACAGCGCGTTCATCCAGTTGATGACCTTGCCCGGCATACCACGGATTTCGCCTTCAACGCCGATCAGGAAGCCCGGCACATCGACCAGGAATACCAGCGGTACGTTGAACGAGTCACACAACACCATAAAGCTGATGACCTTCTGCACCGCGTCGGCATCAAGCGCGCCGCCCTTGTACATCGGGTTGTTGGCGATGAAGCCCACGCTTTTGCCGTCGAGTCGCGCCAGCACTGTCGAGATCGATTTGCCGAAACGTTCCTTCAGCTCGAACATCGAATCCTTGTCGGACACCGCGGCAATGATCTTGCGCACGTCATACACCTTGTTGCGCGATTCCGGCAGGATGTCAAAGATGGTCTTGCAGGCTTCGTCCGAGCCGGCCGGCACCGGAACCTCGGGCGGTGGCTGCATATAGTGGCTGGGCAGATAGGACAGAAACTTCTTGATTGCATCCATCGCCTGCTGATCGGTATCGACGGCCATGTCGGCCAGGCCCGATACACCCGTCAGCAGTTTCCATCCGCCGAGGTCCTCGGCTTCGATCGGCTTGTTGATCGCAATCGACGTGACGTTGGGGCTGGCAATCGCCATGATCGCGCCCTTGCGCATCACCACAAAATCCGACATGGCGGAATACCAGGTCGATGAGCCGTAACACTGGCCCAGCAGCGCCGAACACCACGGCGATTCACGCAGGCGCTGATATTCATGCGGATCCTGCGCAATGATCGCGCGGCCGGCCGAACCCATGCGGTCGGGCATGCGCGCGCCGGACGATTCACCAAGCATCACCAACGGCATGCCGCGTTTGTTCGCAACCTGCTTCACATGCTTGATCTTTTTCATGTTGATCACGGCGGACGACGCACCGAGAACGGTGAAGTCGTTCGACACCAGCGCAATATCACGGCCGTCGATCTTGGCGAAGCCGGCGACTTTGCCGTCGGCAGGCGTCTTGTGTTTGACCGCAGGCTGGTTGCTGCGCGCGAAACGTCCGGATTCAATGAACGAGCCTTCGTCGATCAGGTAATCGATGCGCTCACGGGCGTTGAGATGGCCCTCAGCCTTGCGCTTGGCCAACTTCTCCGGTCCGCCCATGCCGAGCGCTTCATCAGTTTTCTGTTTGAATTCTTCGATCAGTTTTTCAAATGCCACGGCTAATCCTTCGGGTCAATAACGAGGTCGCGCAAAAGGCGCGTTGTCGGTCCGGCCATTCTAGGGCAGTGCCGGAGGTCGGTGCGGGCAGGTGCCGCTTCGTGGACATCAAAAGTACTGATTGGCCGCTAAAGGCGGCCAATTAGTCGGCGATCAGCTTTTCAGCATGTGCCGCGCAATCACCAGTTGCTGAATCTGACTGGTGCCTTCATAAAGCCGGAACAGCCTCACATCACGATACAACCGCTCCACCGCTGAAGCCTGCATATAGCCCGCACCGCCGTGAATCTGCACTGCACGGTCCGCGACGCGGCCGACCATCTCGGCGCAAAACAGCTTGGCGCAGGAGGCTTCCATCGTGATGCTCACCCCTGTGTCTTTTTTGCGCGCTGCTTCGAGCACCATGCTGCGACCTGCGTAAACCTCGGCTTTGGAATCGGCAAGCATCGCCTGGACCAACTGAAACTCGGCGACCGGCTTGCCGAACTGCTTGCGCTCGCGGGCATAGTTCAGCGCCTCGTCCAGCAGGCGTTCTGCCGCACCGACGCAGACCGCGGCAATATTGAGCCGTGCCTTGTCGAGCACCTTCATCGCGGTCTTGAAACCCATGCCTTCCTGGCCGCCGATGATGTTGGCGGCCGGCACACGCACGTTGTCGAAGATCACATCAGCGGTATGCGAGCCGCGCTGTCCCATCTTGCGGTCATAGGGCCCGACCGTCAGGCCCGGCGTCTTGCGTTCGACGATGAAGGCCGACACACCTTTCGCATCCTTTGAATTCAGATCGGTGCGCGCCATCAACGTAAAAACGTCGGCTTCCGGCGCATTGGTGATGTAACGCTTGCTGCCGTTGATGACATAAAAATCGCCATCGCGTTTTGCCGTGGTGCGCAGCGAACCGGCGTCGGAACCGGCTTCCGGTTCGGTCAGCGCGAAGGAGCCGGTGATTTCACCAGCTGCAAGTCGCGGCAGGTATTTCTTTTTCTGTTCTTCGCTGCCGTCGATGACGATGCCTTGCGAACCGATGCCGGTGTTGGTGCCGAAGCGCGAACGGAACACCGGCGAGGCGTAACACACGGCCATCGACGTCAGCACCTCTTCTTCGGTCGTCAGGCCGAGGCCGCCGTATTCCTCGGGAATGGTCAGCCCGAATAGGCCGAGTTCGCGCATCGCGGCAACGATGTCGGTTGGAATCTCGTCGCTTTCGGTGACTTCTTCCTCGCGCGGAATGAGCTTCTCACGGACGAAGCGTTGCAGGGTGTCGAGCAGAATGGAAAAGGATTCGGGGTCGCGGATCATTTAAATTCAGTGGCTGGTTAATGGTGGCGGGTAACTTCAGATCATAGTCCAGCGCGTCGGTTCGGGTGTTAACCAGCCACCGTTCACCCGCCACTAGCCACGGATTTATTGCAGTTCGACGTTCGCGTCCTTGATCACCTTCGCCCATTTGGTGATTTCCGACTGGATCAGCACTGCAAACTCCGCCGAAGTATTACCCACCGGTTCGCCGCCGAGTTCAGAGATGCGTTTGTTGACATCCGGCAACCTGACGATGCGGGCGGTTTCCGCTGACAACTTGTCTACGATGGCCTTCGGTGTTCCGGCAGTCGCCAGCAATCCGAACCAGGCGACCGAATCGTAGCCGGGTACGCCCGCCTCGGCGATGGTCGGCAGGTTGGGCACCGCGGCAACACGCTTGGCCGGGCTGACCGCCAGCGCGCGGATCTTGCCGGCCTGCACCTGCGGCAGGTACGGCGGCATGTTGTCGATGGTGACGGCAATCTGTCCACCCATGACGTCACCCATCACACCCGCGCTGCCTTTATACGGAATATGCACGATGTTGGTACCGGTCATGCTCTTGAATAATTCCATCGACAGGTGGGCGGTGCTGCCATTGCCCGGCGAACCATAGGACAGCTTACCGGGATTGGCCTTGGCATGGGCGATGAATTCCTTGACGTTTTTTACCGGCAACGCGTTGTTGACCACCATGATGTTGGGCACCATCGCCACCAGACTGACCGGTGCGAAGCTTTGTTGCGGATGCCAGTTGAGCTTGCGGTAGAGGCTGACGTTGATGCCGTGGGTGCCGGCGGTACCCATGATCAGCGTATAACCATCGGGGGTCGCACGCGCGGCGACTTCGGTGCCGATGTTGCCGGCAGCGCCGGCGCGGTTGTCAACGATCACCGGCTGGCCCCAGGCGTCGGTCATTTTCTGTCCGACGAGGCGCGCGAGGATATCGGTCGCACCACCCGGAGGATAGGCCACGATAATGCGTATGGGTTTGACCGGAAAGACTTCCGCCGCTTCTGCGGACAAGGGCAGGACAGTCGCGGCCAACAATGCGATGGACATCAGCGGCTTCATGAGGCTCCTCCTCGGGTTTTCATGCGGTGGTCCGCAGGTTTAATAGTAAGGTCAGGTGATGCCGCGACGAACCAGCGTCAGTGTCCGCCGTGCCGGATTGACGCGCACAATGTCACCGGTACGGATCAGCGCATAGGGATCCGCAGACCACCCTTCAGTTATGGTGATGCCGGCAAACACTGCGCCTTGAACCATCACCGGATTGGTGACGCCGAAGACAAAGGCTTTGGGGGCGATGCCCTTGTGCTGGATGTCATAAAACGCCCAGCCGGCGGCAATGCCGCCCTTGGCGCTCGGCGTTATCAGAATTTTGTCCTTGATGTTTTGGCCTTCCAGCGCGTGGCCGGGTCGCGAGATCAGACCGCTCCAGCGGTCGAGGTCGTAACGCGGAGAAAAGCCTTCGGTGGAGACCAGTGCTTCACCTTCGACAATCTTTCCGAACGCCCGATTGACGCGGATGGTGTTGCCCGGCGTCACGCGTTTGCTCACCGCACATCCTTGCCGGTGCAGGCGATGTCAATGCATTCGCCGGTGCGGCGCAGGATGGTATTGAATTTATGCGCACCGATGATATTGGCGAGTTTTGCCGAATTGGTGACGAGATTGCTCCAGCCTTCGCGCACGCGCATCTGCGGCAGGTTCTGCAGAATGTAGAAACACACGCCCTCGAGAACGACTGCGCCGGACTGTTCGATGTCCTGCAGATAACCCAGTTCCTTCGCGGCGCTTTTGACGCCGTTGCTGGTGGTGATGAACAGCTGGCTGCCCTTCGCCACCTTGCGGCCCTTGAGCAGCGAGGCCAGCGTTTTCATTTCAAAAAGCGATTGCTGCGGCCCGGAGAACACCACCAGGTTCAGCGGATTGTTCTGCTTGTCGTAATCAGCATAGACTTTTTCGAGATCGCGGTTGGTAACCGTCATTACTTCTTTCGGCTTGCGCCCGCCGAAGGCCGCTTTCAGCGTCGGTGCTTCCGGCGTCACTCCAACCATATGGAACATGCCCATCGAGCCGTAACTCGCCAGTGCGGCGCCGAGCTGTTTCAGCTCATCCGCAGTGGGTGTGCGTTTGACGCCGGTGAATACCGGCACGGCGTAATAGTCCTGATGTCCCGAGCCGACGATCTTGCCGATCGCGCCCCAGTCGGCCAGATCATTCAGTTCGGCATTCAGATTGACCTGGAAAGTCCCGCGGCGGTGTTCGTCGAGATGGAAGCCGTATTCGGGAACGCGCCCGGTCAGGCCTGCGGCGAGCGCGGCGGGACCGGCTTCAAAATTCGAACGCGCGCCGAACACTGAGTTGGCGTAGATCACCGTACCCGTATCGCCCCAGGCGACATGTTCACCGAGATGAGGCTGGTACAGCGTCTGGTAATTGATGCAGGTGTCGGCAGTGATGACATCCATGCGCCGCAGGCAGGCGATGAGTTCTTTTTCCTTGCGCGCTTCGTTGGCATCCTGCTTGAGATGTTCGACGTGGGCGAAGTCGATGCAGCGCGCATTGGTGGTCGTCGGCTGCCGGCATTTGGCGCCGGACTGCGCGGCCCTTTCGAGAAAGGACTTGCCGGCGTCGCCCATGACTTCGATGTCGCCCATCATGTGCACATTCGACACCGGCACAAACCTTTTCGCGCCGAAAAACTTGCCGACTTCCAGCTGCAGTTGCAGCGCTTCCTGCACCGCGCGGCCCTGCTCGCCGCGCAGCATTTTTTTCTCCTCTGCCGTCAGTCGCATCGGGAGAGTATAACTATTTGATTTTAATGACTATTTTAACGTCTGGCCGTTTTCTTTTTCGCCGTTTTTTTCGCCGGGCCGAAGCCCTTCTCGAAATGCGGCCCGCTCATCGTGCCGTCCACAGCCTTGCCGATGATGCCCTGCGACAGATCTTTGATCGCCAGGAAAATGACGTCCTTGTCCTTGGTCGACGAGATCAGGTTGTGCGGCGCGTTCGCCGGAATGTAGATCAAGGTGCCGGCAGGGGCGACAACGCGTTTGCCGTTGACCGACCCCACCAGCGTGCCTTGCAGTACATAGTTCAGCTGCTCGTTCTTGTGCGTGTGCATCCGTGAGCCGGTACCGCGTGGCTTGTGGATGTAGCCGACGAGTATGCGTGAACCTTCAACAACACCGCCGTGCGAAGTCGAATAGCCGGTGCCCGCGGGCACTTTTTTCAGTTTCGCCATGCGGAAGTGATACTGGCCGTTTCCGGCGCGGATGGCGCCAACGGTCTTGGTTACGGATGCTGCTTTTTTTACGGCTTTTTTAACTGCCTTCTTTGCTGCGGCCATGCTCAACCCCCTCCGGTTGTTCGTTACGTAATCCCATACGGATTACAGGTAATCGATTTTTTTCCAGTCTTTCGGCGTGACGCTGACCACGCTCTTGCTGTGGCCGGGACGGCGGTCGGCGTAAACGCGGCCTTCCTTCATTACCAGTTCAATGTTCTTTTTGTCCTGGAACACGCGGATGTTTTTCAGCGGGTCACCCTTGACCGCGATGATGTCGGCCAGCTTGCCGGCTTCGACGGTACCCAACTGCTTGTCGAGCTTGATCGCGCGTGCGGCATTGCGCGTTGCGCTCATGATCGCTTCCATCGGCGTCATGCCGAGGTTGACGTAGATTTCCATCTCGCGGGCGTTGGTGCCCATCTCGGGATCGAAGCCCATGTCGGTGCCGAGCGCGATGTTGACACCGGCCTTGTGCATTTTCTGGAAGGTCTCGAAGCAGTACGGCTGCAGCGCCTTCATTTTGTTGAGCACGAACTGCGAAGTGCCCTGGTCCTTGCGGGTGCCGATGGCCTGATCAGTGCGGTGGAGCAGCGTCGGCGTCATCCAGGTGCCCGACTCGGCAATCATGTCGATGGTTTCATCGTCATGGAACACCATGTGTTCAATGGTGTCAGCGCCGGCGGCGAGGGCCATGCGCTGGCCGTTGGGCGTGAAGCAGTGCACCGCGGCTGTTTTGTGGAAGGCATGGGCTTCGTCAACGATGGCGTCGATTTCTTCCTGCGTCATGTTGCGGATGTCCGGCTCTTCCTTGTCGGTGCCGCCGCCGCCGGTGGCGCAGGTCTTGACGATGTCACATCCGGCCAGCAGATTGGTCCGCGCCAGTTTGCGCAGTTCCCAGGGACCGTCTGCAGTCTGGAATCCGTAACGCTGCGCAGCGCGTGGCTGGATCAGGTCGAGGTGCGAACCGGTGATTGTGGTGAAACCGCCGATCAGCATGCGCGGGCCTTCAATCACGCCGGCTTCGATCGAATCGCGGATCGCACACAGATGCGCGGTAAGCAGGCCGCGGCCGGAATTGAGGCCGAGGTCGCGCAACGTGGTGAAGCCCATGTCGAAACACAGCTGGGCATGGAAAAGGCCGTACATTTGTTGCAGCTCGGGGGTGATTTCCCACTGCGCGACGCGGTAGTTATGGAAGGTCAGGCAGTTGAACATCATCGTGTGCAGATGCACGTCCATCAGGCCGGGCAGCAGCGTGGACTTGCCGCAGTCGATGATTTCCGCCTTGGCGGGTATTTTGATCTTGCCCTTGATGCCAACTTCCTTGATTCGGCGGCCTTCAACAATGATCACCGGATCCTTGACCGGCTTTCCGCCATTGCCATCAATCAGCAGGCCGCCCTTGATGACACGGGTGGCGCCTTTGGCTTCGACGGGTTTGAATTCGAACATCTGGGACACTCCTCCTTGTTGCTCAGGACTGCGACTGCCGTCCCGGACTGCAAAATTTGCAGAAATGTAAGCGTTTGCAGCAAAGCATGGAAGCTAATTAATCACCCCTTGCTTGTCAAGCCGCAGGGCTGAAATTCAGTGCATTTTCTCCATCGCCGAAAGGAAGCGGGCGCAGGCTTGGGGATCGGGTTTGGTCGGGCACCGCCCCGACCACTGGCTGCGCAGGGAATTTCCCCGTCGGCGCAAACTGCGCCTGAGCGCAGGTCGTAGCCACGGCACACACGAACGCCATAGTCGTCATCGCGGTGTTCATTACCCACCTCCTGTTCGCCCTCTGCCAAACCGCATCAACAGACACTGCCGCTGCGCTTGTAGAAGCGGTTGACGCACTGGGCATCACGCCGCCCCAGCGATTGCATCCATTGCGAGATGCCGTTCGGCGCATCCGGCGTCAGCAGCAGATGCACATGATTGGTCATCAGCACCCAGGCGTGCACCGCACAGCCGTATTTCTCCGCGCCGAGCTTCAGCCCGTGCAGGGTGAAGCGGTAATCCTCTTCCGCAAAAAAACAGGCCGCACGGTTGTGACCGCGCTGCACGATGTGCTGCGGATGATCGGCCAGGTGGATGCGTGGGCGGCGCGGCATGGCGGGGTTCGGGGCATCCGGTCATCAAGCAATGATGGACGAGGGTTAAAACGGGGTATTATTTAAGTATTTGTTTTTATTGATATTTTTATCAATTAGCTGGGGGAAGAATTCCACTCCGGTACCTTTGGCTTGGTGCGACTCCGGTACCTTTGGTTCTCTTGGTTTTTATGGTTTTATGGTGTCTGACCCCATTTACGCCTTTTCTTAATCTTTGCATTGCCATCCCTTAACCTGCTCTTTCATCGACTCTTCAATCGAGGCAAGACTTTTCAACTCTTCAAAAGGGAATGACCACGCTAAATCATATGCCGCCTCACGCACTGCACGCTCACATAAAATAGATACCTGTCGATCAAGACCAATTTCAAACCGCTGGCAAGATGCGATTAGCTCTGGTACACCAGCGACCTCGTTCACAATCCATGCCTCAAAGCTCTTTCGATCCCAAATGCGAACGAATACAGTAGAGGTTGAATTCCCAAGCGCGATGTAATTTCCGACTATTACATAATCAGTCTTTTTTACTGATTTCAACTCGGCCACGAAAATACTGTCGTTGGCAGGCCTAGGAAAGGCTCTGTAGTACCCTTTAGGCATGATCGCACCAGTAACTTTCGAATTAGTATCTGCGGAAAGTTTTGTTTGAAAGTTAAACCCCCCTGAGGTAGGTAAATCATCCGGAAGCCACATTACATTTGATCGAAGAATATTTTCCTTCGGAACACAGAAACGCACTTCACCTACCACAAACTTTTCTATGTTGTCCGAGCACGCCCCTAATGCAAACATGCCACACCAAATGAGTAGCCAGTGTTTACACAATTTATCGCGCGCAATTTGGGCAGTAATCATATACGCCACGTCCCGGGAAAACATCACTTATTCTGCCGCCCCATGCTCCTGGTGCACCATGCTGTCTGAAAACATTTTCATGGTAAATATTGATAACCTCTCTGCTGCGAATCACGGGATTACCCGCGCCGGCAGCATCTAGAGCACCAACATCCGCTCTAACAATATCAGCGCGAATACGATCAAGAATAGGTTGTGCTTCAGCTGCAGACTGAATTACTCCATTATTAATAAGATAGGTTGTTAAGCGACCAGTCGCGAGCCTTCCCCAAAGTCCCTTTCCTTGGGAAACTTCTGCCGCTCTACAAGCGTAAGAGTCGCCACCGTCACAGGCCGCTCTCCAATACTCGATGAATTTCCCTTGCTGCGCTAACGCTCTTTCTTCGTTAGTAACCCAACAGCGCCCTTGGCTACACGCGTTGAATAAATACCCAAACGCCGCCGTAGTCGCTCCATTCTCGAATTTTCCACCCCCAATCACTGAGGCAGTACCACCCGCAACTGTCGCAGCGACAAACCTTGCCTCTACCGACCATCCATCGGTGAAGTTTGTGGCTGCCTTTCCAAAAGCAGCTGACGCAGCGCCGCGACCACATCCACCACCGCTCATCGCCCCGCTCAGGCAACCAACTCCAGCATGCCCCAAGTAGCTGCCGGTGGTGCCTGCTGCAAAATTTGCACCAACCGCACCAAATAATCCCCCACTAATAGCTCCCTGTAGACCTGCTTGAAAGTTACCGCCGCTAAGCCCCATGCCAAATGCAAATCCGCCAGCAATTCCATTTCCAATTGCGCTTGCAGCAAACCCTAGGGTGTTCGCGGCCGTCACTGTCGAAACACCAAATACTGAAGTCCCGCCAGCGGCCGCAGTGTAGCCACTCATTAGCGCCCCTGCTGTGTAATATGATACGACCGCTATTGCCACCGCCTTAAAAACTTTCTTGAGGCTGAAGTACCCACTCGGATCCACATACATCAGCGGGTTATTCAGCACATAGCTGTAGCGGTTGTAACTCTGCAGGTTGCCCGGATCCTGCAGGAAGGGATCCGCCGTCACAAACCGTCCCAGCACCGGGTCATACACCCGCCCGTTCATGTGGATCAGCGCGATCTCGTCCAGATGCTCGTGGCTGGTGAAGCCGCGGTCCGTCACCTGGCCGAAGAGCCCGTTGGTCGGATCATCCGTCCCCGCCGGGTAACGCCGCTTGCCATAGGCCTCGTAGGCCAGCCGCTCGGTGACACCGCCCGCCTCGTTGGTGATCAGCGTGATCGAGCCCAGGTGGTCCTGGTGCAGGTAGCGCGTCGCGGTGGTGGTCTCGGTCAGGTTCGGGTTTTCGCGGGCGTAGTGCACGGCGACCGAGGTGCCGCCGGCGCTGATGTAGTACTTGTGTTCGATGCGGGTGCTGGGGCTGGCCTCGGTCTGCTTTTCATAGAGGAGCTGCCCCTTGCCCGCCGGGTGCAGGTAGATGAAGGTGCCGAGCGTGCTGTGGGCGAGCTTGGTGCGCTCGTGTTCGGCGTTGTAGACGTAGTTGTAGGTGGTGCTCGCGCCGCCGGAGTAGCCCACCCCCACCACCTGGGCGGGCATGTTGTAGCTGGTGTAGGTCAGCGTGCGGCCCAGCCCGGCGGTCATGTTGCCGTTGGCGTCGTAGCTGAAGGCGGGGTTGGTATAGCCGTTGACCGTGCCTTCGATGCATTTGGCGGCATAGGCGCCGCCGCCGCTGCCGGGGGTGTTTTTTGCTGTAAAAGACTGTGCCGCCGAAAATGTTTACAATGTTTACAGGAGGATCCCATCCATGAGCGAAACCGTGGCCTTGCGGCTGGACACCGAAACCCGTAAGCGGCTGGACCAGCTGGCCAAAACCACCGAGCGCAGCCGCTCGGCGCTGGCGGCGGAAGCCGTCAAGCAATTCCTCGAACTCAATGAGTGGCAGATTGCCGCCATCCGCGAGGGCGAGCAGCAGGCGAATGCCGGCCAGTTCATCGACCATGACCGGCTGAAAAAGAAATGGGAGAAAAAGCTTGCGGCTGCGATGGACAAGGCTCGCTGAAGCCGACCTCGACAGCATTGCGGATTACATCGGGCAAGACAGCCCGGTCGCGGCTGCCCGGGTGATCCTCGAACTGATTGACCAGACGGAAACCCTGCTGACGCGGCATGTTGCGATGGGGCGACCGGGGCGCGTCATCGGCACCCGCGAGCTGGTCATCGGCCAGCTGCCTTACATCATTCCCTACCGGGTGCGCGAAGGTGAGATCGAAATTCTCCGTGTGCTGCACACTTCAAGGCGCTGGCCCGGTGATGTGTGACGCGCCTGCCTGTGCAGGGAAATCTCCGGAATCGTTTTTTTGACCGGTAGCAGCGTACCGACGCCTGATCGCGGCGCACCTCGGTACTACCGTGTCATCGCCGCCAGAAAACGCGCATAGGCCTGCGGATCGGGTTTGGGCACGCCTGTTGATGGCGCATCCGAGGTCCAGCCGAGCAAACCCAGGGTGTTTTCGATGGCGGCGCGATCCATGCCGCGGGTGATGAACACCAGCCGCGACCGGCGTTCGGCATCCGGCCATTGCGCCAGCGTTACCGGTTCGTGGATCAGCGTCTGCACCGCATGCACCGCCACCGGTTCGCCGTCAACGTTGAGCAGGCCTTTGACGCGCAGCAGCTCGGCCCCGCGCAACGAGGCGATCGCGGTCAGCCAGGCCGTCAGTCCGGCCGCGGTCACCGGCTCGTCGAGCAGGATGCTGTACGACCGGATGCCGGGGTCGTGTGTTCCGGCCGTCCCGACGACGCGGCTTTGGCTGGCCTCGACCCGGACGTATTGTTCTTCCCGCAGCCAGCGCGCGAGATCGGTGGCCCGCGATTCCGGCGCCAGCGCCGCGCCAAACAGGGCAGAGGCTGCGATCACGCCATGAGCAACATGCAGCACTTCGGCCCCGGGATTGAGTTCAGCCAGGCGGGTGGTCAAGGCCGCAACGGTGGTCGCTTCAGGTCGATCGGTCTTGGTGATCAGCAAACGGTCGGCCAGCGCCGCCTGTTTGACGGACTCGGGCTGGGTTTCCAGTTGCTGCAGGCCGTTCACGCCATCGACCAGCGTAATCACGCTGTCGAGCATGTAAGTGGGCGCCAGCTTTTCATCGGTGACGAC
>CAMAYE010000009.1 GCA_945862135.1 Bordetella parapertussis
TGCGATGTCACCGGTTGCAAACACGCCCGGATGCGACAGCGATTGCAGGTGCTTGTCCACGGCAATGAATCCTGCTTCATCCGTTTGCAAGCCACTGGCACGCGGCCACGCCGGCGCCGCGGCGCCAGTGACCCAGATGACTTCATCGAAAGCGAGCCGACCGCCTCCACGCAGCAACAAGGCACCTGGCGACGCACGTTCAACCGCGGTATTCAGGCGTACCGAGATGCCCTGATTCTGCAGGATGGTCATGAACTGTTGCTGAACCCCGCGCGGATGCACCCCGAGAATGGTCGGTCCGTCCCCGATCAGCGTGAATGACGCGTGTCCGCCATCACCCGAAATGCAGTGCCGCATGGCCAGCACGACTTCAACGCCAGCTGCACCGGCGCCGACCACGACGACCTGCAGCGGCCGCGGTGCCGTTTTTGCCGCTCCACGCAGCTGCGCCCAGTGTTCGAGGAATTGTGCGACAGGCTTTATCGCAATGCCGTACTGCCCGGCGCCGTGGATCGGAGAAAGCACGGGTGTGGATCCGGTGTCGATGGAAGTGACATCAAACAACTGGTCGGGTGCATGGCCGCAACGCGCGATGCGCGCGGTGAAATCGATTTCACCGACGCTGGCCTCGATGCGCGTGACGCCGGCCTGCGCACAGAGGGTATCCAGATCAATATGGCATTCGGAATGACTGTAATGCCCCGCGATATAACCCGGCAGCATGCCCGAGTAGGGCGTGTGGCGATCGGGACTGACCAGTGTGAGCGTGACGCCCGGTTCAGGCTCAAGGCCCCAGCGGCGGATCACCTCGACATGGCTGTGACCGCCGCCGATCAGCAACAGGCGTTTGGGCATTGCGGAGTTACTGGGTTTTCCAGACCTCTTGCAGTCGCGCCTGACGCCCGCAACTGGTTTTGTAATAGTTGTAGCGGATCGGATTTTTTTTGTAGTAATCCTGGTGGTACTCCTCGGCCGCATAAAATTCGGCCGCGCGCGTGATCAGCGTGCGGATTTTTCCGGCAAAGGGTTTTGTTTTCTGCAGCGCGGTTTTCGAAGCCTCCGCGGCTTTGCGCTGTGCATCGTCGTGATAGAAGATTTCGCTGCGGTATTGAGAGCCGTGATCGCAGAACTGGCCGTTCGCCTGCGTCGGATCAATGTTGCGCCAGAACGCATCGAGCAATTGCGCGTATGTCACTTTCGCCGGATCGTAGACTACTTGCACGACTTCGTTATGGCCGGTGTTGCCGGCGGAGACCTGAGGGTAAGTCGGATTCTTCAGGTGACCGCCCATATAGCCGGATGTGGTCGAGATGACGCCCGGCACCTTGTCGAAGGCTTCTTCGACACACCAGAAACAGCCGCCACCGAAAGTGGCTTTTGCGGTGGTTGCCGCGGGTGTCGTCGTTTGCGCCGTTGCCACCAGCGGTGTGCAGAGCAGCAGGGCCAGCGCGAAGCGCTGAAAATTCGCTTTCAAAATCATATACATCGTTGATGTCTCCCGAAGAAAACCAGTATATCGGATAATTCCGCCTCGCCCGCCCGGTGTACCAGGTGGTTGCCTATTAGTGGAGAAAACATGCGTCGCATTACACTCACCCAGTATTTAGTCGAACAACAGCGCGAAAAAGGCGTTGTTTCCGCAGAGCTGCGCCTGCTCATCGAAGTGGTCGCCCGTGCCTGCAAATCGATCAGCAACGCCGTCAGCAAAGGTGCGCTGACCGGCATCCTCGGCAACGCCGGCAGCGACAACGTGCAGGGTGAAGCCCAGAAAAAGCTCGACGTCATCTCCAACGAAGTGCTGCTTGAGGCCAACGAGTGGGGTGGCCATCTCGCCGCAATGGCTTCCGAGGAAATGGAGCACCCTCATCAGATTCCCAACCGCTACCCGCGCGGCGAATACCTGCTTCTGATGGATCCGCTCGACGGCTCCTCCAATATTGACGTCAATGTCTCCATTGGCACCATTTTCTCGGTACTGCGCTGCCCCGAAGGTGTTACGCCCGATGAGCAGGCTTTCCTGCAGCCGGGATCGAAACAGGTGGCTGCTGGATTTGCCGTCTACGGTCCATCGACCATCCTCGTGCTCACAGTTGGCAATGGTGTCGCCGGCTTTACGCTGGACCGCGAAATGGGCAGCTGGGTGCTGACCGAACCGAAAATCGAGATTCCCGCAGATACTGCTGAATTCGCCATCAATATGTCGAACCGCCGAAACTGGAATGCACCGGTGACTCGATATATCGACGAATGCCTCGCGGGCAAAACCGGGCCGTTGGGCAAGGACTTCAACATGCGCTGGGTCGCCTCAATGGTGGCCGACGTGTACCGCATCCTGTCGCGCGGCGGCATTTTCATGTATCCGCAGGACGCCAAACACAAGGAAGGCCGTCTGCGTTTGATGTACGAAGCCAATCCGATGGCGATGATCGTCGAACAGGCCGGCGGCGCCGCGACCAACGGCACTCAGCGCATCCTCGACGTTCAGCCGACCAAGCTGCACCAGCGCGTCGGCGTGATTCTCGGTTCGCGCAATGAAGTCGAACGGGTCACTGGTTATCACAAGGCAGGCTGAGCGCTGTCAGGTTTTTCCGCCGACAGCGACTGATGTGGCATTGAATCTCAACGGGGGCAGGCTGGATGACCGACACCATGGGTAAAACGGCAGGGAGCGAGGTGGCAACGCTGGGTGGCGGCTGCTTTTGGTGCCTGGAAGCGGTATTCGACGGCCTGGACGGCGTCGATACTGTTGAATCCGGCTACTGCGGTGGCCACCTCGACAATCCGACTTACGAAGACATCTGCGGCGGCGACACCGGCCATGCCGAAGTCGTACGCATCGTCTTTGATCCCGCCGTGGTCAGTTACGCCGATTTGCTGGAAGTGTTTTTTGTCATACACGATCCGACTACGCTGAATGCGCAGGGCAATGACATCGGCACACAATACCGCTCGGCGATCTATTTCCATACGCCGCAGCAGCAAGCGACAGCAGAGGCAGTGATCAGGAACTTGACTGAGGGGCGCGTTTTTTCACGCCCGATCGTCACCGAAGTGACGCCGGCGCCGCATTTCTACGTCGCTGAGCCTTATCATCAGGAGTATTTTGAAAACAACCCGCGGCAGCCGTACTGCCAGTATGTGGTGGCGCCCAAGGTAGCCAAGTTCCGCGCGAAATTTGCCGCGCGCGTGAAGAAGTAGACCGACCGCTCAGCCGGACTGCGCGCGGTGGCGTGCCGCGCTTATGATCGCCTGTGCCAGCTTGACCAGCGTCAATGGCGCCGAACCTTCCGCCTTGTTGTTGGCGATGATCGTACATTCGTGCCCGGCACTGATGGTGGCCATGCACAGTTGCGCAATTGAATCGCGTGTTGCGCTGTCTTCATCCACCAACTGGTCAAATGGCGTAAAGCGCGTGCGCGCCTCCTCATAGCTGTAGCCCGATTTAAGGTTCCAGCGGATCAGCAGCGGCCCTGAACCGAATCCGGACATCGCAGCGGCCTGCACTGCAACCGGCGGCATTCGCGGATGTACGCCGACGCAGTAGCGCACGCCGACTTCCTTCAGTGAGGCGAAAAACCGACGGTTGATGACGCGGTCATCGCGGACCTCGACTGCGTACAGCGGCCCCTGCGGCAAACGGCCCAGAAATTCCTGCAACTGCGCGATAAACCGTTCGGGTGCACGCGTTAGCGTGCGGCCCAGCGGCGGAAACTGGAACAGCAGTGGTCCTGTTTTTGTCCCCAGACCTTCGCGCACCGGTTCGACGAACTGCTCCAGTGCGTAATTTGCATCAAGGAACTGCGGGTTGTTGCCGCCGCGAAAACCGCCGTCACCGGGCAGCCACTGACTGGTCAGCAGGCTGGGTGCCTTGACAACAAAGCGGAAATTGTCCGGAACCTGTTCGGCGTAGGAAGCGTATTGCCGGGATGACAGCGGTGCATAAAACGATCGATCAACGCCCACGGTGCTGAACAGCGGATGCTGCGAATAGGCGGTCAGTCCCTGGCGTGACAGATCGCCGGGCACCACCGTGTCGGCCCAGACGATGCCGCGCCAACCGGGGAAATGCCACGACGATGTTCCGAGCCGCACGCCGGGTGGAAGCTGTCGCGCGAGGTCGCGTGCTTCCGGAGACGGTTCCGCCGCAACGATGGCGGCAGTGCGCGGCGCGCCCGGACGCGCACCCTCAAACAGGGACAGTTGTTTCGCCATAGGGTGCGGAATTACCCGGAGTAGCGCCCTGTGGTGTCACCGTGCGGCGACGCAACGTGGCGTAAGCATGGAGCGCGGATGATGCAGACAGACAATTCAAGTTCCCCCACTAGGTCATTGATTTGTTTCTGCTCTTGCACCGCGGCCATGGTGCCCGGATCAGCCGGCGGGGGCGTTGTTATTGTGCGGCGAGTATCGCGCAGATTCAAACGAATTACATCCTGACGGGATTCTGACGGCGTCCCGGTTGGTACGCACTGACATTTTCCCTATGGTACTGCATCGTTTTCCCTCTGAAAAAGCGTTGACAAAGGCATTTTCCCTCGGCATTCTCTCGACACCGTGCACTACACGGCAAAGCAGACTAACCTGAACTCTGTACTTATATTCAGTCACCTAACGGGAGATCCATCGATGGCTGCAAAGAAAAAAGCGACCAAGAAACCTGCTGCTAAGAAAAAGAAAGCCGCGGCGAAACGTAAACCCAATGCCGCATTCATGAAACCGATGCAGCCGAGCGCAGCGCTCGGTGCAGTGATCGGCAACGGCGCACAGCCGCGTACCGAAGTCACCAAAAAGATCTGGGCCTACATCAAGAAGCATGGCCTGCAAGACAGCAAGAACCGCCGCAACATCAATGCTGACGAGAAACTGAAAGAAGTTTTCGGCGGCAAGAAACAGGTTTCGATGTTTGAAATGACCAAACTGGTCAACAAGCACCTGAAATAAGCGGTTTTCCGCTATGAGAACCGGGGCGCTGCGGCGCCCCGATTTTTTTGGTTTTACGTCTTGTGCGCAGTGGTGCCGCGGCTGCTATAGGCGCCGCCCAGCAACAGCACCGCTGCCATCGTCCAGAACACCGGCGTCATCCCCATCGTGCTGCCGACGATGCCGAACAGCAGTGGAATGCCCGACTGCGTTACGTTCAGCAGAAAAGTGCGCACACCGACCACCTCGCCGCCACGTCCCGGCGGCGCCGTGTTGTAAAGCAGGGACATGATCATCGGTTGTGTGCCGCCGATGGCAAGGCCGAGCACGAAGGCCATTGTCATCAGCAGTGACACGCTTTCAATCAGCGGAAATACCGCCATCGCCGCACCAGTGGCGAACATGCCGCCAATCAGCAGCGGCCATTCGCTGAGGCGATGAACAATGGCGGGCAGCACCAGGCGCACCAGGAAGATCGCTGCTCCGAACGAACCGAGAATCAGTCCGATCACGGACGCCGACAGTCCCAATCGCGTGCCATGGATCGGCGTAACAAAGGTGAACAGGTCCCAGGCCATCGACAGCACGGCGCTGGCGACAAAGGCACGGCGCAGATCGTGAATTCGGAACAGGTCGCCGACCCGTTTGCGGCCCTGTTCCAAGGGGGCGGCCGGATGCGCCGGAAGGCTCACCGGATGCAGCATCATCAGCAGGATAGCCGCCACGGTGCTGGCGCCGAGCAGCAGGAAGGTCAGCCGGTGTCCGATCAGGTCGATGGCAAATCCCGAGATCGTCGGGCCGAGGAAGCCGGATGTCGAAAACGCCAGCGCCAGCAGGCTGAAGTTGCGTGAACGCTGTTCCGGCGTGCCGAGCAAGCCCGCCACCTGGTTGACGCAGATATGAACCAGCATGAATCCGCTGCCGAGGACTGCGCTGACGACAAACAGTATTTCAATCCGCGGCACTGCTGCGCCCAGCAGCAGTGCGCTCAGCGCCAGGCTGGCGCCAATCAAAAGCGGTTTGCGTACGCCGATGCGATCGATGGTGCGGCCCCAGCCGACCGCGAACACCAGCGGCACTGCGGCGAGCAGCGAAATCAGGATGCCAACCGTCAGCGGCGTGGCCTGCAGATGCAGCGCCAGCAGCGACAGCGTGACCCGGCTTCCGGAAAACGCCAGATGCAGCAATATCGTCAACAGCAGGATGAAGCGGATGTTCATGCGGCCGACCTGGGTGCGCGTGCCCACGACACCATTGCCACGCCAAGACAGGTGATCGCAATGCCCGCAAGAGAAATGGCGGAGGGCACGACATCGAACATCAACAACTCCAGCGCAACCGCAAAAATCGGCGTCAGATAGATCAGGCTGGTCACGCGAGTCGCGTGACCGCGCCGCATCAGCGTATGAAATGCATTGACCGCAAGTATCGAGGCGCCGATCACCAGAAATACGATCGCTCCCACGAGCGACCACGACCAGCGCACTGCCGCCCCCTCGATGAACCATGCCAGCGGCGCCAGCACGATGAAATTGCTGACAAACTGGATCAGTGAAGCGGCCCGCAGATCGACAACAGGACAATGCAGGCGTTGGTAAAGCGTGCCGACAGTGACCCCCGCCAGCGAGATGGTCACCGCCATCAGCGCGCCCAGTGTTGCTTCGCGAACATCAATCTTGTGCCAGACAATCAGCGTGACCCCAGCCAGGCCGATGGCGATCCCTGCCCACTGCGCAACGCTCAAGCGCTCACGCATCCATCGTCCTGCAAACACCGCAGTCAGCAGGGGCTGTACCGACAGCAGAACCGCGGTAATACCCGCAGAAAGCCCGAGATACTGCGAATAGTGACTGCCGCCTAGATGCACCGTATGCATCAGCAGGCCCGCAACGATCACATGCCCCAGTTCGCGGCCTGAAGACGGCCAGCGCGGCTTCAGAACCAGTGCCATCGCTGTCAGGCAGACGATGCCGAAGGCGAAACGAATCGCCAAAAAGGTGAACGGCGCGGCGTGCTGCAGCCCGATTTTGGTGGCGATAAAACCAGAACCCCAGACCGCAACGAAATACCATGCGAGCAGGGATTCCCAGGTGCGCGCGGAAAGCGGAACTGGCAAGGCGGGCGTAATGCGGCTCAGGGTGCGAGCCGGACAATCGTCCAGCGGTCACCTTGCCGCCTATAAAGCAGGCGATCATGCAGGCGGCTGGGGCGGCCTTGCCAGAACTCGACACTGGCCGGCAACACCCGGTAACCACCCCAGTGGGCGGGCCGTGGCGCGGCCTCGCCATGAGCGGCGGCTGCAGCGTCAAAGCGCGCTTCCAGCACGGCGCGGCTGGCGACCACTTCGCTTTGTGGAGATGCGATTGCGGCATGCCGGCTGCCCAGCGGACGGCTGGCGAAATATTCATCGGATTCGGCAGCGGTCACTTTTTCGACGCTACCGTCAATACGCACTTCACGTTCAAGGTCAGTCCAGTGAAAGACCAGCGCCGCACGCGGATTCCCGGCCAGCTCGCGTCCCTTGCGGCTCATGTAATTGGTATAAAAAACAAAGCCGTTGTGGTCGATGCCCTTGAGCAGAACGATACGGGCTGACGGTGCACCGTCAGCCCCGACCGTGGCCAGCGTCATTGCATTGGCCATGGGCAACTCCGCACGCAAGGCCTCATCAAACCAGCGCTGGAACTGGGTGAAAGGATCGCTTGCGACATCGGCTTCGTGGAGGCTCTCGCCTTTGTAATCCTGGCGCAGTGAGGCTAAGTTCAAGATGACTCCGTGACTGGTGGATGTGGCTGATTCTAGCGCTCGGGCAGAGGGATGAACTCGGTTTCACCCGGTACCGCAGGAAAACGTTGTTCGCGCCAGCGTGTGCGGGCTTCGTCGATCATTTCGCGGCTGCTGGCGACAAAATTCCACGAAATATGTCGCTCACCATCCAACGCAGCGCCACCAAAGGCCATGATGCGCGCCGCACCGCGAGTGTTGACGGTGATGTCGATACCGGCATCAAACACCGCTACGGTGCGCGGAGCAACTGGGTTGCCTGCAACATCGACTTCACCGTCGACGACATAAATCGCCCGTTCCGCGTATTCCCTGGGCAATACAAATCGGGTCGCGGCGCTTGCTTCAATCGCTGCGTAGAACATTGGTGAAAACGTCCGCACCGGTGCCTGTTGCCCCCATCCATTACCCGCGATCAGCCGCAATGTCGCACCAGGCAGTTCAATGCGCGGCAGTGTGTCTTTCGGATGATGGGTGAATACCGGTTCGGTCTGTTCATGGGCCACGGGTAGCGCAATCCATACCTGGATGCCGTGCAGGCCGCGCGTGTTGTTGCGTTCGTCGTCTGGGCTGCGTTCCGAATGCACGATGCCGTTGCCGGCCGTCATCCAGTTCACGTCGCCGGGGGTAATGCGTTGCACGAAACCCAGGCTGTCGCGGTGCATCAGCGCGCCCTCGAACAGATAGGTCACCGTGGCCAGCCCGATATGCGGATGCGGCCGCACGTCGATGGCCTGACCCGGGTTGAAACGCACGGGCCCCATGTGATCAAAAAAGATGAAGGGGCCGACGGTGCGCCGGGCTGCAGCGGGCAACAGGCGACGCACCTCGAAACCGTCGCCGAGGTCTTTGGTATGTGCCTGCAGGGTTTGGGTAATCACGATGCTGCTGATTATAGACGGCAGTCCGCTGTCTATAATGATCCGATCTGAAACCAACGGAGGATATTCATGGCCCGCCTGCAGCCCTTACCGATTGATGCTATTCCCGAACTCGCGGATTCGTGGAAGGTTTATCTCAAGGCTCTGGGTTTTGTGCCCAACAGCGTGCTGATCCTGCAGCGCAAACCGAAACTGGTGAAGGCGCTGGCGGCGATGGCCGCCGCGGTCTGGGATCCGGAAGGCGAGGTGCCGGTCAGTCTCAAGCGCCTGATCGCACATATTGCCAGCAAGGCGCACGGCTGCAGTTATTGAATGGCGCACACTGCCGGGGCGGCGCTCCGGCTGGGCGTGGATGAGCAGAAAATGGAAGCAGTGTGGGAATACCGCAGCAGTCCGCTGTTCAGCGACGCCGAGCGTGTGGCGCTGGATCTCGCACTGGCCGCGGCCTCACAGCCCAACGACGTGACTGACGAACTGATGGATCGTGCCCTCAAACACTGGAACGAAAACCAGATCGTTGAAATCGTCGGGTGCGTGGCGATGTTCGGTTTCCTCAACCGCTGGAATGATTCAATGGCGACGCCGTTGGAGGAAGAGCCGGTCGAAGTCGGTGAAAAACACCTCGCCAAACTCGGCTGGGAAATCGGAAAGCACGGCGACGGGAAGCACGGCAGCTAGCCGGTTTCAGCGCGCGCCGGTTTTTTCGAGCAGCCGGATGATCCCGTTGTAACCGTGCCGGCGCGCATGCGCGAGCGGCGTCACGCCGTCGCGGTCGGCGATGCCGGGGTCCGCACCGTGCGCCAGCAGCAGGCGGACGATCTCGGTGTGCTTCGGCCCGCCGTCTCCGAGGATGACGGCCTCGATCAGCGCGGTCCAGCCGAGGCGATTGACGTGATTGACATTGATCTTTGTCTTCAGCAATTCGCGTACCACCTCGACATGGCCGTAGTGTGATGCCGGAATCAATGCGGTGCCGCCGTACTGGTTCAGCGTGTGCACATCGGCGCCGTGTTTGAGGGTCAGGCGCAGCAGCTCGAGGTGACCGTAAACCGCAGCGACCATGAAGGCGGTGCGGCCCACGGTGTCACGAACATCGGGGCTGGCGCCGGCTTCCAGCAGAATGCGTGCGGCGTCGAGATGGTTGCCGTAGGCGGCCGCGACCAGCGCAGTACGGCCTGCGTCATCACGCGTCAGCAGTGACGCGCCTTCCTTCATCAGGCGCTGTACCGCAGCAGCATCACCGCGGCTGGCGGCAGTAATCAGCGCCTGATCGCGTTCCGGCGATTGCGCCCAAGCCGAAGCGGCGCTCAGCAGCAGGGCGATGAGCAGTGCGCGGCGCTTCATTTGCCGCGCTCCCGCAGGAACTCCCCGAGAATGCGCGCGGTGTGTGAGCGCGCAGCTTTTTTGACTACCTCCGCCGGCGGTCCTTCGGCAACGATGCGTCCGCCGCCGTCGCCACCTTCGGGGCCGAGGTCGATGATCCAGTCGGCTTCGGCCATCACATCAAGGTTGTGTTCGATCACCACCACGGAATTGCCGGCGTTGACCAGCCGGTGCAGCACATGGATCAGTTTTTCGACATCGGCCATGTGCAGCCCCACCGTCGGTTCATCGAGCACGTACAAGGTATGGCGCTGCGCACCAGCGCGGCCCGGACGGGCGGCCGCATCGTCGCTGCTGTTGCTGCGCACCTTGGCCAGTTCGGTAACCAGCTTGATGCGCTGCGCTTCGCCGCCGGACAGTGTCGGGCTCTGCTGGCCCAGTGTCA
Organism: Bordetella parapertussis; assembly: GCA_945862135.1. Taxonomy (GTDB): domain Bacteria; phylum Pseudomonadota; class Gammaproteobacteria; order Burkholderiales; family SG8-41. Next base: position 10,354 of record CAMAYE010000009.1, read on the forward strand.
GGTAACCGAGGCCGACATCCTGCAGCAGGCGCAGCGCGTGATGGATCTGCGGATGCGCGGCGAAGAAATCGACGGCTTCGTCGATGCTCAGCGCGAGGATGTCGCCGATGGATTTTTCCTTGAACCGCACCGCGAGCGTTTCCGTATCAAACCGCGCGCCATTGCAGACATCACAAGGTACTTTGACGTCGGGCAGGAAACTCATTTCGATTTTCTGCACGCCCTGGCCTTCGCAGGCTTCGCAGCGGCCGCCCTTGGTGTTGAAGGAAAAGCGGCTCGCGGTGTAACCGCGCATGCGTGCTTCCGGCGCTTCGGCGTAAAGGCGGCGGATGGTGTCCCAGAAACCGACATAGGTCGCCGGACAGGAACGCGGTGTTTTGCCGATGGGCGTCTGGTCGACTTCAAGCACACGGCCCACTGCATCCCATCCCGCGATCTCCTTGCAGCCTGTTGTTTTAATTGCTGATTTTGTCTTGTTGCTGACCAGGCGCACGAGATTGGCGTGCAGCACATCGCGCGCCAGCGTCGATTTGCCCGATCCCGAAACACCGGTGACCACCGTCAGCCGGCCCAGCGGCACCCGCGCCTGCACGCGCTGCAGGTTGTGCAAAGCGGCGTCGCGCACGAAGAGTGACGGTGTTTTGGCATCGACCTTGCGCGGCGGATACAGCGGATGCTGCAGCGGTTTTGCCAGCAGACGACCCGTCACCGATTGCGGATTGGCCTGCAGTTCGGCGGCGGTGCCGGCGGCGACCACATAACCGCCCAGCCGTCCGGCGCCGGGGCCGAGATCGATTACATGATCGGCGCGGCGGATGGTGTCTTCATCGTGTTCGACCACGATCAGCGTGTTGCCCTTGGTCTGCAGCTTGGCCAGCGTGTTGAGCAGGATCTGGTTGTCGCGCGGATGCAGACCGATGGTCGGTTCATCAAGGATGTAGGCGACGCCGCGCAGATTGGAACCGAGTTGCGCGGCGAGGCGGATGCGCTGCGCTTCGCCGCCGGACAGCGTCGGCGCCGCGCGGTCGAGCGCGAGATAACCGAGCCCGACCTCATCGAGAAAACTCAGCCGGCTGCGGATTTCGGTGACGATGTCGCGCGCAATTGCCGCTTCACGGCCGCTGAACGAGACATCGGTGAATTCGCCGGCCAGTTTTGCCACGGGCAACGCGGCCAGTTCGGCGATCGACCGTTTGCGGTAACGCACCGCCAGTGCGGTCGGGTTCAGGCGTTTGCCGGTGCAGGTCGGGCAGGGCTCATCAACCTCCAGCCAGTTCAGCCACGAATCCAGTACATGTTCTTCGGTGCCGGTTTTTTCGCGTTCCTCGTCCCAGTCCACTTTTTCCAGTGACAGCCCGGTGCCGAAACAGGTCGCGCACCAGCCGTGTTTGGAGTTGTACGAAAACAGCCGCGGATCCAGTTCCGGGAAACTCTTGTTGCATGACGGGCAGGCGCGTTTGACTGAATACACGGTTTCGGTGAACTGAATGCGCTTGGCATCCTTTTTTGCCATCGCGTCGGCCAGCGTATCAAGGCCACCCAGCACATGCACCACGCCCTTGCCGTGCTCCAGTGCGGCAGCGAGACCGGCGCGCAGTGCGGCTTCGTTCTCCGGTTTGACGCGGATATCTGCGACCGGCAGTTCGATGCTGTGTTCCTGGAAGCGTGCGAGGCGTGGCCAAGGCGAGGTCGGAATGAATTCGCCGTCGACCCGCAGATGGGTGTGGCCCTTGCTCGCGGCCCACTTCGCGAGGTCGGTGTAATAACCTTTGCGATTCACCACCAGCGGCGCGAGCAGGCCGATGCGGTCGTTGCGGCACTCTTTCATGATGCGCGCGGTGATCTGGTCGATGCTCTGTGGCTCAATCGCGACATCGCAGTCGGGGCAGTATTGCGTGCCCAGCTTGACGTAGAGCAGGCGCAGGAAATGATAAATCTCGGTCAGCGTTGCTACCGTGCTGCGGCGGCCGCCGCGGCTGGTGCGCTGCTCGATGGCCACCGTCGGCGGGATGCCGTAGATCGCATCCACTTCCGGTCGCGCCGCAGACTGCACGAACTGGCGCGCATAGGCATTCAATGATTCGAGGTAGCGGCGCTGGCCTTCGGCAAAGACGATATCGAAGGCCAGCGTCGATTTGCCGCTGCCCGACACGCCGGTAACGACGGTGAACTTGCCGCGCGGGATGTCGACGCTGATGTTTTTCAGATTGTGTTCGCGCGCGTGGCTGACGCTGATCGAGTTGCCGTGCAGCGCAACGGCGTGGCGGACCTTGGGAATCGCCGGCGGCACGCCGAGGGAGGCGGCGTAGTCGCGCATCGCCTTCGCGGTGTGGGAGGTCGGGTGCTGCGTCACTTCATCCGGCGTGCCGGTGCAGACGATCAGGCCGCCGGCATCGCCGCCTTCGGGTCCAAGATCAATGATCCAGTCCGAGGCGCGGATCACGTCGAGGTTGTGCTCGATGACAATGATCGAATGCCCGGCTAGCAGCAGCTTGTGGAAAGCGCCGAGCAGCTTGCGTACGTCGTCGAAATGCAGGCCGGTGGTCGGTTCGTCGAACAGAAACAGCTTGCCCTTGCCGCCCAGCGCATTGCGACCCGCCGCATTACGTCCCGTATATGCGGCTTCGGCGAGGAAGCCCGCGAGTTTCAGCCGCTGAGCTTCGCCGCCGGACAGCGTCGGTACCGGCTGACCCAGTTTCAGGTAATCGAGGCCGACGTCGACCAGCGGCTGCAGCGCGCGTGCGATATCGGGCGCGTAGTTGAAAAAAGCCAGCGCATCGGCCACCGTCAGTTCCAGCACATCGGCAATCGATTTTCCGCCGATGGTGATTTCCAGCACTTCGGCGCGGTAACGCCGGCCGTCGCAGTCCGGGCAGCGCAGGTAGACGTCGGAGAGGAACTGCATTTCGACATGTTCGAAACCGTTGCCGCTGCAGGTCGGGCAGCGGCCGGTGCCGGAATTGAAGCTAAAGGTGCCTGCGGTATAGCCACGCGACTGTGCCAGCGGCGCCGACGAATAACGACTGCGGATGGTATCGAAGGCGCCGACATAACTCGCCGGATTCGAGCGTGTGGTGCGTCCGATCGACGACTGGTCGACCATCACCACATCGCTGATCTGATCGACGCCGTAAATACTATCGTGCTTGCCCGGGGCTTCCGTCGGCTGGCCCAGCGCCTTGCGCAGCGCCGCGTACAACACATCCTGCACAAGCGTGGATTTACCCGAACCTGAAACGCCGGTGATGCAGACCAGCCGGTCCAGCGGGAAATCGGCGTCGACCATTTTGAGGTTATGTTCGCTGGCGCCGCGGATGCGGATATGCGGTGACTTCGGCGCCGGTGCTTTGACCACGCGCGGTTGCGACGCATGCAGTTCACCGGCGAGATAACGCCCGGTGACCGAGGTCTTGCTGTCCATCAGCCGTCCCGGTGTATCAAAGGCAACGATTTCACCGCCTTTGGAGCCCGGCCCCGGGCCGATGTCGAGCAAACGGTCCGCGGCGAGCATCACCTGCGGATCATGTTCGACCACGACCAGCGAATTACCCGCGTCGCGCAGCTTGTGCATGACGCTGATGACGCGGCCCATGTCGCGCGGATGCAAGCCGATGGACGGTTCATCCAATACAAAAAGCGTATTCACCAGCGAAGTGCCCAGCGCCGTGGTCAGATTGATCCGCTGCACTTCGCCGCCGGAGAGGGTGCGTGATTGACGGTCCAGCGTCAGATAGCCGAGGCCGACCTGGTTCAGGTAGGCGAGCCGCGTGCGGATTTCACCGAGCAGCATGTCGGTGGCTTCATCGAGCGGCGCCGGCAGCGTCAGCGCATCAAAAAGCGTTTTCGTGCGTTCGAGCGGCAGCAGCATCACGTCATGCACGGTCAGGCCGGGCAGTTTCTGCAGTTGCTCATCGCTGAATTGCACGCCATGCGGCTTGTAACGTGCGCGCCGGTGTTCACCCTGTCCCAGTGCGGCTTCGGTGTTTTCCGCGGAGCCGATGCGCCACAGCAGTGCATCGGTTTTCAGGCGCGCGCCGCCGCAGGTCGTGCATTCGGTATAGGCGCGGTACTTCGACAGCAGCACGCGCACATGCATCTTGTAAGACTTGGTTTCCAGCCACTTGAAGAAACGTGCAACGCCGTACCAGGTGCTCGGCCAGGACTTGCGCCAGCTTTCCCATTCCGGTTCGCCGTCGAGGACCCAACGCTTTTCTTTCGCCGACAGTTCGCGCCAGGGTTTGTCGACCGGAATGCCGCGCAGCCGCGCGTATTTCATCAGATCGTCCTGGCATTCCTTGTTCGACGGTGTTTGCCACGGTTTCACCGCGCCATCGCGCAGCGATTTGGATTCATCCGGCACCACCAGCCCGAAATCGAGCCCGATCACCCGGCCGAAACCGCGGCAGGTGTCGCAGGCGCCCATCGGCGAATTGAAGGAGAACAGGCTCGGATTCGGTTCGGCGTAGTGGATATCGCATTCAGCGCAATGCAAATCGGTGGAATATTTCCACACCGTGCCGCTGCTGGCATTGGCGTCATCGGCGGCGAGCACATGCACATTGATGCGGCCCTGGCCGACTTTGATTGCGGCTTCCAGTGCCTCAACGACACGGCCGCGTTCGGCATTGCCCATGCGCAGCCGGTCCTGCACCACTTCAAAACCGTTTTTGTCTTCACTGAGAAAGCGCGTGTAACCCTGGGCGCCGAGCAGCGCCTTCACTTCATCTGCCTTGAAGTTGGCGGGCACCGGCACCGGAAAGGCAATCGCCAGCCGCGGATCACCATCGGCTTTTGCGCGGGCCTGCAATGCATCGAATATGGATTGCGGCGTGTCCTGCGTCACCTTCGCACCGCAGCCTTTGCAGTGCAGATGCGCCGCGCGCGCGAACAGCAGTTTCAGATGATCGTTGAGCTCCGTCATCGTGCCCACGGTCGAGCGCGAGGTACGCACCGGATTGACCTGATCGATGGCGATAGCCGGCGGGATGCCGTCGATGGAATCGACCTGCGGCCGGTCCTGGCGGTCGAGGAACTGCCGCGCATAGGGCGAGAAGGTTTCGACGTAACGGCGCTGGCCTTCGGCATACAGCGTGTCGAATACCAGCGACGATTTGCCGCTGCCGGAAACACCGGTGACCACCACCAGTTCGTTCAGCGGTACATCCAGAGACAGATTTTTAAGGTTGTTCTGGCGTGCGCCGCGGATGGCGATGTGGTCGCGGTCGTGTTCGGGAATATCCATGCGTGCAATCGGTGATCGCGGGTGAAGCTGCGAGACTGTTGGGGAAGGCGTCCGCCGTGGAAGCTGCAGGCGAATCGCAAAATCATATTTTGATTCTACCGGCTTTGGATGTGGGCGAGCCCCCGAGTCCGGTTCATGTCCATGACACCGGCAAGGGGTTGCGGGGACAGGCTATTTTTTTTGCGGCTCGCCCGTTGGTGCGAACTCGATATTGCCGCCATCGCTGATTTTATTGGTGAAATCCAACCCGCTTCCGCCGCGGCGGACGATGGTGCCGCGGTGGCCGAGCAGAATTTGCCCGGCATCGTCGAGGTTGCCGATGGCGGCGAAGCTGCCGCCAGATTCGATAAAACGACAGGCCGCTTCGACTTTCGGCCGCATCGAACTTGCGGCAAAAGTGATTTTGCGCAGTTCGACCGGTGTCGTTTCAACGATGGGTTTGGCGCCTTTAGCGCCCCAGTTTTCGTAAACCGCCTCGACATCCGTCAGCAGCAGCAGCGCATCGGCCTTGAGTTGATGCGCCAGAAGTGAGGCCGACAGATCCTTGTCGATCACTGCATCGACGCCACGCATACCGCCTTTGGGCTGTGCGGCGACCGGGATGCCGCCACCACCTGCGCAAACCACCAATACACCGGCATCGGAAAGCAGTTTGATTGCCGGAAGTTCCAGAATGCGCAGCGGTTCCGGTGATGCCACCATGCGCCGCCATTTCGCACCGTCCGGATTGATGGTCCAGCCGTGCGCATTGGCCAGCCGGTCGGCCGTCGCTTCATCCATTGGCGGCCCGATAGGTTTCGACGGGCGGCGGAATGCCGGATCGGTACGGTGGACTTCGACTTGCGTCAGCACGGTGACCACATGCTTGCCGGGAAGCTGGTTGCGCAGTTCCTGTTCAATCAGATAACCGATCAGGCCATCCGATTCGGCGCCAAGCATGTCGAGTGGATAGGGTTTGGGGCCCGCGTAGGCGTCGGACTGCATCGCCAGCATGGCCACCTGTGGCCCGCTGCCGTGCGTCACGATAACGCTGTGCGTGCGCGCAATCGCCGCGATGGAACCCGCGGCCCGCGCGATGTTCTGACGCTGTACCTCCGCATCCAGTGGTTCGCCGCGCCGTGCCAGCGCAGTGCCGCCCAGGGCAACAACAACTTTCATCCAGCAATCTCCATAGTTCCGGAAAACCCGCATCTTAACCATGCCTGTGAAATTGATGGTACTCAAGCTGCTGGCGGCGGATTTGTCTTAAATCAACGTACGGCGTGCGCCGTTCGGTGAGCTTGATGCTGAGTTAAGATGCGTGCGGGGAGGAATTGCGATGAAAGCAATGGTGTTGAAAGGGAAAAACCAGCCGCTGGTGCTGGAAACCGTGCCGGATCCGGTGCCGGGCCCCGGAGAAGCCGTTGCCCGCGTGTTGTCCTGCGGCGCGGGCCTGACCATCCACCACGTACGCGCCGGGCGCGTACCGGTGCAGTACCCGCGAATTCTCGGCCATGAAATCACCGCTGAAATTGTTGCCACCGGTGCCGGCGTTACGCGGCTCAAGGCCGGCGACGCAGTGACCGCCTATTTCTACCTGACCTGCGGCCATTGTTACTGGTGTCGCATCAACCGCGAAACGCTGTGCGAGAACTTCGGCGGTTATGTGGGACGCGAATGCGACGGCGGGTATGCCGATTACATCAAACTGCCCGCGGAAAACTTTATCCCCTTGCCCGAAGGCATGGATTACAAAAAACACGCCGCTGAAATCGGTGTCATCTGCGACGCGATTGCGACACCGCTGAAGGTCACGCGCAAGGCAAGGGTGATGCCCACCGATACCGTCGCCGTGATCGGCGCCGGCGGCGGACTCGGCGTGCACATGCTGATGGTGTCGCGCTGGGCACATGCGCGAAAAGTCATTGCGGTGGACACCAAGGCTTCCAAATTCGAGTCCTGCGTGAAATGCGGCGCGGATGCGACTGTCGATGCCAGCGACGGCAAGGTCAGCGAGCAGCTGATAGAAATGACCGGCGGCAAGGGTGTGGACGTGGTCTTCGATTTTGTCTGCACCAAACAGAGCATCGAATCCGCCATCGGCGGCCTCAACGTCGGCGGACGGCTGGTGCTGTTGGCGGGCAACAGCGTGCGTTTTGATGCCGACGGTCCCTCGATCATGCGCAAGGAAATCGAAGTCATGGGCAGCCGTTACGCGACCAGACAGGAAGTGATTGAATCACTGGAACTGGTCGCGCGCGGTGACCTGTGGCCGCTGGTCACCGAAAAAGTGCCGATGGCGGAAGCAGAAGCTCTGCACCAGCGGCTGGAAACCGGCTCCGTTACCGGACGCGCGGCACTGATCATGGGCTGAAACGGGAGGGTTGTTATGGGTATCACCGTTCTATTGATCGTTGCCGGCCTGATCGCGGCGTTGCTGGTGTATGCGTCCACGCGGCAGGACCGGTTCAGCGTGCAGCGGCAAATCAGCATCGGCGCACCTCCGGAAAATATTTTTCCCTTGATCAACGAATTCCAGCAATGGGGGCACTGGTCGCCGTGGGCGACCATAGACCCGGCCATGCAGCAGTCATTCAGCGGCCCGTCACGCGGAGAGGGTGCGATCTACGAATGGTCCGGCAACAACAAGGTCGGTTCCGGCCGCATGGAAATCATCGAATCCGTGCCGTCATCGCTGGTTCGTATCCGGCTCGATTTCACACGGCCCTTTGAAGCACACAATATTTCCGAATTCGCACTTACGCCCGATGACAAGGCAACCACCGTGACATGGACGATGTCCGGACCTGCGAATTTTGTGTCCAAGCTGATGAGTGTGTTTGTCAGCATGGACCGGATGGTCGGCAAGGACTTTGAACGCGGATTGTCAGGCCTGAAGGCAGCCGCTTTGCGCTGAACGGCGATCCCTGCCCACGATATGCACTGTGGGTGCTATGCGGCAGATGACAGGACTATAATTTTCCCCCGCGGGCCGCCTCATGCGGCCCGCCCTTATTTGCGCATCGAAGAAAGGTTTCTGCATGTTTTCATTCCGTTCCCTTACGGCCCTGCTCGGCGCGACGTTGTCGTTCGCCGCCGCAGCTCAAGGTTATCCTGACAAAACCGTGCGCGTGATCGTGCCGTTCCCGGCGGGCGGCGCTGCCGATATTGTCGCGCGCCATGTCACTACGCGGCTGTCCGTCGTCATCGGCCAGCAGATCGTTGTGGATAACCGCGGTGGCGCTGGCGGCATCATTGGTGGTGAGATTGCCGCGCGTGCACCGGCCGACGGCTATAACCTGCTGTTTGCCTCGTCGAGCGTGCTGTCGATCAACCCGCACCTTGGTGCCAAGGCGCCGTACGATGTGCTGAAAAGTTTTACGCCCATCGTCAAGATCGGCGATGCGCCGAATGTCCTGACCGTGCATCCCTCGGTCCCGGCAAAAACCGTCAAGGAGCTGATTGCCATTGCCAAGGCCAAGCCGGATGCTCTCGCCTATGCCTCCAACGGCGCGGGCACGCTGAGCCACCTCACCGGTGAACTGTTTTCACAACGCGCCGGTGTGAAAATGTTGCATGTGCCGTACAAGGGTGCGGCGCCGGCCACCATCGACACTGTTGCAGGCAATGTCTCGGTGCTGTTTGCCGCCTATCCCAGCGTATCCGCCCAAGTGCGCGCCGGTCGATTGAAAGCGCTGGCAGTGACCAGCAGCAAACGCCTCGCAGTCGCCCCTGAGTTGCCCACCGTGGCGGAAGCGGCGCTGAAGGGTTTTGAGTCCAGTCAGTGGTGGGGACTTTACGGTCCTGCGGGATTGCCTGCGGCAATGGTGGAGCGGATGAATGCCGCCGCCAACAAGGTGCTGGCGACGGATGACATCAAAAAAGCGCTGGCCCTCGACGGTGCGGAACCGGCTGGCGGCACGCCCGCTGCACTGGCGGCGTACCACAAGGCCGATTACGAAAAATGGGGCAAGGTCATCACCACGGCCAACATCAAAGCGAACTGAACCCGGGTTATCACAACATGCCTGATCAAAAAACGACCACTGCACCGACCCGGCAATTTGCCGAATTCGCCGCCGGACTGACTTATGGCCGATTGCCGGCCAGTGTGCGCGAGGCACTGACGATCTTCATGCTTGATTACCTGCGCGTAGCCTCGCTCGGGCAGCGGATGCCGTGGAGCGCCTGGGCGACCAATCTCGGTCGCGAACTCGGTGGCAACGGCCAGTCCACCGTGATGTTTTCGTCGGACCGCACCGATCCCGAGCGCGCGACCTTTATCAACAGCACCTACTCGGGAAGCATCGACGCCGATGATGTGCATGTGGGTTCGATGCTGCATCCGGGCTGCATCGTCATTTCCGCGGCACTAGCAATTGGTGAAGCGCGCGGCGAGTCGGGCGAACGCATTCTGGCCGCGATTGCGGCCGGTTACGAGAACATGATCCGCATTGGTCTCTCCATCCAGCCTTCGCATTTTCGCCGTGGCTTCCAGAGCACGGCGACCTGCGGCGGTTTCGGTGCGGCGACGGCCGCGGCCAGCCTGATGTTCCGCGGCAGCGATCGTACGGAACGCATCGCCGAGACGATCGGCCTGGTTGCTTCCTTCAGCGGCGGGCTGACGCAGTTCTATCACTCCGGCTCCACCGTCAAACGCATCCACGCGGCACACGCGGCGGGCGAGGGCGTACATGCGGCCTTGCTCGCAGGCGCGGGATTTTCCGGCCCGACGGACATCCTTGAAGGCAAGGACGGTTTTGCACGTGCCTATGCCGACGGCCATGACTTCGACAAGGGGCTGGCCGGCATCGGCGAAAGCTGGCGCCTGCTTGAAACCGCAATCAAGCCGCATGCAACCAGCGCGCGCGTGCTGGCCGCGATTGAAGCGACCGCAGACCTCTGTCGCGAAAACCAACTGATGCCGGCAGACATCAAAACCATCCGTGTCGGCATACCCAAAATCATCCAGGGCAGGCTCACCGTCAATGAACCTAAAGACGTGCAGGCGGCGCAGATGAGCTTGCCGTTCTGCATGGCGATGGTGATTGCGCGCGGCAAGGATCTGCCGGCAGGGTTCACCATCAACATCGACGACTTCGATGCTGCACTTGCCGATCCGTCGGTGATGGCGATTTCCAAAAGCATTGATTGCGCGCTGGACCCCGATGCCGAACGCGTCAGCACCGAACAATCGGTGGGCGCGAAAGTCACGTTGACGTTGCAGTCCGGAAAGACCGTCGAGAAATTTCTCGAAGCACCCAAGGGCAGCGCATCGCGTCCGTTCACGATGGACGATCATGTTGCGCGCTTCCGCGCCGAAATGCTGCGGCGTTTTGCGCCGGCGCAGGTCGACGTGTTGCTGAATGAAGTGCGCGACTTCGACCGTGCCGCCAACCCCGATCGCCTGATGCAACTGCTCGCCAGCCGGACCTGAGGACGCCACGAACCCATCATGCCGGCACTGAAACTCCCTGACTGCGAGATGTTCTACCTGGTCGATGACTTCACCGATCCGTGGACTCAACCGGAAACCGTGTTGATGCTCCACGGCAACGCTGAAAGCAGTCTGTCGTGGTATGCGTGGGTGCCGGTGGTGGCGCGGCATTTTCGCGTGGTGCGTCCCGACATGCGCGGCTACGGCCAGTCAACGCCGATGCCGCGCGAATACGAATGGACGCTCGACAAACTCGTCGACGACTATTGCCGTCTGATGGACAGCCTGGGCATCGAACGATTTCATCTCGTAGCAGCAAAAATCGGCGGCACCATCGCGCGTGCCTTTGCCGGCCGCCGCCCCGATCGCATGTTGTCGCTGACGGTGGTGGGCACACCGCAGGCGCTGCGCCCCGGAGCGGAACATATCCCGGCACTGATTGAGGAATTCGAAACCAAAGGCGCCGAACACTGGGCACGACGTACGATGGACGGCCGGCTCGGTGAACATTTTCCTGATGAGGGCGTGGAGTGGTGGACGAAGTTCATGGGCCGCGCGCCGGTGTCGTCGCTGGTCGGCTTCAATCGAGGCGTCAATTACGCCGACATCCGCGCCGACCTGCCGAAGATCACCTGTCCGACGCTGGTGATCACCACTGAAGAAAGCGGGCTTGGTACCGTCGAGCGCACGCGCGAATGGCAGGAAAAAATCCCGCATTCAAAACTGCTCGTGTTGCCCGGCAAGTCCTATCACGTGGCGGCAAGTGATGCGGAGGCCTGTGCCCTGGCTGCTCTGCAGTTCATGCGCGCAGTGAAATTATAAAAATATCAATTAAAACAAATAGATATAATATATTCATGCGGACGGCAATCTGTTGAATCCATAAAAAAACGGGGACCGAAGTCCCCGTTTTGTTTTTCTGCTGGAGGCGCTGATCAGGCGGTTGCTTGTTTGCGGCGACGCGCGAAACCCAGCAGCCCGAGGCCCATCGCCATCATCGCGTAGATCTCGGGTTCCGGCACTGGTGTGGTGACCAGGTTCAGCGAAGTCTGGATCGAGAAGTTCGATCCCGAGGTGTGACGCTCGGCGAAGAAGAAATCGAACGAGTAGTTGCCCGCCGCCTTGCCCGGTCCGAACAGGGTGTCGAGGTTTACCGATTGGCCGATCGTGCCATGTACGCCACCGAGGTCAATGCCGAGCTTCTTGTCGAAGAACACCCACACATCATCATCGCCAGTGAAGGTGAAGGTCTGTCCGGTACCCGGGTTGTAGCCGAAGGTCGCCGCGATCTGGTAAGTGAAGTGGTAGTTGTGGCCACCGCTATAATTACCGAGCAGCTGACCATCGATCGGGAAGAAACTGTTGTTGGAATATCCGTAAATGCCGGAGCCCGGAGCCGTTTCGTTCAGCGTGATCGAGTAGGCAACGTTCGGCGCCGAGTTGTCCCACCATTGTGCAAAGGACGTTGCGGATTGCACCGCGCCGTAATCGCCGGAACCGATATAGGTCGGTGCGCTGCCGGTGAGCGTTGAACTGACCATGCCTGTAGTCCAGCCGGGAATCCCGCTTTCAAAATCCGGATGCGTCGGCGTGAAATCGCGCACCGTGCCGGTCAGTGTTGTGCTTGCGGCAAATGCGGAAGAGGTCAGCAGCAACGCTGCGGCCGCCAGAATGATTTGTTTGAATTTGTTCATGTTTCCCCCATCATCATGTAGGTATGCAATCTATTGCATTCGGTATTTGCAACCTGAAGATACCCCTGAGTCATTGGGGTCAACAATGGCCAGTACCAACCCCGCGAGATAGTAGATTCATCATGCTCGCGCATGGTTGAAACTAAGGGGGGTGCTCATGTCAAAATGCCGCTATGCATTTCAGGCACACCACTCAGACTTCACAAAGCTAAAGCGACTTTTAAATCATGAAGCTGCATTCGATTCACGCAATGCTGATGGCCGTGCTGCTGCTGGCGGCCACGCCCGGCTATGCGGCGCCCGACCTCAGCGCCGAGCAGGCGCTGGCTGCAGCCAAGGCGGGCAAAGTCCGATTGATTGATATCCGCACCCCGCAGGAATGGCGGCGCACCGGAGTCGCCCCCGGCGCAGGCCGCGTCGATTACTACCGTGGTCCGCAGAACCTGCTGCAATCGGTGACGCAGTTGGTGGGCGGTGACAAGAACAAACCCATTGCATTGATCTGCCACACCGGCAGCCGTACCAGTCACGCACAAAAGTTCCTGCAGTCGCAGGGCTTCACCCAGGTCTATAACGTCAAGGAAGGCATGGCCGGCAGTGCAGCCGGGCCAGGATGGATTCGACGCGGACTGCCAGTGGAACCCTGCATGCAATGCTGAACGCAGCAGCGCCAAGCGTTTCATCGCCGCATCCCGTCGTCCGAGTTTCAATGGAGACTGTATGACAACATCAAAACCACCCATTGCCATTCCCGCCGCAGACGCGCCGCCGAAAGCGAAGCAGAGCAACTATCCCGAGCCGTTTGCAGCCATGGTCGCCGGGCGGTTCAAACGACCGCTGGGCGATGTGTTTGGCCTGAAGAACTTCGGGGTTAATCTGACGAAGCTGGCACCCGGTGCGATGTCCGCGCTGCGCCATGCACACACCGTGCAGGATGAATTCATCTACATCCTGCACGGCACGCCGGTGCTGATCACTGATGCCGGTGAAACGCCGCTGTCTCCGGGCCTGTGCGCCGGCTTCAAGTCCGGCAGTGGTGACGCGCATCACCTCGTCAATCGCACTCAGGAAGATGTGGTCTATATCGAAATCGGCGATCGCAATCCCGGCGATGCCGCGACCTATCCCGATGATGATCTACAGGCGCTGTTCGAATCGGGGCAGTGGGTGTTCAGGCACAAAGACGGCCGCAGCTACTGATTGCCCGGTGGTTGTGCCGCGGGTGTGAAAGAATCACCCAATGGACGCCACCTTGACTGCCGGCACGCTTTTTGCGCTGTTCATTGCACTGTTGGTGCTCGCGGCCGTACCCAGCGTGAGCACGCTGACGGTCATCGCGCGTTCCGCGGCCTTAGGGTTTCGGCACGGCGTGGCGACCACGCTGGGCATCCTGACCGCCGACGTCGTGTTCATCCTCGCCGCGATTTACGGGCTGGCTGCGCTCGCCGCGAACATCGGCCCGTGGTTCAAGGTGGTGAAACTGCTTGGAGGCGCGTACCTGATCGTCTCCGGTCTAATGCTGCTGCCTGCTGCTTTGCCCGTGCGGCAGACTGTGGCCGCCAAGGTGAGTACGTTGCGCGCGAGTTACCTTACCGGACTCTCCATCACCTTCAGTGACCACAAGGCCATCCTGTTTTACCTGGGATTTTTCCCGGCGTTCATGGACCTGGGAGCAATGACCACGCCGGACACTGTGCTGGTATTGCTGGCGGCGACTGCCGCAGTGGGCGGCGTGAAGCTCGTTTACGCCAGGCTTGCTGAATTGGCGCGCACGCGGCTTGATCAAACCATGCAACGGAACATCAACAGCTTTGCCGGCGGCGTGATGATTGCTGTTGGGGCGATGGTGCTGATCAGGGTGTATGCAATGCCATGAAGTGAAATATTCAGCGCTTCACCGCCAGCAGGCCGTCGCCATTCAGCTTCACGCTGAAACCGGCGCGTTCCAGCCGCTTGCTGACTTCAGCCGGTACGTCGCGTCCGGAAGTCAGTTTGTTTGGTGTGCCGGTGTAATGAAACAGCCGGCCCTTGCGTTTGAGTACACGGGCGAGATGGTCGTAAAACACCTGTGAATACAACTCACCTGCAATACCGAAACGTGGCGGGTCGTGCAGCACCGCATCGAATGATGCATCGGACAATTGCGCAATTTCAATCGCAATGTCGCTGTTGGTCAGCGTGAGACTGCTGCCGGTTTGCGGCGACCACGGATTCAGACTGCGGAGCCAGATCACATCGGGATTTTTTTCGTAAGACTGCACCAGGCGAGCCTTGCCTTCCAAACACCACGCGGCGAAGTAACCGAGCCCGCCGCAGGTATCCAGTATTGTTTTTCCGCGCGGCTCGATCAGGCCCACTTTGCGTTCGGCATCCGCATACGGCGACACCTGCGCCGTAGGCAGCATCTTGATGCCGTCGATCTCGAAGGTCGGCGCGCCCCACTCGGTGGGCACCAGCTTGATCAGTGAGTGGCCAAATCGCGCCACGGCTTCGAAGGCATCACCGGTCCAGAAATAGATCGTGCGGTCCTTGCAGGCTTCCAGGTAGGGATACGGTTGGCCCTGCCATGACCAGTGTTCCGCACCGGCTTCCACCACCGACTGCGAACGGCCGAGGTCGAGCGAACACGTGACCGTCGTCACCCCCTTGACGGCGGCGGCGAGCAGGGCTTCGTGGACAGGCAGCGTGAGCAGAGGTGTATTGGGCATTGCGTGCAGAGGCGTCATTCGGGCACGGGAGGTTTTGACTAGACCGAAGACCTAACCTCCCGATTTTAATGGCAGTTTGCTACGCGTCGCTGGCCTGATTGCGTTTCGGCCCTGCATTCGGCTCAATTGAAAAGGCTTTCAGGATACTTTTTTTATTGAAGAAAAGTATCCCGGACGATTGCCCTTTGTCGTGATCAAAGTTAGCGTTACGGGTTAATAAAGCCTCATGCCTCAAGGGGGGGTATGAAAAAACGGTTGCGGCTACTGATCGTCGAGCGGTTCAGCGCTGATAAGGCGTCGCTTCTGCTCGCATTGGAGAACCAGGGCTTCCGCATCGAAGAAGTTGCTGTTGATACCCCCATACGATTGCGTGCCGCCCTCGAAACGCAGCAGTGGGACCTGATCATCTGCTGCCAGCCCATCCCCGATTTCCCCGCCGCAAGCGCGCTCGCGATTGCCAAGGAAGTGCACCCCGATGTGCCCTTCATCATCGTCTCCGCCGAAAACGACCTCAACCTTGCCGTGGGCTTGATCAAGCTGGGCGCGCAGGACTACATCCGCAACAACGAACTCGTCCGCCTCGGCCCGGTGATTGAACGCGAATTGCGCGATGCTGAAATGAACCGGCTGCAGAAAGTCACCCAGGCGCGGCTGCATGAAAGCCAGGAACTGTTCCGAGCGATTGTCGAAAACGTCGGCGACCTCGTCGCGGTGCTCGACACCAACGGCCGCCGCGTCTACAACAGCCCCTCGTACTGGCCGCTGTTCCGCGAGAAAGACATCCGCCAGGGTTCCAGCTCCTTCCGCGAAATCCATCCCGACGACCGCGAACGCATCAAGGAGATTTTCCGCAAGACCGTGCTCACCGGCGTGGGCGAATGCGCCGAATTCCGCTTTTTGCTCAAGGACGGCAGCATCCGTTACATGGAGTCCGACGGCCGCGCCATCCGTGACGCCGAAGGCAATGTTTCGAAAGTGGTGGTGGTGTCGCGCGACATCACCGAACAAAAGCGCCTCGAAGCCGACCTGCGCGAAATGGCCGCCACCGACATGCTTACCGGCCTGCCGAACCGGCGCCACGTCCTCGCACAGCTCGACCAGGAAATGGCGCGCGTCAGCCGCGTCACTGAACACTATGCTTCGGTGCTGATGATCGACGTTGACTATTTCAAGCAGGTCAACGACACCTTCGGCCATTCCACCGGCGACCATGCTCTGCGCCACCTCTCCAACCTGATGAAAAATACCCTGCGCAAGATCGACACGCTGGGTCGCCTCGGCGGCGAAGAATTCGCCATCATCCTTCCCGGCGCATCGCTGGCCTCCGCGCAGATATTTGCCGAGCGGCTGCGCAAGAAAATCGCGACATCACCGATGCCCCACGCGGGCAAGGCCATCACGTTGACAGTAAGCATCGGCGTCACCGAGATCAAACCTGACGACAGCAGCGCTGATGACACACTAGCCCGCGCCGACCGCGCGCAATACCAGGCCAAGGAAAGCGGTCGCAACCGCGTTGTTGTTGAAGTCTGATCCGCCGCAACGCGGCCGGACTTGCGATTGATCAATGCCGCGTCTCCCGGCGCCGCGCACAATCGACTCCGTACGCCGCGTGACCGCGCGGGCTGCGCAGATCCCAGAAGAAAGCGAGAACGGCCATGTCCGTCGAGCAGCTCTATAGCAATACCCATGTCACTTTCGAGATCGCCTCCGAACACGCCAGTAGCAGCGTGCCGGTGACTGCTTCCGGCAACACCATCGCCGAAGTGCGGCATGAGATGATCGGGCAGCGTTATGAAACCGCCAGCCTCGTGGTCGTCTGCGACGATGGCCGGTTCCGTGGCGTCGTGCGTATTGAAGATCTGCTCGCAGCGCCCGCCGATGCACGTGTCGACAGCGTGATGGACAGCGAGCCGCCGGTCGTTGCACCCGGCCTTGATCAGGAAGTCGCCGCGTGGCACGCCATCCGCAATGAAGAATCCGCACTCAGCGTGGTCGATGCCGCGGGACGCTTTGTCGGCGTGATTCCGCCGCATCGGCTGCTTGCGGTGATCCTGTCCGAACATGAAGAAGACTTGTCTCGAATCGGCGGTTTCACCAAAACCAATGCCGCGATACGCGCCACCAGTGAAGAGCCCGTCGAACGCCGCTTCCGTCACCGCCTGCCCTGGCTGCTGGTGGGACTGGCGGGATCGTTGCTGGCGGCGGATTTTGTCGGCTGGTTCGAAACGCAGTTGCAGCAGAAAGTGATGCTGGCCTTTTTCATTCCGGGCATTGTTTACCTGGCTGATGCCGTCGGAACGCAGACCGAGACCATTGTCGTGCGCGGCCTGTCGGTGGGTGTCAGCATCCGCCAGATGCTGCGCCGAGAACTGCTCGCCGGGCTCGCCATCGGCATTGTTCTGGGGATTTCGGGCGGGCTGCTGGTGTGGTGGCGCTGGGCTGATTCGGAAGTGGCACTGGTCGTGGGCCTGGCGCTGCTCGCCGCCTGCTCGACCGCCACGCTGGCGGCGATGGTGGTGCCGTGGCTGCTCGACAGGTTTGATTTCGATCCGGCCTTCGGCAGCGGACCATTGGCGACAGTGATCCAGGACCTGTCATCAATCCTGATTTATTTTGCGATTGCGACAGCAGTGATACGATGAAATCAAAATCGCAAAATAACAGCCTTGATTCTCGAATCCGGCAGCTTCCAATACCGATACCGAACTGATCGACAGCGGCGTCAAAGTCGCGTGTCGCGACTGATATGACCGCAGCCCTGGCCCCGGCCCGCCGTGCCCGATCACGCAACCTGCTGATACTCGCAGCACTCGCAGTCGCGAGCTGCGCGACGCTCACGCAGGACATGGCGCTTAACGAACAGTTCGGTTCCGCAAACCCCAAACGGTTTGATGTGCCGATCGCGCCTGCACCCGGCCAGCCGCGCTGGGCTGACGTCAAACCCATCCTCGACAACCGCTGCGTGGTCTGCCACGCCTGTTACGACGGCCCCTGTCAGCTCAAGCTCACTGCATGGGAAGGTGTAGCCCGGGGCTCGAATCAGCAATCCGTTTATGACGCCGCCCGTTTCAAAGAGGCGCCGATAACGCGATTGTTCAGCGACGCGCAACTGCCCTCCGAATGGCGCACCAAGGGGTTCACGCCGGTGTTGAATGAACGCCCCGCACCCGAAGCCAATCTCGCCGGCAGCGTACTATTCCGCAGCCTTGCACTGAAGCAGGCGCATCCGCTTGCGGCTGATCCGGTGCTGCCGGCGTCATACCCTCTGGGCCTGGACCGCGAAAACCAGTGCCCCTCCGTCGAGGCCTACGCGAAGTTCGAAAAAAACAATCCGCTGTGGGGCATGCCCTATGCGCTGCCGGGGCTCGACTCGCGCGAGCAGGACGTAATCACCCGCTGGCTCGCCGCAGGCGCGCCGTACGAAGGCGCCGCGCCGCTGCCCGCTGCCGTACAGCGCCAGGTGCAGGAATGGGAAGCGTTTTTCAACGGCGACACGCTGAAAGAACGGCTGATGAGCCGTTATCTCTACGAACACCTCTATCTCGGCCATCTGCAGTTCGACGGCGATGCTACACGCGCCAGTTTTCGCCTCGTGCGTTCCACCACGCCGCCGGGGCAGCCCGTCCGGCTCGTGGTGTCGCGCCGGCCTTATGACGATCCCGGCGTGGCCCGCGTCTATTACCGGCTCGTGCCGGAACGTGAAACCCTCGTCGCCAAAACCTATATGCCCTATGTGTTAAGCCCTGCGCGCATGGACAAATACCGTGGCTGGTTTCTCAAGCCGGCATTCCATGTCGGTGAACTGCCCTCATACGACATCAAGCAGGCTTCCAACCCTTTCATCACTTTCCGCGCGCTGCCCCAGGAATCGCGCTACCGCTTTCTGCTCGATGAGGCGCAGTTCTTCATCATGAACTTCATCAAGGGCCCGGTGTGCCGCGGTCAGATCGCGGTGAACGTCATCGAGGACCGCTTCTGGGTGGTGTTTGCCGACCCGCGGCTCGACGGCGCCACCGCCAGTGCTGAAACGCTCGCGCGTGAAGCCGGTGAACTGACATTGCCCGGCGCTTATGGCAGTGAAGCCGGCATCATCAAGCCCTGGCTGACGCTGGCCGACGAAGAAAAAAAATTCCTGCGTGAAAAAAGCCGCCTGCTCGAAAAAGTGGTTGATACCGCCGGTCCTCTGACCGTGTCCGCCATCTGGGACGGCGACGGCCGCAACCCCAATGCTGCGCTGACCATTTTCCGCAGTTTCGACAATGCCAGCGTGGTGAAGGGCTTCGTTGGTGCCCCCCCGAAAACCAGCTGGGTCATGGGCTATACGCTGTTCGAGCGGCTGTATTACCTGTTGGTCACCGGTTACGACGTCTACGGCAACGCCGGCCACCAACTCAACTCGCGGTTGTACATGGACTTCATGCGCATGGAAGGCGAATTCAACTTCCTGGTATTCCTGCCCGAGCGTTCGCGCCAGTTGATTGCCGACTACTGGTACCGCGATGCGCGTGACCAGGTGCAGGAATATCTCTATGGGCGCAATGCGGCTGTTAACCGCGAGACCGGCATCACCTACCGCAGCACCAACGTGCAGCGCGAATTTTATGAAATGCTCAGAACGCGTCTCAATCCGGTACTCGACCGCCGTTACGACCTCGCCACCGTGCCCGACGCCGCGCTGCGCCGTGAACTCGAAATGCTGGCCGCAGTACGCGGACGCAGCCTGCAGTGGTTGCCGGAAATGAGCCTCCTGCGCATCGACGAACCATCAGGCCAGTCGCGCTGGATCACACTGCTGCGCGACACCGCGCACGCCAACGTCAGCCACCTGCTGCGTGAGGAATCGGCGCTGCGCCCCGACGAAAACGGCCTGACGGTGGCGCCGGGTTTCATCGGCGATTACCCGAATGCGTTTTATCGCGTACAGCGCGCAGATTTGCCGGCGTTTACCGCGGCGGTCAGCAAGCTCGACTCGGAAGCGGATTACCGCGCCTTCGCTGGGCGCTTTGGCGTGCGCCGTACCAACCCCGCCTTCTGGGCGCACAGCGACGCGGCACACACGGCCTACCGGCAGAACGCGCCGGCAGAAGCGGCGCTGTTCGATTTCAACCGCCTGGAAAACCGCTGACGTCCGGCGGTGTCGCCCGCGCCGGAACTAGTGTGACCGCTTGTTCTGATACATCGCCACATCCGCATCCTTCAGGATTTCATCAGGTGTGGCGTTGTTGCCTTCGTAAATCCGGATGCCGATGCTGATGCCGCCGTGGTAGCGGATACCGTCGAGGTCATATTCAACCGCGGCCGCGGCCCGGAGCTTGTCGGCAATCAGTTCGGAATGGCGGGCGGCGCTTTCACGCGTCGGGCCCAGTGCTTCGAGCAGCACGACAAACTCGTCGCCGCCGATGCGCGCAACGGTGTCGCTGTCTCGCAATTCGCTCTGCAGCCGGCTGGAGACTTCCTTCAGCAATTTGTCGCCGGCATCGTGGCCGTGGGTGTCATTCAGCAATTTGAATTTGTCGAGATCGAGGAACAACACCGCAAGGTAATTGTTCTGCCGCCGGCTCACACGCAGCGCGCGCTCCAGGCGGTCCAGCAACAGCCGCCGGTTCGGCAGGCCGGTGAGATAGTCATGGGTTGCGGCGTCGCGCAGCTCATCCTCGAGGCGTTTGCGCTCGGTCAGGTCAAAAAACTGGATCAGCAGATGGCGCTGTCCCTTCAGGAACTGCGGCAGGATTCGATATTCAATCCAGATCGCCTTGCCGAAGGTGGTCAGCAGATGGCACTCCCGCTGCTCCTGGGAATGGAATTTCAGCGCAGCGAGGGCATCACCGAGCAGGGTGGTTTTTTTCCACGACTCAATATGGTTGAAGTTCTGCGCAAGCAGTTGTTCGCGGCTGGCTCCGACCAAAGCGGCAAAGGCGTCATTGACCATCACGCACTGCCCGCTTTCATCGTACACCGCCATCGGCAGCGGCGAGTTGAGCAGGATGGTTTCATTGAAATTGAGCGCCTCGGACAGCTCGCCGGTGCGTTCGGTGACACGTTGTTCCAGTTGATCACGTTCCGCGGCGAGCTGGACGGCGCTTTCCTGCGCGGATTTCTCGGCGATTCTTCTCCGGGCAACTTCTCCAGCCAGTTTCCGGTTCCATTATAAACACGCCAGCAGGATGAATGTGGACGCGGCGAGGATCTGCCACACCAGCGTGTAATCCACTTGCTACTTGAATTCGATGACGCCCCATTTTTCATCGATACGGATGCGTTCTTCTACGGTCATCGTGGCCAGACCCTTGTCGATCAGCCCGGCGACCACCTGCCAGTCCTTGCGTACCGCCATGCCCTGACTGTGCGCACCGAAGTGCGTTGGTGCCGCCACCACCAGATTGTGCAGCTGGTTCGCGCGGATGAAGTAATTTGATACCGCCAGATTGCCGATATAAGCGTCGGCCTGCCCGGTAGCCACCGCAAGCAGCGCATCAAGCGAAGACTTCACCTCAAGGACCTGCACCTCGTGATAGTCCCGGTGCAGTTTGTCAACAATCACGAAGCCTGCTTCCAACGCGACGACCTTGCCCTTCAAGGCTTCGACGCCGCTGAAGTAAGGGCTGTCACGGCGCGCGTAAATGACCCAGGGCGCCGACAGAAATTCCTTGGTAAAGGCGAAATGCTTTTCCCGCTCGGGGGTGCGGAAGGCCAGCAGCAGCGCGTCGTAACGCTTGCGCGGACCGATGACGTCATTGAAGCCCGAGTTCCAGTCATCAGTGCTCGGCACCAGTTCGATGCGCACCCCGGCGCGTGCGGCGGCGGTGGTGATGTAATCAATCGCCATGCCCGCGACTTCGGGCTTGTTGAAGTTGTAGGGCGGGTAATGGCCAACGCGGATACGAACGGTGTGTTTTTCCGCAAGCCAGAGCGTCTCTTCCGCCGTCAGTTCAACTGGGGCGGTGGCGTTTGCCGCGGAGATGCAAATCCACAGGGCGCAACTGAACAGCGCGTACACACAGCGCCGTGCTGAATGACAAGTCATGCCTCCAGAATGACGGGGGCCGCCGGAACCGACTTTGTCTCAGATCAAATGCCCGCGCAAAAAGCCGGCCCGTTCCGGCCGGGCCCGCAGAGGGTTAGTCGCGGCTCAGGGCTCCGGCACCAACAACGTCCCCCGCTGCAGCCCGCGCACCGTCCACAAACACAGCGCCCCGATCACCAGCGTGGCCAGCGCCAGCAGCGGCATCGCCAGCAAGGCGAAGGGCTGGCCTGTCGGGGCGAGGCGCAGCGTCAGCGCGGCAAACGCCGCCAGTGGAAAACTCAGCGCCCACCACGCCATCGAGAAGGGTTGCGCCAGCATCGGCTTCAGCACCTGCGCCGCCCACAGCAGGAAAAACAGCGCAATGCCCCAGCAGCCCTGCGCCCACGCCGGCACGGCTTCAAAGCGCAGCAGCGCGAGCCCGATCACCGCCGGCGGCGCGACAGTAATGAAGCCCGAGGGCAGCAGGCGTTCCGGCCACAGGCCGTGCACGCCGATGCGCGCGAGGATCAGCGTCAGCACAATGGGCCACAGAAAAGCGCCGATGCCGAACTGCACCGCCGACCACTCATGCTGGCCCAGCGGCACACCGGCCAGCGGCGCCAGCACATTGCCCACCACCGGAATGATCAGCACCGGTGTGATCCCCGGCCACTGAAACCCGCCGACATTGTTGCCGCGCCACCAGCGCGACAGCACCCACACTGTTACCGCGAACTGCAGCAGGCAGGCGAGCAGCCACAGCGTTTCCCAGAACACCGACACGCCGAACAGTGCATGGCCCAGCGTCGCCAGCAGGATCAGCGACACCGTGATCGTCGCGATGAAGGCGTGGCGCACCGGATGCAGCAGATCGGCCGTCAGCGCCTCGGGATACAACTGCCCGCGCCGCGAGAAGAGCACCAGCAGGACAAGGAAGACCAGCGCCGCAAATCCGCCGATGCCGCGCGCCACCCATTCCGCCGCAGGGCCCATTTTCGGCACGGCGGCGGCCCAGGCCAGTGCGAGTCCGGCGAGGCCCATGACCGTGGCGAACCATTGGGGGCCGAGGAGTTTTAGGGGTGGGGGTGGGGTGTTCAGTGTGGTGGCGGATTCGGCGGACATGTGGGGCTTCCGATAGTCAGAGGTGATCAGCGTATTTCATGACTTGCTGATATTGAAGATAGGGCTTCCCGCTTTACGTGACAAGTAAGTGGCGCTTGCCGCAACCGACATCAGGAGTCCGCATCATCACAAGGATGGTTGCCCTGTTAAGGCAACACTGCCTAATATGTGGGCAAATATAGGCAAAGCGGACTGCCTCCTCATTCGTGAACTCTAGGCCCAAGCGATCTTTTCAGTCCCGAGAAAATAAAAAAATTCTGTATAGGTTGGCTCAAAATTCTTTCTAGGTTTTTCCTAACCTAATTTGACTTTTCATGTTCATTGATTTGAGGTCGCTAAAGTGCTTTAGAGCGACCTGGCTTTAATGAATGACATCTCTGCGGGGCAGAATCGTAATGGCGCAAACACACTTGTTAAGTGGCGAGGAGTGGCAACGGTGGGCGAATAAGTTGCTCACTCAACATTTTGGGCACACCGAATACCAGACAGTTCCTGATAATGACAGGGGTGATGCTGGCATCGAGGGATTCACCATATCCAGTGGATGTGCATATCAAGCATATGGTTGTGAAGAGCCGTTAACTACTGGTGATCGGTATGAGGCTCAGCGCAACAAGATGACGACTGATATTTCAAAGTGTATCAACAATCAAAAAATTCTTGCACGAATTTTCGGCGGTACAAAAATTAAACGCTGGATTTTGTTCGTCCCAAAATTTGATAGTAAGTCAATTATTGAGCATGCATCTAAGAAAACTGCGGAAGTTGTAGCGGCAAATCTTCCCTATGTTGATGCGGATTTCCGAGTCATGGTATGTCAGGAAGATGATTTTGTGGTTGCTCGCGATCAACTTCTAAGTGCAAATACAGGGACAATAGATATAACCCCTGACACTGCAACGCCTGAGCAACTTTCTGAGTGGGCTTCGGCTAATGATGGATTGGTTGCGAAATTACAAGGGAAGATATCTAGGCTCCCAACTATTAGCACTGAAAGCAAAAGAAAAGCATTTCTCGATCAAGTTCTCAAGTGGCACTTAGAGGGGCAATCGGTCCTGGATGAACTTCGTCGATACCCAACTGTATTTGAGAAGGTGATTCGTGCAAAAGCGCATCACGAGAATGCTTTAGCGATGCTTGGCGCTAGCGAAATTGTCCCTCAAAAAATTTTATCGACGGCCTTAAATGATTTGAAGCTTTCGATAAAAGCAGAGGTAAATTCATTACATTCATTTTCAGCGGACACACTCGCGCAAGAGGCTGTTGCGGATTGGTTACTGAGATGTCCATTAGATTTTCCAGGGGGTTCTGATGGCTAATAATTCGATGGATAACCTAAATATTCCTGAATTCGAAACGGCATTTTTGTTCAGGAAGCGGCCGTTATCTCTTTCGGCAGACTTGCGTCCCACTTGGAGAGTTGGCTTGTTGGTGTTGCTATTGAGTGAGTGTTGCCGAGGCGGTAAAGCCAGCCTAGCCCGTTTGCATGTTCTTAGCTGGGGGGTTAGATCGCAGAAAAGTCGTGAAGACTTACTGGCGGCGGTAAACAGCGAGCTCCCCCCGGAAGCTTTGGTTGTCCGCTTTGATCCTTTCTTAAATAGGGCTATTGATTTTGCGATTGGCGAGAGTCTCTTATCGCGAGCTTCTGGGGGGAAGGTTGCTCTATCTGCGAAGGGAAAGGAATTGTCAGAAGAGATTTATTCGGACAAATCAATTTATATCGCTGAGCGTGAATCAATCGAAAAGATTGGCCAAAAAGTGACAGAAGGTCTTGTTGATCGTATGTTTGGATGGGAGAAGTAGGCATGCGATTTAGACAACTAAAAATTCAGGTGCAGACTACGGATGGCCCTTATGGGGCGACTCTGGAGTTTCCAGATGGGCTGGTGATCGTCTGGGCAGATAACACTATGGGTAAATCTACCTGTGCGAAAGCGATTCTTGTCGCGCTCGGGATGGAGGCACTTCTTACGACGAGCCAAAACGACT
>CAMAYE010000010.1 GCA_945862135.1 Bordetella parapertussis
CCGGTTTCACCAGCGCGCATGATCTGCGCGCAGGTCGCACGCTCGGCGTAAATGACCGCCACCGCAAGAAAATATTCGGGCTTGTCCCAGGCCGCCAGCCGGTCGAACACCGGCTCCGATGTTGACGGGTTTCGTGCCAGCGCCGCCAGCACAAAGGTCTGGTAGAGCTTGTATTCCAGATCATCGCGAAAATCCTTCCGCGCCACATTTGCCAGCCGCTCGGCAATCGCCGGCGTGATCTGCGGATTCTCGGCGACCCCCGCCACACGCTCATAACTGCGCGAACCGGCGGCAATCTTTTCCAGAGTGGCGACCGGCGTACCGGAATTCGCACCAATCAGCGAGACCAGATTATTGCTTTCTTTCTGCTCCGCCATCGCCGTCAGCAGCGCCCCCGGCGTCGCCGGATTCTTCGCCAAAGCCAGCAACACTTCCAGTTGCCACAGCGGAATCCAGCGCTGGCTCACCGCCATCAGTTCATCCGGTGGCGACTGCGGGTTTTCCGCAATGGCCAGCGCATCCCGATACAAAAAAACTGCGCCGCCGAACAACACTGCAAGGGCCACAAACGCTGAAGCTGTCAGCACGCGTACGCTGCCCCAGGGCAGGCGCCCCGCCAGCACATCCGCAGCCGTAAAACCAACGTACACCACGACACAGCCGATCAGCGCTGCCAGCCCGCCGTACAGCGGCACGAAAATCAGGCCGATGGCCGCAGTGGAACTGTCGGAGGTGAACACTGCATACAGCACCCACGCGGTAGCGATCAGGAACCCTGCAAGGGCGCCGAGGAAGTAAATCAGTTTGCGGGGACTTTTCAAGAACGACATGACAATACCTGTAGTCTGATGCCGCACTTTAGCAATAAAGCTGCAACTGACCCAATACGTATGGTCTCCCATAAAAAAAGCCGGGGACTCGCCCCGGCTTTTTGTTTTGCTTAACTGCGCTGAAAACGGTTACTTCTTTTTCACCGCCTTCTTTGCCGGCTTGGCTGCTTTTTTCGCAGCAGGCTTTTTCGCTGCAGCCTTTTTCGGCGCCGCCTTTTTGACAGCCTTGCCCTTGGACTTGCCGCCCGCAGCTTCCTTCGCCGCTTCACGTCCGGCAATGCGACCAAACACGGCGCCTGACATCAGGCCGGTGCCCAGCGGGTAGTTGTAGTGGAACAGGCCGCCGACCATTTCGCCGCAGGTGTAAAGGCCGGGTATGGGTTTCCAGCCGGTGGAGATGACGCGGGCCTGCTTGTCGATCTTCAAACCGCCGAAGGTGAAGGTGATGCCGCCGGTGACGGGCCACGACACATACGGTGGCTTGTCGAGTTTCTGCGCCCAGTTGGTTTTCGGCGGGTCGATGCCTTCGGTGTGCATCCCGTCGAGCACGGCGGCGTTGAACGGTCCGCCGCGTTCGCAGGCATCGTTGTATTCCTTCAGCGATTTCATCGCCTGCGCGTGGTCAACGTTGAGCTGTTTGACCAGGCCTTCGAGCGTGTCTGACTGGAATGGCTCGCTGGTGGAGTAACGCGGTTCGAGCAGGTGCATCGTCTTCGCATCAAAGATCTGGTAGACGAGGCTTTTCGGTTGCTTGAGGATCAGGCCGCCGTATTTGGCGTAGGTAAAGGCCTGGAAATCCACGCCTTCATCGATCCAGCGTTTGCCTTCGACGTTGATCATCACGCCGTAGGGGTAGGACAGGCGATTGGTCTTGTCGGTGAGGTCTTTGCGGCCGTAATCGGGTGCGCTGGCAACAATCGGGGTCGCGTGGCAACCGCCCCAATGGCCCCAGGGCATCGCGCCGGCGTCGATCGCCATGCGCAGGCCGTCGCCGTAGTTGAAGTTCGAGCCGCGCACTTTGGCGTGGCCCCATTCCTGACCGAGGTAATGCGTGCGCCATGCGGGGTTGGTTTCGAAACCGCCGCTGGCAAGGATGACCGCGCCGGCCTTGATGGTCTGCAGGCCTTTTTCGCCGCGGACAACAACACCCTTGACCGCGCCCTGCCCGTTCATCGAAAGGTCAAGCACATGCGCTTCGTAACGGATCTCGACGCCCATGTCTTCGCAGGTCTTGAACCACTGCTCCGACAGGCCGACGCCTTCGTGCACGGTGCGCACGATCGCGCCCTTGGGCCATTTGATCTTGTCGCCGACCTTGATGCCCATCACGGACTTGGCCAGTTCGAAGTGGTGTTTGCCGACATCCTGCATCCAGCAGGTGGTGTCGTACGATTCATCGATCAGCAGTTTCGACAATTCGGGATCAGACTTGTTGTCGGTAACGCGCATCAGATCGTCGGTGAAAGCCTCGTGCGGATAGGTCGGCACGCCAGCATGGAAACCGGGGTATTCGTCCTCAACATTGGGTACGAAACGATCAATTTCGTCGGCATGGTTGAATACGAAGCGGAAAATGGCGCCGCTGAAGTGGGTGTTGCCGCCGCGTTGGCCCTTGGGCGCTTTTTCCAACAGCAGCACTTTTTTGGCGCCGTTTTCGCGTGCCGAAACGGCTGCCGCGCAGGCAGCGTTGCCGCCGCCGACAACAATCACATCATATTCCATTTAATGGACTCCTGATCACTTCTAGTTGGTCGATTGGACCGGAAAAACCCCGTGGATGCGTTGTGCAGACGGCGGAATTCACCAGTGGCGGGAGTATGCGACGGCCGGTAAAAAGGTGTCAAGGAAGCGCGTATGGCTTTTTTGATGATATGTGGACTAACTTTCAGGGCAGCGTTTGCAGCTTGCGCGGGTGGGGTAAACTGCGCGCATCTTTAAAGGAGTATGCCCAAATGAATAATGATCGTCGCGCCATAGGCGCACCGACCCGTGAACTGGCGGCCTGGATCAGCAGCCTGAAATACGAAGACATTCCGCCGCGTACACGCGAGGTCGTGCGCATCGCCAGTCTCGATACCTTAGGCTGCGGCGTTTACGGCTGGTGCACGCCGTGGGCAGACATGATGCTGAAATGGGCGCGCGCCGGCGGCAGCGGCAAGGGTGAAGCCACCGTTTGGGGTGAAAAATCCCCTTCGATGCGTGTCGCCGATGCAGCGCTGGTCAATGGCGTGGCATCACATGCTTTCGAGCTCGATGATTATCACAACGCCAAGCTGCATGCGGGTGCGGTGGCTGTGCCGGCCGCTCTGGCGATGGCCGAAAAACTCAATGCCGACGGCAAGGCGCTGGTGACCGCGATTGCAGCCGGTTACGAAACCATGATCCGTTCCAGCCTCGCGTCCAATCCCTCGGCGACACGCCTGCGCGGCTGGCACATCACCGGCATCTACGGTCCGTTTGCAGCAGCAGCGGCCTGCGCCTCGTTGCTGAAACTGAATCCGGAACAGACTTCGTGGGCGCTCGGCCTCGCCGGCACACAGGGCGCGGGCACCTGGGCCTTCAACGCGGACGGCACGATGAGCAAACGCCTGCATGCCGGCAAGGCCGCGCATTCGGGCGTGCTCGCCGCGGAACTGGCCGCGCTGGGCTTCACCGGCCCGACACAGATTTATGAATATGGCGACGGCGGCGTGCTGAAAGCGCATTCCGATGATTCCGACGCCGCGCTGCTGACCCGCGACCTCGGCAGCGTGTGGCATACCGAAACCAATTCGATCAAGCCCTACTCCTGCTGCGGCAGCACGCATGCCTATATTGATGCGGCGCTGGCAGTGCGCAGCAAGATCGGCGCGCCCTGGGACATGAATCGCAAGGTCAAGGTCGGCCTGTCCAACGTGGTCGATGTGCAGTGCGGCTTTGTCTATGCACCGGGCAGCGCGCTCAATGCGCAGATGAGCCTGCGTTATGTGATCGCCGCTGCACTGGTGGACGGCAAGGTATTGCCGCCGCAGTTCACCGAAGAGCGCATGAACGATCCGGCGCTGATCAAGCTCGCCGCACAACTCGACTGCGAGCACGATCCGAAACTCGATGCGCTGTACCCGAAACATTTCGCCGGCTGGGTTGCCGCGGAGAAGGACGGCCAGTGGGTGCGTACCGACATCCTCAATCCGACGGGATCGATCGACAATCCGGTGGACGCCAAAGGCGTCACTGAAAAATTCCGCGGCATCAATCCGCAACTGCCGGTGGATGCGATTGCAAAGGTGGCACTCGACATCGAGAACCATTCGGTGCGTGAGCTGCTGGCGCTGGCGGCGCAACGCAAAGGCTAATTTCCGCAACACTTGCGAACTGATGAACCGTTCGGGCTGAGCCCTTCGACGTTGCTCAGGACAGGCCTGTCGAAGAACTCAGGGTGAACGGAAAATTCGCGTGGTGGCACGAACTCCAATCGATACCAGCAAACAGGCTAAGACCTATGAAAACCAAGAAAATAGCTGTCCTTGGCTCCGGCGCCATCGGCAGCAGCATCGGCGCCGACCTGACTCACGCCGGCTTTGATGTCACGCTGATCGACCAGTGGCCATCGCATGTACGCGCGATGAAAACCAACGGGCTGCAGATCCAGTTCAAGGATTCGCAGTTTCAGGTGCCGGTCAACGCACTGAACCTGTGCACACTGGCGTCGGCCAACCTTGAATTCGATATCGTGTTCCTGGCGTGCAAATCCAACGACACGCGCTGGATGACCGAGCTCATCAAGCCTTATCTGAAATCCGACGGCATCGTTGTCGGTGCGCAGAACGGCATGAACGACGATGCCATTGCCTCCATCGTCGGCCGCGATCGCGTCATCGGCTGCGTGGTGGAACTGCAGGCGGAGCTGTTCACGCAGGGCACCATTCAGCGCAATACCACGCGCAAGGGCACGTGGTTCGGCGTCGGCGAACTCGACGGACGGCTGACGCCGCGGGTCAAGGAAATTGCCGCGATCCTCGGCAAGGTCGGCCGCTGCGATGTCACCAACAATATCTACGGCGCGAAGTGGACCAAGCTCATTGCCAACACGATGACCATGGGCCCTTTCGGCCTGCTCGGCCTGCGCAACTTCGAAGCCTGCGCCCTGCCCGGCATGTTCGACATTTCGGTCAAGCTTGGTCGCGAATCCATGAACGTCGGCAAGGCACTGGGTTACCGCATGGAACCGATTTTCGGGCTGCGCGCCGATGAATTCGCCGGTTCCAGCGACGAAAATCTGATCACGACCATGAAAACCCTGATGTCGCATGTCGGCGGCGGGCGCACTGCACCGATCCACGATCATATGAAGGGCCGCACCAGCGAAATCGCCTTCATCAGCGGCCTGGTCTCCAGCAAGGGCCGCGAACTCGGCATTGCAACACCGGCCAATGACGCCGTCACTGAAATCGACCGCCAGATCAACCGCGGCGAGATCACAATGGATGCCTCTAACTATGCGTTGCTGCAGGCGAAGGTTGGCACGGCGCCTGCCTGACAGGCCATAATGCCCATTCTGGAGGAGACTTGAATGAACAATAAAATCATCCTGCGCTGCGCCACTGTCGCAGCCATCACCTGTCTGTGTGCTGCTGCGAACGCGGCGACTTTCCCGGAACGTCCCGTACGCCTGCTGGCGGCATCGGCGGCCGGCGGCGGCACCGACATCATTGCGCGGCTGCTGGCGCAGAAACTCACGGATGTCTGGGGCCAGCAGGCCATCGTCGACAACCGTCCCGGCGGCGGCGGCGTGATCGCCACCGACATTGCTGCGAAGGCAGCGCCCGACGGCTACACGCTGCTGCTGCAAAGCGTGGGGATTTCTTATGCACCGGCGCTGTACAGCAAGTTGCCCTTCGATGTGAAGCGCGATATCACCGCAGTCACCATCGTCGGCTCGCAACCGTTCGTGCTCGCACTGCATCCATCAGTACCGGCGAAATCGGTCGCCGAGCTGGTGAAGCTGGCAAAATCGAAACCAGGTCAGTTGCGTTTTGGATCCGGCGGCGTCAGCGGCGCTTCGCATCTGGGCTCTGAACTGTTCCGCGTCACCGCCGGCGTGGATATGGTGCATGTGCCCTACAAAGGCACCGGCCCCAGCACCACCGCACTGATCAGCGGCGAAGTGCAGATGGGCATTGCAGGGGTCGGCACGATGTTGCCGCACGCAAAAAGCGGCAAGGTGCGCGCCCTTGCAGTCACCGGCGCCAAGCGCAGCCCGGCCGTGCCGGATCTGCCGACGATCGCTGAAAACGGCCTGCCCCATTACGCTTTCGATGTATGGTACGGCGTGTTCGCCGCCGCTAAAACACCGCTTGTCACGCTGAACAAGATCAACGCCGATATCAGCAGCGCATTGCGTGACGGCGAAACCGCAAAACGTTTTGCGGCTTCCGGTGTGGATCTGATCGGCGGCAGCGTTGAAGATTCGAACAAGTACCTGCAAGCGGAAATGACCAAGTGGGCAAAGGTCATCCGTGAAGCCGGCATCAAGGCAGATTGATCAAGTATTGAGGACTCAGTATTCAGATTTCGCATTACAACCGGAGGAGGACATATGAACATCATTAAAAAAATACCCGCCGCACTGACCGTCGCAGCAGTCTGCGCGCTGCCGCTCCCGGCCGCAGCCCAGGCCGAAAAATACCCCAATCGACCGGTGCGCATGCTGGTGCCCTTTGCACCGGGCGGCGGCACCGATATCACGGCGCGCCTGATTGCGACGAACGCCACTGCGGCGTTCGGCCAGCAGGTGATCGTTGATAACCGCGCCGGCGGCGGCGGCACCATCGGCGCCGAAATGGCAGTGCGCGCAGCACCTGACGGCTATACGGTGATCATGGTTTCCGGCAGCTACGGCACCAATGCCGCGCTCTACAAGCTGCCCTATGATCCAGTGAAGGACATCCAGCCACTGGTGATGATCGGTGAAAGTGGCTTCGCGCTTGCTCTGCACCCTTCGGTGCCGGTGAAATCGGTCGCAGAGATCATCACCTACGCCAAAGCCAATCCCGGCAAGTTGAATTACGCCTCCACCGGCACCGGCGGTATCACTCACCTCTCGACTGAACTATTCGACCTGATGGCCGGAACCAAAATGACCCACATCCCTTACAAGGGTACGGGCCCGGCGCTCAGTGACCTGATCGGCGGCCAGGTGCAGGTGCTGTTCGGCTCGTTTCCTGCAACCATCCCGCACGTAAAAAGCGGCAAGCTGCGCGGCATCGGCGTCACCACCGCCAAACGCTCACCTGCCCTGCCCGACGTGCCGGCGATTGGCGAGACCGTCAAGGATTACGAAGCAGTACTCTGGTACGGACTGTGGGGCCCGAAGGGCATACCCAAACCGGTTATCGCACGCTGGAACAGCGAAGTGGCGCGCATCCTGAAAACCCCCGAGATGCAGAAACGCATGGCCGGCGACGGCGTCGAACCCGCAGGCGGACCGCCTGAGCAGTTCCTCAACGCCATCGCACGCGACGTTGAAAAATGGAAAAAAGTGGTGAAGGCTGCCAATATCAAAGTATCAAGCTGATGTGGTACAAACACGGGGGAGCGGAAGTTTGAACTCGCCCCGTGTTTATTGAAATATCAATTAAATCAAATATTTATGGTAATCGCCGGCTTGCCGGCATTTTTTTGAACCGGCAGCACAGCCGTTTTACTGGAGAGCGCAGCAATCATGAAATTCCGCAGAGTCGTCACCGATACCAACAAAGAAGGCAAGGCCTACATCAAATCCGATGCCGTGATCGATCCGATCCCGATGCGCCCCGGCTTCCACAACATTCCGATGTGGGCCACCAAGAAACTACCCGCGGAAATGACCACTGAAGATCCGAACACCTGGGAACTGGGCACCAGCCTGGCAGGCGGTTCGGTGTTTCGTCTCGCGAAATACGATCCGGGTGTCGCCAAGCGCTGGCACGTCACTGATTCGGTCGACTACGCGATTTGCCTCGCCGGTGAACTGTGGATGCAACTGGATGGCGGCGAAGAAGTGCATCTGACGCCGGGCACCGTGATCATCCAGCGCCAGACCATGCATAACTGGGAAAACCGCGGCAAGGAACCCTGCATCATGGCTTATGTGCTGCTCGCCACCGAAGGCGCGAAGACCACGGGCTGGGATCACTGATAGAGACTGCGGCGCGGGTACTTTCTTCCGCGCCGCAATCCAACGGCCATGGCCTACATCGACGAATCCCTTTCCACAGGCGAGGAAATATCCAGCCTGTTCGCGCAGCACTGGGTGGTGCGCATCCCGATGGTGATCTGGCTGCTGCTGTCACCGTTTTTCGGCATAACCATCCCGCTGGCGATTTATGAATACCTGCGTGTGCGTTACACCGAACTTGGCCTCACCAACAAACGCGTGATCTCCAAGACCGGCATCATCAGCCGCAAATCCGAAGAAATGAAACTGGCCTCAATCGAAACCGTTGAAATCGACCAGGGCGTCTTCGGCCGCATACTCGGTTTCGGCAATATCCATGTCAGCGGCCGCGGCATCAGCGATGTGGTACTGCGCAACATCAAGGATCCGATGGCGGTCAAACGCGCGATTGAAAGCGTCAGCAATCCGGTCGCCTGAGCGGCGGTATTTTCCTGAGGGACTGCATGTACGACGACATCGGCAAACTCGTTCTGCGTCTGACCCTGGGCATCCTGATGCTGCTGCACGGCATCGCCAAACTGCGTTATGGCGTGTCCGGCATCGAAGGCATGGTCACCAGCCACGGCCTGCCCGGTTTTCTCGCCTACGGCGTGTTCGTCGGCGAAGTGATCGCGCCGTTGATGGTGATCGCCGGCTGGCATGCGCGCACCGGCGGGCTGATCATGGCCTTCAACATGGTGGTGGCTATCGCGCTGGCTCACAGCTCGCAGTTGTTCGAACTCGGCAAACAGGGCGGTTGGGCACTGGAATTGCAGGGCTTCTACCTTTTTACCGCGCTGGTTGTGGCGCTGATCGGCCCCGGCAGGTTCGCGCTCAATCGGCGCTGATACAGCAAGTTTTCAGTTCTGCATCGGCTTGATGCCGGCGGCGCGGATCACTTCGCGCCATTTGGCGACCTCGATGCGCACCCGCGCACCCAGTTCAGCAGGCGTTGACGGAACAAAAGCCGCGCCCAGGGACTGGAAGCGCTCGTGCACGCCCTGACCAGTGCCCATCACCACCGTACCGGAATGGATTTTGTGGATCACCGTGCCCGAGGTGTGCGCCGGCGCGAACAGCGCGAACCAGCCGATCGCCTCGTAGCCGGGTAGAGCGGCCTCGGCCATTGTCGGTACCTGCGGCAGTGCCGCGACCCTGGCCGATCCGGTCACCGCCAGAGCCCTCGCCCGCCCGTTGAATATGCTCGGAATCGAGGTGGCAAGACTGCCGAACATCACCGAAATCTGGCCGCCGAGCAGTTCATACAGCGCCGGGCTGCCCCCCTTGTAGGGCACATGGGTCATGTGCAGTCCGGCGCGCTGCACGAACAGCGCGCCGGCGAGATGGGCCGCGGTGCCAAAACCGGAACTACCGTAATCGAGCTCGTGCGGGCGTCGCCGCGCGAAGGTGATCAGCTCCTTCACCGAGTGCACCGGCAGCGAAGGATGCACGATCAATACGCTGGGCACCTGCGCCACCATGGTCACCGGCGCGAAGTCGCGCAGCGTATCGTACGGAATCCGCGTCCACAGGGAAGGATTCGCCACATGCGAGGTATAGGCCATCAGCAGCGTGTAGCCATCGGGCGCGGCCTTCGCCACCATCTCCGAACCGATCATGCCGCCGGCACCGGGCCGGTTATCGACGATCACTTGCTGGCTCCAGGCCTCGGCATAATGCGCGGCCAGCGTACGCGCGAACACGTCGGCTGCGCCGCCGGCCGCGATGGGTACGACAATACGGACAGTGCGGTTCGGATAACCCTGAGCCAGGGCCGCGGCTGATGCGCAGGCGAGACCCGCAACGATAGCAATGTGAATGAGATTGATCACTGTCAAATTGTAATCTGCCCCGGTGTTGAATCGCGCTAAAATCGGCGCACTTTCCAGATACAGACCGGTCACACCGCAATGAGCACACCCCCGCTGTTCGAAGGCGAGCTGCAAGATGCAACGCAACAACTGTATGACGAAACCGTCGAAGCCATGCAGCTGGCCAAGGCCAGTCCCGACCTAGACGACCTTTCGGCCGTGATGGCGGTTTCGCTGCTGAAACTCGGCATGGCCATCGGCCTCGTCGAGCAGCGCCACCCAGGTTTCGCCAAGGAAGTCGAAGAAAAACGCCAGCGCGTCATCGCCGCGCTCGCAGAGGAACAGAAAAAGCACTGAGGCTCGAAATGCAAACTCCGATCTATCTCGACAATTCAGCAACCACGCCGCTGGACCCCGCCGTGGTTGACGCCATGCTGCCGTACCTGCGCGAGCAGTTCGGCAATCCTGCAAGCAGTACCCATGCTTTCGGCCACGCAGCCAGCAAAGCCGTCGAAGCCGCACGTGCCGAAGTTGCACGGCTGGTCGGCGCCGAAGCGCGCGACATCGCCTGGACTTCGGGCGCAACTGAATCCAACAATCTCGCGATCAAGGGCGCGGCGATCGCGGCGCAGGCCCGCGGCAAACACCTGATCACCGTGCAGACCGAACACAAGGCCGTTCTCGACACGATGAAGTGGCTGGAAAAACAGGGATTCACGGTCACTTATCTCGCGCCGCAAAAAAACGGCCTGCTTGATCTTGAAACTTTCCGCGCCGCGCTGCGGCCGGATACCGTGCTGGCCTCGGTAATGCTGGTCAATAATGAAATCGGCGTCATTCAGGACATCAACGCCATCGGCGCGATCTGCCGTGAACGTGGCGTGCTGTTCCATGTCGATGCCGCGCAGGCTACCGGCAAAGTGGCGATTGATCTTGCGAAGCAGCCGGTGGACATCATGTCGCTGACCGCACACAAAACCTATGGCCCCAAAGGAATTGGCGCGCTGTACGTGCGCCGCGCACCGCAGGTACGCCTTGAATGCCAGATGCATGGTGGCGGGCACGAACGCGGCCTGCGCTCCGGCACACTGGCCACACACCAGATCGTCGGCATGGGCACGGCGTTGCGCATTTCCGGCGAATTGATGGCTACCGAAGTGCCGCATTTGCGGATGCTGCGTGACCGCTTTTGGTCGAAACTGAAAGATTTGCCGGGCGTGATGTTGAACGGCGACATGGATCAGCGCATTGCCAACAACCTGAACATCAGCCTCAACATCCCTAACTGCGATTCACTGGTCACCACGCTTACTGATATCGCGGTGTCATCAACTTCCGCCTGCTCCACCGGCGGCGTGTCGCATGTGCTGCAGGCGCTGGGGTCGGATGACGACATCGCCGGCAATTCGATCCGCATCTCCGTCGGCCGCTTCAATACCCTCGAGGAAATCGACTGGGCCGCGGATTACCTGCGCAAAAAAATTGAAGACTGCCGCGCCGGACGACTGCAAGCCGCGTAATCAAATCATTCAATAAAAACAACAAGCTACATCACTGTCGCAGCGGCGCCCTCGCGGCCTCCTGCAGATGAATGAAGCTGTGGTCGCAGAAGCCGGGTTCAGCACGTGCCCGCAGCTCTTCATAAACCCGATCGGGCTCACGTAACACGCGCGCATCAAAATGACGGGCGTTGACCGCACCGTAGTTGATGCAAAGATTGCTTTGCGGATCGCGCTCCAGGCAGGCATATATCGTGGTGACGATGAACATGCCTGCACTGCGTTCGATGTAATGCAGGTAACGCCCCTGCACCACCTGCACCTCGACAGCGCCGGCACGCCGGGTGTCAATCGAACGCACGCGCTCGCCGCGCCGCCGCTGGTAATGTGTCAGTGAATTGGAGCGCCCCTCGACCAGCAAGCGGTCTCCGGTCTGCGGATCAATGTCGTAATCCCGGTAAAACGCGCAGTGAACCGACGGGCTGCTTACCAGGTGATCGAAGGGAAACACTCCCGATGGCTGAGCCTTCCCTGGCGCACAGAAGAAAAACGACATTAGCAGTACACTGCCGCGCAATAGTTCTGCCGTAATTGCGGAATTTTTCATTGCTGCACAAGTCTGCGCCTCGCCCTGGTGACTGTCCATCGGGTTGGTGATGGCGTCAAAAGCCGGAATCGACACCCGGCCGGTTCATCCGATATCGGATTTGTAGGTGAAAAAGATTACCTGGCGCCGCCATCAGGTTGCGCGCCAGATGCAAGATCGGCGGAAGATTCACATTTCTCGCGCAAGGTGAAAAGACAGTTCACCAAAGTAACAAGCCTTAAAGCCATCTCCAGAAACAAGGCCTTTCGGGGGTAGCCACTTCAACTCGCACAGGTTATTGACCAACCCAGGACTCAACCTTAAACTAAGTTCGCATAATTTGAACAGTCTTGGCAATTGCGGGATCACAGATATTCAAACCGGTTCAAAACTGATACACCATCCTGCACTTACCCCCCCAAAAAAACCGATAGCCAATTCCAAATATCTACCGGCCTTTTGATAAAGGAAGCATTCGTGGAAAAGCAAAAATACAAACTCCGACATATCGCGCTGTCCGTTCGTGATGTGGCAAAAACACAGAAGTTTCTTGAAGACGCATTTGGCATGACCAAGGCGGGTGATGCTCAAAATGGCATCTATATGACCGATGGAACGATCAATATTGCCGTTTTGAATAAAAAAGGCAACGCGCCCGGCATTGAAACCGGTAAAGAGTTTTATGGAGTCATGCACTTCGGCATGTGGGTCGATGATCTCGCACAAGCTGAAGAGCAGGTCAAAGCTGCAGGAGCAACTCATTTCCAGGGACGCGCGCCAAACACGCCCAACAGCTTTTATGAAGTGAAGTATCGGGACCATGACGGCATCGTGTTTGATATCACCGCGAGCGGATGGCGTGGCGCAGTAAAAAACGTCAAGCCTGCGGATTGAACTGATGACCAATACCAACAAGCCAATAGTGATAATTGGCGCTGGCCCTGTAGGCATTTGCCTGGCGTTATATCTCGCCCAGAACGGCATTCGCTCGATCATGATCGAGCGACTTGACCCCCAGACCTTTCTTGACCAGGAACCACGAGCGGGAAGCATTCACCCCGCAACACTCGAAATGCTCGACGACCTTGGTCTTTACGAACGTATGGAACGCAGGGGGCTGATAGCGCCAACAGTTCAATACTGGGATCGCGAAACAGACTCGATGTTTGCCGAATTTGACCATGCTGTCCTCAAAAATGACACCCGCTTTCCCTACGTTCTGCAGTGCGAGCGAACCAAGATAATTGATGAAGCAATGCAGGTTCTTCGCGAAACAAAGATGTGCGAAATCAGGATGTCGACCGAATTTGTATCCTTCACCCAGGACGAAAATGGCATTGAGGCACTGATCACTGACACCGCAGGAAATGAAGAACGCATCAGTGGCAGCTATATAGTCAGCGCCGAAGGCGGAAGAAGCATCATAAGAAAATCCCTGGGCATCGAATTCGAGGGTTATACCTACCCCGAAAGAACACTCACAGTCGCGGTCTGCTATGACTTTGACAAAGCCCATGGCTACGCTTACAGAAACTACCTCTCCGATCCCGAACAATGGTCCAACCTCTTCAAATGGACCCAACCCGAACGCTGGAGAGTTCACTTCCCGACTGATATTCAGGATCCCCCGGAAAAAATACTCAGCGACGAATATATTCAAACCCAGCTACAGCGATTTCTCCCCCGTGATCAGCCTTACGAAGTGGTTCACCGCACCACCTATACCGTTCATCAGCGCATTGCCTCGACCTTCCGCAGCGGGAGAGCGATTCTTGCGGGTGATTCAGCCCATGTGAACAGTCCGATCGGGGGTATGGGAATGAACAGCGGTGTGCATGATGCAATCAATCTGGGACAAAAACTTTGCGATATCCTGCAAGGGCGCACAACCGACGAAATCCTGGATCGCTACAGCAGACAGCGCCGGCATGTTGCCGTTAACCACACAAAAGCCCAAACAGAACGAAACAAGAAACTCTTAGCGGAGAAGGATCCCGCCGTACGCAAAAAAAATCACGACCAGGTAAAACGAACGGCCGAAGATGCAAAACTTTGTCGAGAATTCATGCTACGCACATCCTTGATAAACAGCGTCAAGGAAGCCGCAGAAATATTGTAGATCGCTATATCTCATGACAACGGCGCGTCAAACGGCGCGCCGTTTCAGCAGCGACCTCGGCAAAAGCACTGATTTCCTTTTTTGTCATCGTTCCGACCGGGCTTGATACGACTAATACCGCGGTCAGGAGATTATCCGCCCCCAAAATAGGCGCAGCCACACTGAAATATCCCGGCCTGGTCTCCCCCTCGCTGATTGCATAGCCATTAAGCCTTACGCGGCGAACCGCGTTGAAAAATTCTTTTTCGGTTGTCAGGGACTTCGCTGTAAATCTCGGAAGCCCGTATTTTCGTATGAGCCTCCGGGAATCCTCATCAGCACGAAATGCCGCCATCACCTGTCCACCGGCACCATAATTCAGTGGAACTCTCGCACCTTGCGGAATGTGAATGGGGAGATGTGTCAGGCTTTCTATCATATCGACCACCAGAAGATCGTCATCGACAACCAACCGCAGCGAAACAGTTGCCTTTAACTTTCGGGCCAGTTTTCTGAGTTCAGGTCTGGACCAGGCCATTCGGTTGGTAAGCCGCCCGGCCAGAGAACCCACCTCAAATGTTTTGAAGCCCATCAAATATCGGCGGCTACCGGGATCTCTCCGCAAGAACCCCATTTCCTCCAGCGTTTTTATGGATCGATGAATCAAACTTTTGTGCAAATTCATCTGCTGTGCGATTTCCGTAATGCCCCATTCAGGCCTTTCTTCTGAAAACAGGCACAAAATTTCCAGCCCCCGCCTCAAACCAGCGGAACGACCCGGATCATTCGAAACGACAGACAATGCCTTTAATTTGATGGCCAAATCTGATGACTCCGGCTCTTCATAATCGAATTTTCACTCTCATAAAGACAAAAAATTCAGCTGTTGCGACGCAGCAATTTGTGGTGCTAGACTTCATTCATATTGATTTAAATCAATATGATCAAAGTGCTTTCATGATCCACCTTTTGTTCGCCAACTAGAGTGACTTTTTTACAAACAAACTGAAATTGAACTGGAGAAATTATGTTGCGCTGTCACGCACGACTTATTTCGTATCTGTCACTGACCTTAATTCTTTTAATGGGAATTAACCTGGCTTCAGCGCAGACATACCCCAACAAACCAGTTCGCATAATTTCAGCTTTTGCCGCAGGCGGAACCAATGACGTAATTGCCCGAACTATAGCCCCTAAGCTATCGGAACACTTTGGACAGCAATTCATCGTTGAAAACAGGCCCGGTGGGGGCGGCGTAATAGGCACTGAATTTGCAGCAAAATCGCCTGCTGATGGTTACACGTTAACCATAGCCACGACAACAACGCATGTTATTGCCGCTGCCATGCGCAAACTTCCCTACGATCCCGTAAAGGATTTTTCACCCATCAACATAATAGGCGCCACCCCATATGTGATCATTGTCCACCCATCCATGCCAGTTAAAAACGTGAAGAACTTGATCGCCGTTGCAAAATCCCGGCCGAATCAGGTCGAATTCGGCTCTGGCGGGGTTGGAACCCCGGGACATCTCGCTGGCGCAATGCTGAATACGATGACCGGAATTAAAATGCTCCACGTCCCCTACAAGGCTGGCAACCTCGCGTTAAACGAACTGATCGGGGGTCATGTTTCCCTTACCTTCTCCACGACAATCACTTCCACGCAATTTATTCAGACTGGCCGGTTGCGAGGCATTGCAGTGACCAGCAATAACCGTCTGCCGGCATTCCCGAACCTGCCGACCGTTGCTGAATCCGGCGTCCCCGGCTATGAATTCAGCCTTTGGCTTGGATTGTCGGCACCATCAAAAACGCCAGAGCCCGTATTACAGATGCTGGCTGACGCGGTTGCCAAGGTCCTCCAGAACGAATCAGTACGCAGCGCCCTGACCGCCCAATCCGTTGAACCGGTATCGATAACAAGGCAAAGCATTACAAAGCGTATCGAGTCAGAACTAATTGCATACGAAAAAATAGTTAAGCAGAGTGGAGCAATGACAAATTGAGCCGGACACTGCAAGAAAGCGACTCAAAGATCCGCGAAGGAATTGTTTTCCTTGACTACACTCAAACTGAACTTGACTACGCCTACAATCAAAGAGCCTTCGCGCCAAATTCAGAGCATGTAAGAAAGCGGCTTTCGATTCTCAGCAAAGACATAAGATTAAGCACCCCTCCTTCAGGACGACACTCTTACGGCACTGAAGAAATCGAAAAATTGGATATTTACAGCGCAATGAGGCCTAATTCGCCGGTGAACATTTACATTCATGGCGGAGCATGGCGAAAGGGCAGTGCTGCTGCCAGTGCGTATTTGGCGGAAGTTCTGACAAAAGCAGGGGCAACACTTGTCGTTCCGGATTTTTACAACGTTGAACAGGCTGGTGACAGCCTTCGAACCATGGTCGGCCAGGTTCGATCCGCCATCGCCTGGGTTTATCAAAACTCCAATAAACTGGGGCTTGATAACAACCAGATCTATATATCAGCCCATTCCTCAGGGGCACACCTTGCCGCCTGCAGCCTCATATCCGACTGGGTGAATGATTTTGGTCTCCCCCCCAATATATTGAAGGGGGCTTTTTTATGCAGCGGCATGTACGATCTTAAGGGGCCGCGTTTATCTGCCCGTAGCTCATACGTCAAATTCGATGATTCCATGGAAGAAGAACTTAGTCCGCAGCGTCATGCGAATAAAATCAATACTCCGGTTATATTGGCTTACGGAACCTTGGAAACCCCGGAGTTTCAACGACAAGCCATTGAGTTTGCCTCAACACTTGAACTGGCTGGAAAACAAGTGGCACTCATTGTTGGTCACGAATACAACCATTACGAAATTCGCGAGACATTCACAAATCCTTACGGTCTCGCCGGAAAGGCCATTTTGTCCCAGATGAAAGTCTCCTAGGCTTTTGACGAACCAACTTCGCATTTCAAAATAAAAAGAATTCCATCATGTCTTCAATGACTGCCGTTGAAAAAGTGCTGGCCGCAAAAAGCGGCCGCAGCTCCGTCAAACCCGGGGATGTCGTTTCCCCCGATCCCGACTACATCATGATCCACGACGGCGTGGTGATGGCGGCCAAACGCGAACTCGACGGATTGGGCATCACGCGTCTCGCCACACCCGACAAGGTGATGATGGTCACCGACCACGACGTCATTTACGGTAGCGCACGCGCCGCTGAACGCGGCGCCTTCAACCGCAAAGCCGCTGCGCAGTGGGGAGTGAAGAATTTCTTCGACGTCGGCCGCGGCGGCCATGGCCATATTTTCCCGATGGAGATGGGCCTGCTGCTGCCTGGCATGTTCTATTTCGACAACGACCGCCATGCCACCAATGCCGGCGCCATCGGCGCCTTCGGGTTCCGCATGGGCACCG
Organism: Bordetella parapertussis; assembly: GCA_945862135.1. Lineage (GTDB taxonomy): Bacteria > Pseudomonadota > Gammaproteobacteria > Burkholderiales > SG8-41. Next base: position 17,389 of record CAMAYE010000010.1, read on the forward strand.
AAATCTCCCGCGTGCTCGCAACCGGGACTAACTGGGTGATGGTTCCGAAAACGGTGCGCCTCACGCTCAAGGGACGGTTGCAGCCGGGTGTGCATGCCCGCGATGTCGGTTTTCATTTCGCAGCACTTCTCAAACAGGGGGCACTCAGCGCCGATCTCGATTACCGCGTACTGGAATACGCCGGTGACCTCGACCAGTTCGACCTCGCCTCACGCGCGGCGCTGTGCTCCACTCCGACCGAGATCCGCGCCTATGGCGTATTTGTGCCGCCATCGAAGGCGATACTCGAACATGCCAAGGCGCGAGGACAGCGGCCGTTCACGCCGGTGTATTCGGATGCCGATGCGTGCTACGACTCCGATCTGACACTCGACATCTCACGACTGGAACCGCAGGTGTCGCTGCCCGGCAGCGTCGAGAATGCCGTTGACGTCTCGAAAGTTGAAGGCACCATCATCGATCACGCCTTTATCGGCTCCTGCGGCTCCGGCATGTGGGAAGACCTGGTGACAGCCGCTGCCATCCTTAAAGGCCGCCGGCTCGCGCCCAACGTGCGACTGTTCGTCGCTCCGGGTTCCGAAGCCACCAACCGTCGCATGGCCAGCGAAGGACTGCTCGGCGTATTCATCGAAGCCGGCGCGGTGATGCTGCCGCCAGGCTGCGGTCCCTGCAACGATGCCGTGATCGGACCGGTACATTCCGGCGAAGTGTCAATGTCGACGGCCACAAACAACAACGCCGGGCGTTTCGGCGCGAAAGACGCAAAACTGTATCTTGGCAGTCCTGCCACGGTTGCCGCATCCGCCGTCGCCGGAAAAATCACCGACGCACGCAAGTTGAACTGAGAACACACGGTCATGAGCGAATTCCAATGGGTACTGAAAGGCCGCTGCTACAAACTGGGCCATGACGTCTGGCACGCCGGCGGCGTAGTACCGAACTGGGTGATCACCGGGCGGCACTTCGACCCCAAGGACATCATTCCGCATCTGTTCGAAGAAACCGATCCCGGCTTTCATACCCGCTGCCAGCCCGGCGACATCATCGTCACCGGGAAAAACTTCGGCATGGGTCCCAAGATGAACGGCTACATTGCGATGCAGGCATTGGGGCTGGGGCTGCTCTGCGAATCGATGCCCTTCCTTGCCTACCGCGCTGCCATCGGCTGCGGCGTGCGCGTGATGACCGACTGCGTCAACGCCACCGAAATGTGCGAGACCGGTGATGAACTGGAAGTCAATTTCCGCGACGGTTTTTTCATCAACCATACGCGCGACTTCCGCCGCGAATACCCGCCTATACCCGATTCACTTCTGGAAATCGTCGAACTCGGCGGGAATGCCGGCTGGCTGCAGCAATGGCAGGCCAAACGCGCTGCAGCCAGGTCGTGACCCAACACTTCAACGCGCTGGGCCAGCCTGTCGGTTTCCCGCTGTCCGAGTGGACCGCCCCGCTGCGGCCGCCAAGCGCAACGTTGAACGGCCGTTATTGCCGCGTCGAACCGTTGGATCTGAATCTTCATTCAGCTGATCTGCATAGCGCAAACAGCCTCGATCCAAGCGGTCGCGCTTTTACCTATCTGTCCTCCGGTCCCTTCAGCAGCCTGGAAGCGTACCGGCAGTGGATCACCAGCACTTGCCTCGGCAATGACCCGCTGTTTCACGCCATCATCGACAGCAGTACAGGTAAAGCCGTCGGTGTCGCTGCCTATATGCGCATCGATCCCTCAAACGGCGTGATCGAAGTCGGGCACCTTAATTTTTCACCGTTGCTGCAACAGACCCGTGCGGCCACCGAAGCCATGCACCTGATGATGAATAACGCGTTTGCGCTCGGCTACCGGCGTTATGAATGGAAATGTGATTCGCTGAATGCACCATCACGCGCGGCAGCGCAACGTCTGGGATTTTCGTACGAAGGCCGCTTCATTCAGGCCATCGTCTACAAGGGGCGAAACCGCGACACCGACTGGTTTTCGATCACGGACCGCGAATGGCCGGCGATCCGCGCAGCACACGAGAAGTGGCTGGCGCCGCAGAACTTTGATACACAAGGCCGGCAGCGCCTCAGTCTATCGGCGCTCACTGCGCCACTGTTGCGCGAAAATAAATAACTAATTGTTTTTATTGATTTTTTTACGATTCGACCGTGCGCGCGCCTCATCCACGATGCGCCGCAGTGCATCGCCCCAGACCACACCGGCGAAACACTGGTTGTTGCCCATCGCATGCGGGTGCAGATCCGGATTGGCATTCGCTTCAAGAAACACCAGTCGACCATCCGGCGTCAGCCGGTAATCAATGCGGCCGTAATCGCGCTGCTCCAGCGCATGGAAAATCGCGCGGCTTGCCGTCTCAACATCGCGCCGCAAATTGAGCGGGAGTTTGGCGACGCGCCAGCGGATACGCCAGCGACTGCGATAGGCGCCGTCATTTTTCAGTTTGTACGATGCAAAAGTCGGCGCACCAGGACCACGACGGCCGATGAACAGTTCCACGGCCGGCATCACATCGGGTTTGTTGCCAAGCAATGCAACATAAAGGTCACGCCCCTCGATGAACTCCTCGCAGATCAGCGGCGCATGGACGCGCTTGCGCAGCATGCGCACGCGCTGCACCAGTTCGCGTTCATTTTTCACCAGCGAATTGACTCGCACTTCGTCGGAGCCATCACCGAGCTGCGGTTTCACAATGAGCGGGTACGGCACACGCGGATTGCGGATCGGACCCTTGGGCGGGATCACGAAATAGCGCGGCACCGCAACGCCAAGGTCGGCAACAATGTGTTTGGACAGCGCCTTGTCGCGCGCCAGCCGCAAACCACCGGGGCCGGAGCCGGTATAGGGAATATTCAGCAGATCCAGCAGCCCGGCTATGGCCGAGTCCTGACTGCGATCGCCGTCGATGCATTCAGTCAGATTGAACACCAGTCGCGGTTTCAGTGCGCGCAACTCGCCAATCGTGACATCGGCACCGGCCTGGAACGGCAAAATCGAAACCTGCAGGCCCTGCATGCGCAACTCGGCAAGCAGATAGGCCTCCACACTGTTGCGGTCCGGCACATAGGTGCCAGTCCGCCGACGATCGACCGCCTCGGCATCAACCAGCAGCGCGACGTCGCAGCGTGGGGCAGCCGGATTTTTGCGGCGCAGGCTGCGCCCGCTTTTCTTGTGTTTGCTTTTCTTCTTCTCGGTCATGCGCCGATTCTAGCAGCGCAGGCGCTCAGATCATCTGCCCGGCCCGGAATAGCCCGCGCGGCGCACGGTGCAGCGGCTCACAACCGTCACGCGTTATCCGCATCAATTCACCAACCTGCACGCCGGAACGTTTCGATTCATCAGCTTCGGTGGTCACCGGATTCGGCTGCACCACCACAGTCATGTTTTCTTCCAGCGTCATCTGCGGCAGTGCGCGTCCGGCCATGCGGCTTTTGGTCCCGATGATGGGCTGGAAATAACCGCCGCCGAAACCATGCACCAGGTCGTCGCAGACGGTGTAGCCCTTCCGCTCAATCAGGTCGGTGGCGTCCATGATCTCCTGCATGGTGGCGCCGTGCCGGAGCACTTTGGTCACAGCATCAAAAGTGGCCTCGGCAGTCGCATGCAGATCGGCATAACGTGGTGTCGGATCAGCATCGACGGTGAAGGTGCGCAGGATCTGTCCCGGGTAATCCCACCAGAAGGCGGATAGCTCACAGAAAATGACATCGCCTGCCTGCACCTTGCGCGGCGAGGGATGCTGCGGCGGCACGTAGATATGCGGCTGCGACATTGACGTCACGCCGATGTAATGGATCATCGTCGTGCCGCCATGTTTGACATACGCGCTTTCCACCAGCGCACCGAGTTCGCGTTCATCCATGCCTGCGCGCGTACCGGCGACCAGCGCACGCAATCCGGCATCGGACAGCGCTGCACCGATGCGCAACCAGTCGATTTCCTCTTCCGACTTGCGCATGCGCAACTGTGTGTAATCGGCGTCCAGCAGCACCATATCGAAGGCCGCTTCGAGCTGGCGGAATTTGGACACCACCAACGGCCCGATCAGACCGACACGCTTCGCGCCACGCTGCTTCAGTTCCGCGATGGTCAGCGCAATGCCCTGATGCTGCCCCCAGCGCACATCAACGTCGCTGGCAATCTTGCGACCGAGCGGGAAGTGGTTGAACCATTCCATGTGCATGACCATGCGCTCGCCGGGTTTGAACACGACATAGGCCTCGACGGTGCCGGGCCAGCCGGTCGTCCACTGCACGGCATTGCCGGCACGGTGGTCGGTCACCACCAGAAGATGATCGCAACCATGCTTTTCCATTGCCACGGCCAGCGCGGAACGACGCCGCGCGTATTCAGCGTCGGAGAAACGCGGGTACTGCTGCTGCATCACCGAATGCAGGCGGGCTTCGAGATTCAAAGGGTTGCTGGCAACAGTACTCACAAAAACTCCTGAAATGATTGAGGTTGCAATGACAATTCAAAAAAGAAAAGGCGGCACAACACTGTGCCGCCTGCTTGTCCTAATGCCGAATTTATTGCGGCTTGATGCCCGCCGCTTTCAGCACCGTCGCGCCTGTCGCGATTTCCTCACGCACAAACTTGGCGAACTGCGCCGGCGCCATTTCCATCGGCTCGTTGCCGAGGCCGGCCAGCTTGCTCTTGACCGCGGGGTCGTTGCCCGCCGCCTTGATCGAACTGGCGATCTTGGCAATCACCGGTTGCGGCACCCCGGTCGGCGCCCATACGCCGAACCACAGCGAGAAATCGAAGCCCGGCACGCCGGACTCCGCGATGGTCGGCACGCTGGGCAGCACGCTGCTGCGCTTGATCGTGCTGACCGCAATCGCACGGACCTTCCCCGCCTGCAACTGCCCCTGCATCGTCGATACCGGCGCGAAATAGAAATCGACGCGGCCGCCAACCACATCGGCCATGGCTTCAGCAGAACCTTTGTACGGGACATGATTCATGTCGACCTTGGCCATCAGCTTCAGTTTCTCGAGGTTCAGGTGCGTGCCGCTGCCGACGCCGGCCGAAGCGAAGTTGAGCACACCGGGCTTGGCTTTCGCTGCACTCAACACATCCTGCACGGTCTTGTACGGGCTGCTCGGGTGCGTCACCATCACGTTGGGCTGCTGCGCCAGCGGGCCGATATCAACAAAATCTTTCAGCGTATCGAAGGGCAGCTTGGCATACAGCGAAGGATTGACCGTGTGGCCCGAAGAATGCATCAGCAGCGTATAACCGTCGGGGTTGGACTTTGCCGCAATCGCCGCCGCGATCGAGCCGCCGGCGCCGGGCCGGTTGTCGGCGATCACCGTCTGCCCCCACATTTCCGTCCACTTCTGTGTATATAGGCGACCGACGATGTCAGTCGCGCTGCCTGGCGGGAAAGCAACAATGAAACGCACCGGTTTGGTCGGATAATCCGCGGCGACAGCCGAAGCGCTGCATAAAGCCAGTGCCGCAAGAATCAGTTTTACTGTTTTTTTCACGATCCCTCCTCCTGTTAACGATCAGAGTCCGTCGCCGATATCCACATTCTCGGATTTGAGTTCGACGCCGGATGCCTTGGCCTGCAACAACAACAACTGCGAGAAGTCCTGATCATAGCCGTTCCCGATCAGGGTTTGCACGAGATCGCGCGTGACGCTGGTCGTCGGCATCGGAACGCCGTAGGTGCGGCCTGCAGCCAGTCCGAGGTCGATGTCCTTACGCAGCAGTTCCGGAGTAAAGGTGACGTGGAAATCCAGATTCGACAGCGCCGGGGTCTTGTAGGCGGTGAACATCGAACCCATCACGCTCTTGTTGAGAAAATCGAGGAAAGCATGACGCTGCATGCCGGCCTTTTCTGCGAGCACGGTTATTTCACACAGGTTCTGAATCACCACGCCGAGCATCACGTTGTGGCAGATCTTGGCGATACGCGACAGTTCGCCGTCGCCGACATAAGACACGCCGCGGCCGATGGCCTCGAGATAGGGGCTCACCGCCTTGAACGCATCCTCGGGACCCGATGCCACCACGGTCAGCTTGCCGGCCTTGATGACCTTGGCATTACCCGATACCGGTGCGGCCAACATCTGAATGCCCTTCTCGCCCAGCTTGGCGCGAATTTCAGCGGATTCTTCCAGCGAGATTGATGTGCTGTCGACGATCATCTTCGGCTTGCCGCCCTTGGACATCACGCCCTTCTCGCCGAACAGCACTTCCTTGACGTCCTTGCCGGTGGACACCATGGTGAACACGATGTCACAGCCAGCGAGGTCGGTCAGGTTGTCGGCGACTTTAGCGCCGGACTTGGCCAGCGGTTCGGCCTTGGATTTGGTGCGGTTCCACACGGTGATGTCGCAGCCCGCCTTGGCCAGCCGCTCCGCCATTGCGTAACCCATGCGGCCGATGCCGATCCAGCCGAGTTTGTGTTTTTTCATGTCTGACATTTGGTTTCCTTAAAAATCAAGATCAAGTTCAAAAGCATTAGCCACAGAGGACACAGAGAGCACAGAGAACTGCAAAAGCAGGGATTTTCAACCTTGCCCCATCGGAATTTTCTTTGGTTTTTCTCTGTGTCCTCTGTGCCCTCTGTGGCTAAAGGTTTTTGTATTTCAGGCTTCCAGCGCCTGCTCCCAGTTACGGGTTTCGATCGCATTTTTAACTTCGGCGAGGAAAGCCGCGGAATAGGAACCGTCCACCGCGCGATGATCGAAACTCTGCGCCAGCACGCCGACCGGACGAATCGCAATGGAATCGCCGCCGTCGCTCTCGATCACCACAGGTTTTTTGCGGATGCCGTCGGCGGACAGGATCGCCACCTGTGGCTGATTGATGATCGGTGCGGTGATCACCGTGCCGAAGGCGCCGTTGTTGGTGATGGTGTAAGTGCCTTCGGTCATCTCGTCCGGACGCAGCTTGCCGGCGCGGGCGCGCTGCGCCAGATCGTTGATCTCGCGCGCAATTTGCGGCAACGATTTGGCCGGAACATCCTTCAGCACCGGCACCACCAGCCCGTCGAAGTTCAGGTCGACAGCAATGCCGATATTGATCCGGCGATGCAGAACCAGACCATCGCCCTGCAGGCTGGCATTGAGCTTGGGAAACTTGCCCAGCGCAATCGACACTGCACGCACGATGAACGGCAGATAGGTCAGTGAAAAACCTTCGCGCGCCTTCCATGCCGCGCCGTGCAACTTGCGCGCCTGATCAACACGCAGGAAATCGGCTTCGGCCACCTGCAGCACATGCGGCGCGGTCTGCCAGGACTTCGCGGTGTTCTCGGCAACGCGTTTGCGGATGCCGTTGAAGGCCACCGTCTGTCCGGCCTGCAACGATGCCGGCGCTGCGGCAGCAACCTGCGCAGATGCCGGACGCGAGCCGCGGCGCGCGATGTAGTCTTTGACGTCTTCACGGGTGATGCGGCCATCGCGGCCGCTGCCGGTGATGTCCGCAGGATTGAGGTTGTGCTCGGCGACCAGTCGGCGTACCACCGGCGACAGCCGGTCGGCAGCGTTGACCCGCGGTCGGCCCGAAGGCATCTGAGAAACCACCGGTGTAGCAACAGCCGCCACAGGACCAGCGCTGACCGCTGCGGGCGCAACAGCCGCAGGCTTGGCGGGCGCATTTGCATCACCGCTTTCACGGATGACCGCCAGCGTGGCACCGACCTTCGCGGTGACGCCCTCTGCAACCACGATCTCGGCAATAACCCCCGCCACCGGAGACGGAATCTCGGTGCTGACCTTGTCGGTCTCGACGTCGAACAAAGTCTCATCGACCTTCACGGCATCGCCGACTTTTTTGTACCACTTGGTCACTACGCCCTCGGCCACGGTCTCGCCGAGCTGCGGCATGATCACATTCATGTGCTGCTCCCGAAGTTCATTTACCGCCAAGACCCCAAGAGCGCCAAGAAGGGCAAAAACAAAACATCTTGTTTTTAGTTATGATTGGTTTTCTTGGTGCTCTTGGCGTCTTGGCGGTTAAACAGTCTTTAATCAATCTTCTCCACGATCTCGTGCACGATGCGCTCCACCGACGGGATGGTGTTGTCTTCCAGCTGGTCGGCCGAAGGCAGCGGAATATGCGGCGTGGTGATGCGGATGATCGGGCCATCGAGTTCCCAGAAACATTCATCGGCGATGATCGAAGCCACTTCCGCACCCCAGCCGCACAGTCGCGGGTTCTCTTCGACCGTCACCAGCCGACCGGTCAACGCCACTTCGGCGAGGATAGTCGTCGTATCGAGAGGTACCAGCGAACGCACATCGACCACCGTGCAGGAAATGCCGTGTTCCTTCTCGAGAATTTCCGCTGCCGCCAGCGCGCGGTGCACCATCAGTGCCAGCGCAACAATCGTGCAGTCCTTGCCCCGGCGCAATACGCGCGCCTTGCCCAGTTCGTCGACATGTTCGCCGTCGGGCACTTCGCCCTTCATCGGATACAGCGACTTCTGCTCGAACACGATCACCGGGTCTTCATCGCGCACCGCGGCAGCGATCAAGCCTTTGACGTCGGCCGGGAAGGCCGGCGCAACGACCTTGATGCCCGGAATCATCATTGCCCAGTTTTCCACCGACTGCGAGTGCTGCGCACCGAAACGCGAACCTGCACCGTTGGCGGTGCGGATCACCAGCGGCACCTGCACCTGGCCGTTGGTCATGTAACGCGATTTGGCGATCTCGTTGGCGACGATATCCCAGCACACCGCAAGGAAGTCGGAGAACATGATTTCGGCAATCGGCCGCAGGCCGGTCATCGCCGCGCCCATGGCCGCACCGAGGATCGCCTGTTCCGAAATCGGCGTGTCGCGCACGCGTTTCGGACCGAACTTGTCGAGCAGGCCGACCGTAGCCTTGAACACGCCGCCGGCGGCGGCAATGTCCTCGCCGAGGAACACTACGCGCTCATCGCGCGCCATCTCCTGCGCGATACCCGCAGCAACCGCGTCGCGGTAGGTCAGTTCCGCCATGACGCACCTCCATCGGCCCAGACATGCTGATAGATGCCGTCCAGCGACGGCGGTGCTGATGCCTTGGCGACCTCGGTCGCCTCATTCACTTGTTGCGTCACTTCATCCTCAATGTCTTTCAGAGTGGCGTCGACGATGCCGAGGCCCAACAGGCGTTCACGGTAAATCTTGATCGGGTCGCGTTCGAGCCATTTTTCCAGCTCGCCTTCCGGGCGGTATTTACCCGGATCGGCACGAGAGTGACCCGAGTGGCGGTAGGTCATGCACTCGATCAGCGCCGGACCACCACCCTTGCGCGCACGGTCGATGTATTTGGTCGCGGTGCGATAGACCGCATCGGCATCATTGCCGTCAACGACAATTTTCTCCAGTCCGTAGGCCGATGCACGATCCGCCGCCGGATGCTCCACCGCCGTCACGGTATGAATCGGCGTGTATTCCATGTACAGATTGTTTTCGCAGACGAAGATCACCGGCAGCTTCCAGATCACCGCGAAGTTCAGCGCTTCATGGAAAGCGCCGATGTTGGTGGTACCGTCGCCGAAGAAACATACGGAAACCTGTTCAGTGCCGCGGTACTGCGCGCTCCACGCCGCACCCGCCGCCACCGGCAGATGCGCACCGATGATTGCGTACGAACCCATCGCGCCTTTGCTCACATCGGTCAGATGCATCGAGCCGCCCTTGCCGCCGAGCAGACCGCATTCACGCCCCATCAGTTCACCGAGCACACCGCTCATCGAGGCCCCGCGCGCCAGCGTATGCGCATGACCGCGATAGGTGCAGAAAGTCCAATCATCGGGACGCATCGCCACGCCGAAGGCGGCGGCAATCGCTTCCTGCCCCAGCGACAGATGGCTGGTGCCCTTGATCAGGTTCTGCAGGAACAGATCATAGGCGCGTTTTTCGCAGAGCCGCAGTTCAAGCTGCATGCGGAACAATTCCAGCCGGATGTCGCGGCCGATATCGTCCTCCGCCGCAGCGGATTTTTTGCTTTTCAATTTGGTATCCAATTTAACTCCTGATTCAAAATCTGTTTACCGCCAAGGTTCTTTTTAATACCCGCTTGACGGGTACGCCAAGAGCGCCAAGAAATCCTTTAAAAATCAAAAACGAGAAGTTTAAGTTTTTGACCTTCTTGGCGCTCTTGGCGACTTGGCGGTTAAAGCTTTTCCTCAATATTTATTCGCGATCGGCAGTTCCTGCGCCGGGAACAGCGTGATGATTTTCGCGCCGTCGGGTGTCAGCACCACTTCCTCCTCGATGCGCGCGGCGGACACACCGTCCTTGGCCGGACAGAAGGTCTCGACCGCGAACACCATGCCTGCTTTCAGTTCGTACGGATCCTTAAACGAGTTCAGCCGCGAGATCAGAGGCCGCTCGTGCAGACCGAGGCCGAGGCCATGGCAGAAGTTCAGGCCGAAAGCCGCCATCTCGGTTTCAAAACCGATTTCCTGGGCTTTCGGAAAGGCCTGCACCACGCGGTCGGTGCTGACACCGGGCTTCAGCGAATCGATGGCGCTGTCCATCCATTCCCGCGCCTTGCGGTAGGCATCGTGCTGGGCCGCGGTCGCCGAACCCACCGTGAAGGTGCGGTAGTAGCAGGTCTTGTAGCCCATGTAGGAGTGGATCAGGTCGAAGTAGGCCTGGTCGCCGGGGCGGATCATGCGGTCGGTGAAATTGTGCGGATGCGGGCTGCAGCGCTCGCCGGCAATCGCGTTGACCGCCTCGACGCAGTCCGAACCCATTTCGTAAAAACGCTTGGCGGCCATCGCGACAATTTCGTTTTCGCGCACGCCCGGCTTCAGCGCTTCGAAGATGTCCTGGTACACGCCGTCGCCCATTGATGCCGCCATGTTGAGCAGCGTGATTTCGTCGTGGCTTTTGATTTCGCGTGCATCAAGCATCACCTGCTGGCCGTCCATCACTTTCAGGCCGAGCTTCTGCAACGCGAACAGGAACGGCGGCTCGACGACGTCGATGCCGATCGGCATGTCGGCCACACCCTCCTGCACGAGGATGTCGTAGATCTCCTTGGCCGCCGCCTCAAAAAGGCCGACTTTCGGCGACACGGCGCCGCGCAGGCCGGTCAGGCCCGGGATGCTGTGGTTGGTGGGCAGCCAGGGCGCATACAATTTGTGATGACGCACTGCAGAGCCGAAATCCCAGACCCAGGGGTCGCCGTTGCCGGTGAGCAAACACCAGCGCGTCAGCTTGTCGCGCGCCCATTCGCCGATCACCGTGCTCGAGATGTAGCGCATGTTGATCTGGTCGAACACCAGCAACGCGCCGAGCTTGGATTTGGCCAGCGAATTACGCGTGCGCGCGAGGCGGTATTCATGCAGGCGCTGGAAATTCACGCGCTCCTCGAAGTCGACCTGCATGCGCCCCGGCGCCTGCAGCGGACGCTCCCAGCGATGTCCGGGATCCGCCGGATCGAACAACACATCAGGCGCTGTCGAAATTCCTTTTTTCGGATTGATGCCGGCGGTCTTGATGAGTTTCGGCTCGACTGGTTTTTTCTTCCGCGCCATTAATATTTCTCCAATAAATTCATATACTTATATAGAATAACAAGCATTCTTGCGGGATACGGACTTAGTCAGCCTTGATACCCGAAGCCTTGATGATCGGAGTCCATTTCGCCAACTCGCTTTTCACAAAAGCCTGCAGCTCATCCGGTGTGCCCGGCGCGACAATGGCACCGCGCTTCAGCAGGGCATCCTTCACTTCCTGGGACTGCAGGATGCCGGTGATCTCGCGATTCAGCTTGGCGACGATGGGCTTGGGCGTTTTCGCCGTCGTGAACAGACCGAACCACAGTTCAGCCACCATTCCCGGAATGCCCGCTTCAGTGGCGCTGGGTATGTCAGGAACGGCCACAAAACGTTCCGTGCTCGACACCGCAAGCGCGCGCAACTTGCCCGACTTCAGTTGCACATACGCAGTGATCGGCGACAGGAATGAAATCTGCGTCTCGCCCGACAGGATCGACGTCAGCGCAAAACCAGCGCTTTTGTATGGCACGTGCTGCACATCAACCTTGGCCACCTGCTTGAACAATTCGCCGGTCAGATGACTGATGGTGCCGTTGCCGGCTGACGCGTAGGTCAGGTTTTTCTGTTTGGCCAGTGCCACCAGTTCCTGCACATTCTTCGCAGGGATCGAAGGATGCAAAACCAGCACCGTGACCAGCGTCGCCGTCTTGGTGATCGGCGCAAAATCCTTAAGCGGGTCATAGGGCAGGTTCTTGTACAGCGACACCGCGCTGACCATCGGACCGGCATGGCCCATGATCAGCGAATAACCGTCGGGCGTGGCCTTCGCCACCACTTCAGCAGCCAGCGTGCCGCCGGCGCCGGCTCGATTATCGACTACCACCGCCTGGTGCCAGCGCTCGGTCAGTTTCTGACCGATATAGCGCGACAGATAATCCGCCGTACTGCCCGCACCCTGCCCCATGATTCGGATCGGCTTCGACGGAAACTGGTCTGCCGTTTCCGCCGCGAAGACCGGTCCGGCGATCAATGCTGCTGCCATCACCATGCCGCTGAATGCGTATCCGATGAATTTCATGTTGCCCCTCCGTGGGTTCGATTATTGGATGAACTTGTTATGTATGAAACTAGATGCGGATGAACGTTGATACGGATGAATTCAAAAGCGGATTAACTCAGAGTCCTGCGCGCTGCTGATACGACAGATCCATGTACTTGCCCGGTTCGCCCTTAGGCACGGTCAGACCTTCAGCCTGCCAGTAAACATCAATCACCTGGCGCAGTCCCGAAGCATCAATTGAAGGCAGCGCGCACGCAACAAACGCATCAAACGCCTTGCTCGCCAGTTCCGGCGCGATGTTCAGGCGCGAAGGCAACAACGTGACCGCCTCGGCCTTGTTGGCCGGATCCTTGAGCCAGTGACAGGCGCCGCGGAACGCGCGGATAAAGGCCACCAGCCGGTCGGCATTCAGCGTCGCCCACGAACGGCGTGCGGCCGCGATGGAGCCCGGATAATCCGGAAAAAACTGCATTGTCGTGCCAAGGGAAGCAAACCCCGCGGCAAAAAGATTGCGGTCGAACGGAGGATTGAGCCAGCTCGCGACACATTGCCCCGACTTCAGCGCATCAAAACGTTCCTGCGAACCGCCGATTTCACTAAAGCGGTAATCGGATTTGGCAAGACCGTTTTCGGCGAGCAGCTTGCGCAGCAACAGCGCATAACCGGTATTGGCGCCATCGACGGCAATGTCACGGCCTTTCAGATCGGCAATACTCTTGATGTCAGCGGCAACCACCAGAGATAGTTCCGGCGCATGCCCCTGAGCCATCACGATGCACAGGTCGCTGCCGGTCTCGACCGCGCGCACCACATGATCGGACTGCTGGAAACCAATGTCATAACCGCCGCTGCGCATCTGCTCCAGCTGATGATTGGATGAACCGGTCAGCGTGACATCGACCGTGATGCCCTCCTGCTCAAACAGCTTGCGGCCCTGGGCCACATACAAAGGCCATGCATTGACCCCTTCGGAAATGATCGCCAGTTTTACCGGCGCTGCAGCGGCTGCGGACATGTCCCCTCGCGGATTTTCTTGAATGGTTGCGTATTGTCGTTGATCAACAGCTGCCTGCGCACACAGCATCCGCACCATGGTCCGGACCGCATGAAAACACCCTCGACAGCGCCCGAAACTCTAAACTTGGTTCAACCAATAGTCAATCATTGAGCCAAATTGGTTGGGATAAGCGGCGACAGCCTGCCCTACCTTTGCCGCAACGCACAAGAGTGAAAATCTGCAAAATCCATTGATCTCAAAACATCCACTGGTTAGCCATTGGTATATTTTTATGAACCAATTGACCAAATTGGTAAGGCACTGCACAATCCGCCGCAATCAGGAACAGCCATGACCACTACGATCCGACGCTCTGAACCCGACAGCCGCCGCAGCAGCAAACGCGACGGCGTACAGGAAATTCGCGCCTACATTCTCGAAACCGTTGCCCAGGGCGCCCTTGGCCCCGGCGGCAAACTGCCGACCGAACGCGATCTGTCGACGCGCTTCGCATTGCCGCGCAATACCGTACGCAAAACGCTTGCCCAACTTGAAGCCGAAGGCGCGATCACCCGTCATGTCGGCCGCGGCACATTCCTCGCTGACAGCGGTGGCTTTCCTGCAGGCAGCATCAGCCACACCAGCCCCGCCGAACTGATGGAAGCGCGGATGCGGCTGGAGCCGACAATGGCCGAACTGATTGTCATCAACGCCACCCCCGCCGATTTCGAACGCATGGAAACCTGCCTCGATCGCGCTGAACGCGGGACATCGCTCAACGACTTTGAAGTCTGGGATGCAGCGCTGCATCAGGCGCTTGCGGCAGCCACACACAACCGCTTCATGATCCGCGTCTTCGACATGGCCACTGCGGTCCGTCACCAGACTGAATGGGGCAAGCTGAAGGATCGCGTAGTCACTGCTGAACGCCGGCTCAAATACCAGGAAGAACACCGTGCCATCGTCGAGGCGCTTAAAGCGCGTGACGCCGACCGCGCGCGTGCGGCCATCCTCGCCCACCTGCAGCACGCGCGCAGCAACCTGTTCGGCTTCTGACGCGTCGTCCGCGGTAGACTCACCGCATGGATGTCTCTTTCACTTCAACGCTGGTCGTGCTGCTGCTGGTCATGGATCCGATCGGCAACATACCGGTATTTTCGGCGCTGCTGCGTAATCTCGACCCGGCGCGACGCCGTCTGGTCATCTTGCGCGAATGCGCGATTGCGTTCGGCCTGCTGCTGTTTTTCGTGTTTTTCGGCCGCAGCATCCTCGACCTGTTCGGACTCTCCGATTCATCGCTGAACATCGCCGGCGGCGTGATCCTGTTCCTGATTGCACTGCGGCTGATTTTCCAGCATCCCGAGGGTGCATTCGGTACTGACCCCGTTGAATCCGAACCTTTCATCGTGCCACTGGCGATTCCATCGATCGCCGGCCCCTCGGCCATCGCCACCATCGTGCTGATCGTGTCCCGCTCGCCGGAACGCATCACCGACTGGATCATGGCCCTGGCCATTGCCAGCACCATCACCCTGCTGTTGCTGCTGGCTGCGGACCGCATCGCCCGCCATATCGGCCGTCGTGGCCTGAGCGCGCTGGACCGGATGATGGGCCTGGTTTTGACCGCCATCGCAGTGGAAATGCTGCTCAAGGGCATCGAAAGCTTTGTCCGCGGACTGTAACGCCCGCATGCTTCATTCCGTCAGGTGCTCTAAGTCCCTGAAAACAACGGCATCAAAAGCCTTGACAGGTTCAAATCAGCACATGTTGATATCTCATGCGCTGTGCGCCACGCAAACGGCTACAAAACTCTGTTGCCAGTGTCAATAACCGACCTCGCCACCAAAACACACAAGGGGTAAACATGCGCTAAGTCTTTGACCCACCTAGGCTTTTACGACAGTTTTTTGACGTCACGCAAATTGTTGATTTTAAAAGTAAAAACAGATTCCTCCTAGGGCGGTTTTTGGCGGGAAATATTTTTTGCGCCGATCCGCTTTGACGCAACGCCGTGATCACGGCCCCAGCATTCCCCGATCCGGTGCATGGCCCAAAAAAGCATGCACATTTTCTGTGGATATCTCTGTGAACAACCTTAAAAATGCGGGGCTGGGACTGCGCCAGACAAGGGCACAACTTAGGTTGCCTAAATTTTGATCAAACCCGCCACCATTTGCACAATACCCCTGGAAAAAGTCTTCCGGCGCGTCCTGCTGTTTACCGCGATCGCGTTTGCATCGACAGTCAGCGCGAACGAAGCACTGCGGCTCCGTTTGGAGCAACGCACAAGCATCAACGACTTGACAGCGCCTGCAACTACAACGCATACGCTGGAATTGCGCGCCATCAATCTCGATGACTGGCCAGAGCAGGAAATGCGGTCGGCACTGCGCATGGCCGCGAACATCCTCTCGCAATGCGGCATCCACACCACACGCATTGATGTCCTGCATGTCACCGCACCCGAAACACACCGCCACTTCGATACGCCGCGCTCGCGTGAACTGGCCCGTGCGCTTGATTTGCCGCGGCCCGCGATATTTTTTGCTGCCGGCACACGCCAGGCGCCGGCCTTTGATGCGGAAGCCATCGGCCGCGGCAACAGTCGCAGCCGCCCCGAATTGACCGACACGGTCTGGGTGGCCCGTGGGGCGCGCGACCTCGGCATCGTCGTCGCGCATGAACTGGCCCATGTATTGATGGACAGCGGCGAACACGACAACACGCCGCACAACCTGATGGCGGAATCCACCTCCCCCGACAACACCCGGTTGACCGCTGCGCAGTGCGCACAACTCACCGCCACCGGTCAACGACACGGCCTGCTGCGCAGCGTAGACTGAGCGCGGGAGGCCCCATGCACAAACCGCAGCAACATCTGGATTCCACGCCGGAAGGCCCGTGGAATCCGGGACTGCAATCGCAGATCCCCGCAGATCTGCTACCGCTGGCCACGATCTACAGGCCCGAGTACGTGCGCACTACACTGCAGCAGGTACGCGAACTCGCCGATCTCACCGGCCTCCCGATGGAAGAACTGGTGACCTTCAGACCCGAGCGCCTCGTGGTGCACGAACTGCTCGCCCGCGTGACCGCCGACTTCAGTGTCGAGGACGGCCAGAAAACCGAAGACCTCGGCATCAACTTCCGGCGCATGACCGACACTCTTCTTAAGCGCAATATCACGCCGCATATGGCGGAAATCACTGCGGCGCATGAGCTGCTGCGCATGCGCCTGCATGACGCAGTCATCGTCGAACTGGATCGCGGGCTGCAGGAAGAACCCGCCCCAGCCGCCGCGCCGTGCAGTCTCTGGAGACGGCTGCTGGGCAACAACAGAGTTGCCGCTCCGATTGATGAAAGCGAAACCACCGATGTGCGCGCGATCCGGCGCTGGGAAACCCAGGCCCATACCCATCCCGATCCGCTGGTCTGCGCTGCCGCTACAGCCCTGGCCCGCGTCGCAACCGCCATGCTCAACCGCCACGGCCGGCTGTGGCGCGACCGCGCACTGATCGCCTCGGTGGCGGCCGATATCGCCAGCAACGACTACGGCAGTGAGGAAATCGGCCGCATGATCGAGCCCTTGATTCAGCGCGGCGCCGAAGCCGAGGGTTACCGCCGCCTGCCGGTGCAAGCCCAACCGGTGGTGATGAACACCAAGGGCGCCTCCGCCGCCGGCAAAAGCACGCTGCGCCCGCTGCAGCGCGCGCTCGCCGCACGCATCGGCGTGAGCTGGCAGGATTTCGCACTGATCAGCCCGGATATTTTCCGCAAGTTCCTGCTCGACTACAGCTCACTCGGCAGCGCGTACAAATATGCGGGCTCGTTCAGCGGCCATGAACTGCAGATCGTCGACCACAAACTCGACCGCACGATGGCACGCAAGGCCGAACAAGGCTTGATGTCGCACCTGCTGATCGATCGCTTCCGCTTCGACACCTTCGCACCGGCGTCAGATGTGGCCGGCAGCAACCTGCTGACGCGTTTCGGCAGCCTGGTGTATTTGTTCTTCGTGATCACGCCGCCGGACGCCACCGTCGAGCGTGCCTGGTACCGCGGCCTGGAAGTCGGCCGCTACAAGGCCGTGGATGATCTGCTCGCACACAACGTCGAGGCCTTCTCCGGCGTTCCCGAAGTGTTTTTCACCTGGGCATTGGCAGCCGACAAAAAAGTGCATTACGAATTCCTCGACAACAGCATTCCGCTGGGCGAGACACCGCGCACCGTCGCCTTCGGCTGGAACGGCGAGATGCATGTGCTGGATGTCGGCGGCATGCTCGACATCGAGCGTTACCGCAAGATCCATGTCGAAGCGCGCAATCCGCGCGAGGTCTATCCCGGCGCGGCGGAAATGACGCCCGAGAACAACACGCAGTTTCTCGCGCAATGCATCCGCCGCCTGCCCAT
>CAMAYE010000011.1 GCA_945862135.1 Bordetella parapertussis
CGGTGATCATCACCGCGCCGCATGGCGGCACCTCCGGCGTGACCGACTGCCCGGAACGCAGCAGCGTCGGCAGCCGTTTCGTCAACCGGCCCGATGCTCATACCAAACGTCTCGCCCGCGGCATCGCCGACGAACTTGAACGGCTCACCGGCAAGGCGCCTTATCTGGTCATCGCCAATTTCCACCGCAAATACATCGACGCCAACCGCGCCGCCGAAGAAGCCTATGCCGTATCCGGTTGTGCCGCCGCCTATGACGCCTACCATACCGCGATACGCCGCCAGATCGACGAAATCCGAGCCCGATTTCCGCGGGCTATGCTCTTCGACATCCACGGCCAGACCGCTTACCGCGAAGCCATCCTGCGCGGCACCCGCCACGGAAACACGGTACGTTCGCTGCTCGCCCGCGCAGGAGCTGCTGCAGTAACCGGGCCCGACAGCGTGTTCGGCCGTTTTGCGGCCATGGGTTACGCCATCGTTCCTGCAAATGACACCGTCCCGACTGACCGCGTAGAAGCCCCGAATTACATTGGCGGACATACCGTTAACCTCTACGGCAGCCATCGCCCCGACGGCATCGATGCCATGCAGCTCGAATTCGGCCGCGACCTGCGCGAAGGCGCAATGCTCGACAAGACCGCAAAAGACACCGCGCAGGCTATCGCCGTGTTTTACAGTCGCTACCTCGAATAAGCCGGCAATTCAGCCGCCTTGGCAAATGCCCGCGGCGCCACACCCAGCGCGCGACGGAACATCGTCGAAAATGCGCTCGGACTTTCATAACCCAAGTCAATCGCAACTGCGGTCACCGGCGCGCCTTCGGCCAGCCGGCGGATCGATTCAAGCAGACGCGCCTGCTGTTTCCAGCGCGCAAAAGTAATGCCGGTTTCACTCAGAAAACGCCGGTACAGCGTGCGCGTGCTGGTATTCATCTCGCCGGCATCGTGCGCACTCGGACGACGCCTTGAAAGATCGGCAAGAATGCGTTCGCACAACTGCGTGAGGTCCGCGCTTTCCGGCAGCGGCAGGTCGAGCGCGCTGCGCGGCAGGCGACGGATTTCCGCCATCAGCAACCGCATCAGCAGGCCGTCATCGCCGCGCTCGTCGTAGGACGCCGGCAGCGCCGCAGCGCGCACGATCAGTTCCCGCGCCAACGGCGTGACTTCCAGCACCGCACAGACAGCGGGCATGCCCGCACTCGCCGCCGCGTTCACATAGGCACTGTGCATGGCCACCAATCCATGCATCTGGATTTCATGCGCGGTGTGCGCCGGCATCCACAGCGCACGTGACGGCGGCACAATCCACGCATGGCGCGCAGTGCGTACGCGCATCGTGCCGGCAATCGCATAAACAAACTGTGCCCGGGAATGCCAGTGCGGCTGGATATGGTGACCCTTGGGGTATGACGTGTGGCGGATCACCACCGCACGTTTCAAATCACCCTTTACCGGGCTCTCCGGTGCAACGGCAAAAGCACCGCTCACCGGCAAAGGTCTTGCTGCAGTGCGGGCGGGCTGACGTTTGTCCATTTCTGGCAGGTTTACAGTAAAACATCGAAAGACAGACGATTGTAACCGGTGCAAAATCCGATGCCATGACTACCGCCCAAGCCACCGCCCTTCCCGACGGACACTCTGCAGCCGTCAACCTGTTGCTCAACGTCGGACATGCCGTTGACCACATGTTCCTGCTGATTTTTGCCACTGCCGTCGCAAAAATCGCCGTTGAATTCGGCCACGGCGACTGGACCGAACTGATGCCCTACAGCGTCGGCGCATTCGCCTTGTTCGGGCTCGGCGCGCTGCCCGCCGGACGTCTCGGCGACCTGTGGGGACGCCGCGTGATGATGATCATATTTTTCATCGGCATGGGCCTTTCGGCGATGCTTGTGGCGCTGACACAAAACGCCTGGCAACTTGCCGCCGCGCTGACGCTGATGGGCGCCTTCGCCGCGATCTACCACCCGGTCGGTATTCCGATGCTGGTGCAAGGTGTGAAGAATCCGGGCGCGGTAATCGGCCTCAATGGCCTCGCCGGCAACCTCGGCATCGCCGTAGCCGCGCTGGTCACCGGCTTCATCGTCAAATGGCTGGGCTGGCGCGAAGCTTTCGTCATTCCCGGGCTGGTATCAATCGCCTGCGGCATCGCCTTTGCGCTGGTGTGTCCAAAAGAAACCGAAGCGCCGTCCAAACGCAAAGGCGGCAAGGCCAAAGTCACACTGACGCCCGAACTGCTGGTACGCGCGTTTGCAGTGATGACTGCCGCAGCGGCAGTCAGTACAATCCTTTTCAACTTCACCACCAATGGCAATTCGCAACTGCTCGCTGCAGGATTCAAAGGCGTCATCGAAGACCCCGCCGTGATCGGCACGCTGCTTGCCATAATCTATGCGGTCGCATCGCTGGCGCAACTGGTCGTTGGCCGTCTGATCGACCGCATGCCGTTCAAACCCTTGCAACTGTGGATGTCGGTGGCTCAGGTGCCGCTGCTGATCTGGGCCGCACATACCCAGGACTGGGGACTGTTCGTGGCACTGCTCGCGGTGATGGTGTTTGTGTTCGGCTCGATTCCGTTCACCGACGCGATGATCGTGCGCTACGTCGATGACCGGCTGCGCTCCCGCGTTGCCGGCATGCGCCTGACGGTGGCTTTCGGCTTCAGTTCTCTCGCGGTATGGATACTGGGGCCGCTGGTCAAAAGCATCGGCTTCACCCACGCGCTGTGGATCATGGCCGGCATCGCCGCGATAAAGGCAGCGATCGTGCTGCTGCTACCGGATGAACCGGAAGCAGATCCTGTCAAACTCTGACGGATTACTGCCGGCCGATATCCTGAATCGCATCAACAACCATGCCGGCACTAATCGCAATCGGCAGAAGATCTGTGGCTACGCCCACATAGCGGCACCCCGCGAACGACCGCAATTTAGCTCATCAGCCTGTCTTCGAACTGAGCAGGAGCCCAGACAGCCCGGCGACTGCAACGGCAGTACCGCCGACCATCAACCAGATAGTCCGATCCGAAGGTGAGCCGGTGAACAGGCGTGATAGATCCGAACTGGCGGAATTCATCGCGTTGACCCCGAATACCACCAGCAACACGCCTCCAGCCAGCAGCGCAAGCGCAATAATCCTGTTCATGCGGGGGCTTCCATTTGGCGATTCATAACGGACGACGACCCTGAATCACGCGCACCAGTATAACCACGACGGCGATCACCAGCAGAACGTGGATGAGTCCGCCCATGGTGTAAGCCGACACGAAACCCAGCAGCCACAGTACGAGCAATACAACAGCAACGGTATAAAGCATGTCAGTGATCCTTTCGCGATCAGTTGCGGCGCGGTGCGCCGTCGATTATTTTCACGTGATCGCCGGCATGCCAGACCGCCGGACCGTTGTCGCTGACAACCATCGTGGAGCCGTCCTCCAGCTTCACCGTAATTTCCTGCTTTTTGGTACTGCCCATGCGTTTTTCGACTTCATTGCCGGCCACCGCTCCACCCACGGCACCAACGACAGTCGCAATCTGTTTGCCGCTGCCGCCGCCGACCTGATGTCCGAGCAGGCCGCCGACCACTGCGCCGCCAACCGCCCCCATGCCGCTGCCCTCGCCTTTGGCAACCACTTCCTCAATTGAGACGATCACGCCGCAATACGCGCAGACTGCTGCGGGCGCCGGTGTTTTGCCGGTTGCAGCGCTGGCGATCTTCGCTGACGGCTTGCTGGCGGCGGAAACTGCGACATCGTCAGTCACTCCGCTCTGTGAACTAGGTATCCAGCCGAAAACAGCCGCGATTCCAGCCACACAAAAAACAATCACGGCAATGCCGACAACCCACACCAGGGGATGCAGCGGTTTATTCGAAACAAGTGCATGCGTAGTCATATTCACTCCTATTCAGTAAAACATTCGCTGGTGATTGTCTGCTTTGCCGCATTGGCGCTCCGTACGCAAACGCACATACCGCCGATTTTTTCAGCGTCAACATGCGCTGCATGCCTCACCTGAAACTGATGCCCGCTGCAAACACGCTTCTTGCCGCACTGCCCGATAAGGACTTCAAACGCCTGCGTGCCGCGATGGTCACCGTCACACTGACGTTTGGAGAAGTACTGTACGAAGCCGGACAACGCATCCGCCATGTCTATTTCCCCACTGATTCACTGATATCGCTGCTGACGCTGGTTGATGCCCACCTTTCGCTGGAAGTCGGCCTGGTCGGTCGCGAAGGCATGGTCGGCGTTGCGCTGGCGCTGGGCGTGACCACCAGCCCGGTGCGCGCATTGGTGCAGGGCAGCGGCTCCGCACTGCGCATGGACTCCGCACACTTCCGTCGCGAACTGGCGAATTGCAAACCGTTGCAGGTGATACTGCACCGCTACGCCCATGTACTGATGGTGCAGGTGTCACAGACTGCGGCCTGCAACCGCTTCCATGTCGTCGAGACGCGTCTCGCGCGCTGGCTGCTGATGACCCGGGACCGCATGCGTTCCCGGCAATTCCGCCTGACCCAGGAATTCCTGGCCCACATGCTGGGCGTCCGGCGTGTCGGTGTCACCAACGCGGCGCAGGCCCTGAAACGCCGCAAACTGATCGACTACAACCGCGGCAACATCTCGATCATCGACGAGGCCGGCCTCGAATCAGCCTGCTGCTCGTGCTACGAAAGCGTCAAGGATGTCGCCCGGAAGATTCTCTAAAATAACGATCACCCATAGCGGTGCAGACCTCCGGCATCGGTGGACAGCGCATCAATACAGGCCAGGGGCATCAAGATTCCTGCCGCCGGATCTTCCACTGCTTCAATGCCGATCCACGGCTGTGCGAATTTGACTGTTCCGAATATCGTCGCGAACGAAACATCCGCAGCATCACGCCCGGTGCCGAGGCGAATCAGCCCGGTTGGCAACACCATCCCCGTCGGATCAAACAGATACCAGCGCCCGCCGAGAAATGCCTCGACATAGGCATGGAAATCCGGGGGACCGAAAACTGGATCCGATCCATAGTCGATACCCGTGGCAAAACGTGCCGGGATGTTGAGCGCCCGGCACAAAGCAATCATCAGGTGCGCGAAATCGCGGCACACACCGACCTGCTCGATGACCGTATCAATGGCTGATGTGGTTGCGTTGGAACTGCCGGAAACGAATTTTGTCCGCCGCTGCACCCAGTCCTGAATTGCACGCACCCGCCAGTAACCCTGCCGCAAACCACCGAACTCACTGGCCGCCAGCTGGCGCAGACGGTCGGACTGGCAATAACGACTCGGGTAGATAAAAGCCAGCGCTTCCGCCGGCAATTGCGCGATCGGCACTTCCCCAACACTGTCAGGAGGGGCCACATGGTGCGCAATATTGACGACGGCGTCATAACGCACCGTCAATGCTCCGGGCTGCGCACGCAGGCGTGCATAACGGTTTCCATGCACCGGATCAGTAAACAGCGCGACTTCGACCGGCTGGCTGACCCTGAAATTTTCGGACACCAGCGACTGGCAGGGCGTCTGCGCCGCATGAACGTTGAAAATGAAATCACTGACGTTGTCGATGACTTCATACTGCAACTCGATGAACAGTTTCAATTGCACCATCACGCGCCTCGTATTTTTTTGCCGTCCGGACTCACCGGAATTGCCGCAGAAAACGATACGCCGGCAACGCCGGCGTATGACTCAACTGCTGCAGATCGTGTTCCTGCGTTTCTTGATAAAACTGCTTTGTCTTGGCTACTTTTCTTTACCGATCTGATTGCCGATCAGACCGCCGACGGCAGCACCGCCAACGGTTCCAACCGCACTGCCGCCGGTAAGAATCGCACCACCCACTGCGCCAACACCGGCGCCAATTGCCGTGCTCTCATCCCGCTGTGACATGCCTGCGCAGCCACAAAGGGTAAGAATCAGGATTGCGGCCATCATGCCGAGCTTGCTGGTTGAATTGATTTTCATATGTATGCCTTATTTTCATAATACTGATTGAACAACCGCACACCGGACAGACAACCCCCGTCCGGCCATGAACTACTTGAGGCGCATATCGTTCTTGACCGAAACCACGCCGCCGACCATACGCGTCAGATCAACCGCCTTGTTGATTTGATCCTGGTTATCGATGAACCCGCTCAGTTGTACGACGCCCTTGTAGGTCTCAACACCGATTTCCGTGGACTTCAGCGTTGGTTCATTGAACAACGCCGCCTTGGTCTTGGTGGTGATGACGGTATCGTCCACATAAGCGCCGGTGCTTTCCTGCTTGGAAGTCGAAGCACAGCCAAGCAGGGTTGCGAACACAAGCGCGGCAACAGCAACGCCGATGCGATTGATGATTTTCATGTAATGACTCCGGATGAATTCGATTTGAGGAATCCCATCATGCAAGCACGACCGACTTGAGTCTGTACGCTGGCGAACAGAGCACTGTGCATGCGCAACGTCTCCAGCAGGAGACAATTTGTGCGAACAGTGTCTTTTTTAGTACGTCGGCGCACACATCAGCGTATGCTCAATCTCTAAACAATCCGGCCTCGCTGTTGCGACGTCTCGAACGCAACACACCCATGAGGCAGAAAGTGCCGCTTTCATGGCCAGCATCCACCACCCCGAGCAGAATCACCTGCTATCCGTACTGCCCGCTGCCGACTACGAACGGCTGTTGCCGCAACTGGAACTGATCGAAATGCCGCTGGGTCGTGTCGTCTACGAATCCGGCCGCGGTCAGGGATATGTGTATTTCCCCACCACCTGCATCGTTTCACTGTTGTATGTGATGGAAGACGGCTCTTCCGCAGAAATCGCCATCGTCGGCAATGAAGGACTGGTCGGCATTGCGTTGTTCATGGGCGGCGAAACGACGTCCTGCCGTGCCGTGGTGCAAAGCGCCGGGCATGCTTACCGGCTCAAGGCGATCACCCTGAAAAAAGAATTCGAACGCGGCGGCGAATTGCAGCATCTGCTCCTTCGCTACACCCAGGCCCTGATCACGCAAATGGCCCAGACCGCCGTTTGCAACCGCCATCACTCGCTGGAACAGCAATTGTGCCGCTTTCTTCTGCTGAGCCTGGATCGCCTGCCCTCAAACGAACTGATCATGACCCAGGAACTGATCGCCAACATGCTTGGCGTACGGCGCGAAGGCGTCACCGAAGCTGCAGGCAAACTGCAGAATGACGGTCTGATCAAATACAGCCGGGGCCATATCACCGTGCTCGACCGGCCAGCGCTGGAACAGCGTGTCTGCGAATGCTACGCAGTGGTCAAAAAGGAAATGGACCGCTTGCTACCGTGGGCCAACTCTGCCAAAAAAGGCTGATCAGACGGATTGAACCGGACACCAAATCGGCAAATTCCCGGTAAAAACCCCGTTTTTGCCGCCAAATACAGCCAAATCCCCCCGAAATCACCTGATTCCAGCCTAAATGGAAAGGGGATTTCCGGAAAACAGGGCTTTTGAGGTATCATTGCCGGTTCCCGCCATGCGTCCGGCCTCGGCCGGCGCTGCCCGTCAACCCCATCGCAGAGAGAAGGCAAGACATGCAGGCAATTCTGGATTACCTGAAGAAAACCGGCGAACAACTTGATTCCGAGATCGCCACCGCCACCGGACTTTCACTGGCCAGCGTGCGCCAGCATGTCACGGTGCTGCAATCCCGCGGCGACATCATGATCTGCCGCTCGATCCGTTTCAAGGATGGCAAGCCCAGCGAAGGCATGCTGTGCCGCATTTCTGGCTACATCCCGCCCGTCGCCCCCGGTCGCAAGCCGAAGGGTTCAGTTCCCGCCAAGTCCGTCATCTGACTTACTGTCGTTTCACGGGCCGGTATCAGCCGGCCCGTGATCAGCAGTTTCTATCCCGCTTCATCCCGCACTGCTTTCTTCCGACCCAATTGCCGCAGCAGGTTTGTCGGCACGTGTTTTCCACAAAGACACCAGCACACCGCCAGCAATCAGGCCGAATGTGACGCTCAGCGAGATCACCGGCGGCACCTTGCCGATGATACCGACCAGAAATATCTTCGATCCGATGAACACCAGCACCAGCGCGAGCGCATATTTCAGATACTTGAAACGGTGAATCATTGCGGCCAGCGCAAAATAAAGTGCGCGCAGGCCCAGAATCGCAAAAATGTTGCTGGTATAGACAATGAACGGATCAGAGGTGATCGCAAAAATTGCCGGCACCGAGTCCACGGCAAACACCAGATCAACGAACTCCACAAGGCATAGCGCAAGAAACAACGGGGTCGCCCATCGCACCACACGCCCCGTCGCCGGGTCGGGCCTCTGCACAAAGAAGGCATTGCCAGCGAGTTCCGGGGTGACACGCATGTGCTTGCGCAACAGCTTCAGCAGAGGATTGCTGGCAATGTCAGGCATATGATCAGCCAGTAACCACATCTTGACACCGGTGATTACAAGGAACAGACCGAACACGTAAAGAATCCAGCTGAACTGACTGACCAGCACTGCGCCCAATCCGATCATGATCGCACGCAGCACGATCACGCCGAGGATTCCCCAGAACAACACCCTGTGCTGATACTGCCGCGGGATTGCGAAGTAGGTAAAAATCAGAGCAATCACAAAAACGTTGTCCATCGACAACGATTTCTCGATCAGAAAACCGGTGTAATACTCCGTCCCTCTTTCGGCTCCCAGTTGCCACCACACCCAGGCCCCGAACAGCAGTGCGACGCCGATATAGCCTGCCGACAGCAACAGACTTTCACGAACGCCGATTTCATGGTCATCCCGGTGCAGAACACCCAGGTCAAATGCCAGCAACGCGGTAACGATGCTGATGAAGAACAGCCAGAGCCATACAGCGTGACCCAGGAACGGAATCTGGAGAAATTCGGTGACGGCCTCCATCGTGTCGTTCTTTCCTTTTTAGTTCAACAGTACGATCAACAATGCATCGGCGCCGGGCTGGCAGCACTCTTATCAAAGCTGTTGACCTCGATGCCCCAGTCTTCGATGACTGCCTTCAAAATCGCAAGTTCACCCTCGCTGCAATAGCTGTCCGCTTCGGCCACGGAGGTGCAGAGCTGCAGCACACTGAGTCTCAACACAGGATTCCGGACCTCCGCGAGAACCTGCCGCAATGTTTGCCGGTCGAGCCGACACGCGCCTTCCCAGCTCAAATAAGCAGTGCCCAGCAAATCTTCGCAGCATGTTCGCACCACTTCATGCAAGTCATCACTGCTTAGGCCTAGCCGTGCAGGTGCATCCATGTGATCCAGCCTCTCAAGCTCCGCACGCGACAGACTTCCATCAGCGACTAATGCCAGCGCAACAATACGAGCAGCTGCACGAGGGCTGTCATTCGGATAAGAACGCAAAGTCATGCTCCTTGAATAATAGAAAAACAAATTCCCAATCAAAACACCTCTGATCCAGTATTTACGCCTGCCCTTATGTTGCAGTGGCGAAGTCCGGTATCGGAAATCATCCTGGCCCGCCGGCGGATTGGGCTGTGACAGCCTTCTCGACAACTCAACCCGTTTATCGAGTCCGGTGCGGCACAGCCGGACACCGGATCATGTCGGGGAGCCATCAATTTCGATGACTTTCTGCTCGATCATGACCGGCGGAACATCAGAGCAAACGGAACAATGCCTCAATTTCTCCATATTCTTTCTCCATATTTATGGACACAACACTCAATTCACGGCTACCAGCTGACGGTTCACGCGCAGCTTGTTTCCACGCATGCGCGACGGATCACGATCACGTCGCCACGCACGTACCAGTAGTCGCGCGGCTCGGGACAGCGCCGTATCCAGCGCGGCCCGCCAATCGCTGGCGGTCGAAGTAATCACGAGAACACTTCGCCCGTTGGACTTCAACAACACCTGGCATCGCTTGTCCACGCCACCGCGGTGTCCATTGACGTCGGATAGCTGGATCTGTGCCCGCGAAACCATCCAAGCCAGCCGTCGCATCACGAAACGCACTCGATGCTCGGCAAGGTCGCGGTATTCGGCACTGCGGGGATCACGGGTTTCAATCTGCACTTGCATGTCACACCTCCTTGAGTTGAACAACGCTTGAACGACGCACACAAGATAGAGTGGGCAGAACTTCCGAAAAAGCAGATAATTAAGTATCTAAATTCCTAAAAATACTGAATATGTGGCGGAACTTCAGCTACAAACATCTCTATTACTTCTGGGTGGTCGCCCGCGAAGGCGGCGTTTCCAGGGCGGCTACCCGCCTGGGTATGGCGGTACAAACCGTCAGCGCCCAGGTACGCGAACTGGAACGGGAACTGGGTTTCGCCTTGCTCAAGCCCGCCGGCCGCGGCCTCGCACTGACCGAAGCCGGAGTTGCCGCGATGCGTCAGGCCGACCAGATTTTTCAACTGGGTGAGCAACTACCCGCCATCGTCAGGGACGCCGCAGAACCGGCCAGCATCCGGCTTTCAGTGGGCATTTCGGATGGCCTGCCCAAACTGGCGGTGCGACGTCTGCTGCAACCGGTACTCGACACGGAAAACCTGCGGCTGTTATGTCATGAGGATGAATTCGATGACCTGTTGGGCGATCTCGCGCTGCACCGCTTGGACGTCGTATTGGCTGACCGCCCGGCACCACCGAATCCAAATCTGAAGTTATACAGCCACGAACTCGGATCATCAGCCGTCGCCTGGTACGCACCCGAGCCACTGCTGCCTGCGGCACGCCGCAGCTTCCCGCAAAGCCTTGCCAAGGTTCCCGTATTGCTGCCCACAGCACATGCCTCGGTGCGATTTAAAATTGATCATTGGTTTGAACGCAATGACGTGACCCCTCGAATTACAGGCGAGTTCGAAGACAGCGCCTTGCTTGCAACATTTGGCGCCGCGGGCTTTGGGGTCTTTCCTGCTGCAGAACTGATACACGACAAACTGACTTCACGCTACGACGTCAGGCGCATCGGTCCGTGTGAAGGTGTTGAAGAAAGATTTTTTGCCATTGGCACCGAAAAGAAAGTCGCTCATCCGATGGTCCAACTACTGTTGCAGTCGAACAGCAGGAGCTAGCCTGCACCCCTTGCGATTTCGTCTTTCAATGATGGCGATCCTCAACTAAACTGACAACAAACAATCAGGAGAAAACCATGCTCACCATCTACGGCTCCGCCAACTCCCGCGCCCTCCGCGTCATCTGGATGGCCGCTGAACTCGGCCTCAAATACGAACACAAGGACTGGTTGCCGCGCTCACCGGAAACAAAGACTGACGACTACCTTGCGCTGAATCCCAACGCGCGCGTGCCTTCGATTGATGACGATGGCTTCATCCTCAGCGAATCGATGGCAATCAACATGTACCTCGCGAAAAAGCACAAAAGCGCGCTCTACCCTGCCGACCCGAAACTGGAAGCACTTTGCTGGCAGTGGAGCTTGTGGGAAACAGACCGCCTCGACCGCCAGATCGTTGATTACGTGCGCAACAGCGTGGCCTCCCCTCCCGCAGAGCGCAAACCGGCGATCGCTGAAGCGGCATGGCTGCAGGTCGCACCCGCCTTTGATGTGCTGGAAACTGCTCTGAACAAATCGGCCTGGCTGTGCGGGCCCGCGTTTTCGATCGGCGACCTCAACGTCGCCAGCGCGCTTTATCGTGCACTGTCGATCGACGTCAGCAAATGGCCGGCATTCGACGCCTGGCTGCACAAGTGCTGGGACCGTCCTGCCGCAAAGCACGCACGATCCTTGCGCGAACAGTAAACGGGCTACCGGTACTTATGTTTCAGCGGTGACTGTAAGCAATTGATTATTTTATATTTTTAATCCGATTGCATTGTGTGCTTCGGCGCACCGCCACCAGGAGTAGCATGCAGCAACGGCCGGACTGACCTAACAACAACACCGTCAGCCGGCCATTCGATCATCAAGCTCTGGGAGGAGCCATGCCGTCACTGCGCCGTGTTGCCACGTTGTTGCTTGCCTGCATTCTTTACGCCGCGTTGCCGGCTCTTGCCGCGAATTTCCCGGAGCCCAAAGAAGGCAGCTGGGTCGCGAAAAATTTCAAATTCCATACCGGCGAGGTGATGGCGGAAGTCACTCTGCATTACCGCACCATCGGTTCGCCGGCCAATGAGCCGGTGCTGCTGCTGCACGGCACCGCAGGCTCCGGCCTCAACTTCATGACGCGCAATTTCGCCGAAGAAATGTTCGGCCCCGGCCAGCCGCTGGATGCCACGAAGTACTTCATCATCCTTCCCGACGCACTGGGCAGCGGCAAATCAACTCGCCCCTCAAGCAGCGGCCTGCGCATGAAGTTCCCGAAATACAACTCCGACGACATGGTGCAGGCGCACTACCGTCTGGTCACTGAAGGACTCGGCATCAAGCACCTGCGCATGGTAATGGGCAATTCCATGGGCGGCATGCATACCTGGGTGTGGGCGACGAAATACCCGGACATGATGGACGTTGCCGTGCCGATGGCCTGCCAGCCCGGTGCAATGTCGGGTCGCAATTGGATGATGCGGCGACTGCTAGCGGATTCGATCCGCAATGATCCGGAATGGAACAACGGCGACTACACCGAACAGCCGCGCAACATGACGCGGCTTCTGACGTACTTCTCGATCGCCACCAGCGGCGGCAACATTGCGGTGTACAACGCCGCGCCGACCTCGGCACAAGGCGACGCCCTGCTCGCCAAACGGCTGGCCGTGCCGTTCCGCCGCGATGCCAACGATGTACTGCTGCAATGGGAATCATCCGCCGACTACAACCCGATGCCGCTGCTCGACCGCGCCAGGCAACGGTGCTCGCGATCAATGCTGCCGATGACGAACGCAATCCGCCAGAGCTGGGCATGATGGAAAATGCCATGAAGCGGGTGAAGAACGGCCGCTACCTGCTGATCCCGCAGAGCGCCGACACCCGTGGTCACAGCACCACCGGCATGGCAAAGTTTTACAAAAAGGAACTCGATGAACTGCTGCGGACTGCGCCGCAGCGCAAGCCGGGTTAAACACAGTGTGCGACGCACGGGTTGGCGGAAACTTCGATTGAACCTAGAATGTTCCGCAACGGCAACCCTAATGCAGCAATTCAAATAATCAGCCGTGGAGGAAAAACAATGTTCCATTCGTACTGGAAACTCGCCCCGTTCGCGCTTGCACTGCTTGCTGCTGCCGCACAAGCCGCCGAACCCGCCTACCCCACAAAACCGGTGCGCATCATCGTGCCTTATCCGCCCGGCGGCACCACCGACCCGACCGCACGTGCGTTTACCGGCTGGTTTGCCGAAAAATTCGGCACCACCTTTGTAGTCGACAACCGCCCTGGTGCGGGTTCCACGCTGGGCCACGGAATTGGCGCCAAAGCCACACCCGACGGTTACACGCTGCTGCTCGGCACCTCCGGCGGCCTTGTAGTCAGCGCAGCATTCGGCAGCAAGCTATCCTATGACCCGGTCAAGGATTTCACGCCGATCGGCGTCGGCGTTTACGTGCCTTTCCTGATCGTGGTGCATCCAT
This sequence comes from Bordetella parapertussis, assembly GCA_945862135.1. GTDB lineage: Bacteria > Pseudomonadota > Gammaproteobacteria > Burkholderiales > SG8-41. Next base: position 13,483 of record CAMAYE010000011.1, read on the forward strand.
CGGTGCCCGCAAAGAACGTGAAGGAACTGGTCGAACTCGCCAAGGCGCAGCCGGGCAAGATCAATTTCGCCTCGCCCGGTACCGGCACCCCCAACCACCTCGGCGTCGAACTGCTCACTTCGCTCACCGGCGCGAAATTCACCCATGTGCCCTACAAAGGCGGCGGTCCGGCCACGGTCGATCTGCTGGCAGGGCGTGTACAGGCCATCTTTGGCGGAGCCGCTCCGTGGCAGCCGCATATGACCAGCGGCAAAGCGCGCGCCATCGCGATTGGTCACCACGAGCGCCTGAAAACCTTGCCCGATGTTCCGGCCATCACCGAAACCTACCCGGGCTTCAACAACACCACCTGGTACGGCTTTCTCGGACCAAGCGGAACGCCTGGGCATGTAGTCAGAAAAATCAACGCTGAAATGAAGCGCGCCGTCGAGGATCCAGGCGTTGTAAAACACCTTGAAAGCATCGGCATGGTTCCGACCTGGACCACACCGCAGCAGATGGGCGAAATGATCCGCACCGAACTCGCACGGTGGCGCAAAGTAGTGGCCGAGGCCGGCATCAAGCCGGAGTAACCGCGGCATCGTCGGATACAAGAGGCGAAAACAACGCCTATGTATCCGACCGTACAGACAGCCGATTGCATTATGTACGGTATGTGACAAAAGCCTTGTATTCCGGGTATCAAGCGCCTATGGTGAAACAGATCATTCAATGTTGCCGCCGGTGCTGAGGAATAACCCAGACCGAACGGCGTTCATGACGTCCGGCTGGCCCAAAGGAAAAGCTCATGAACAACAAATTTTCCATCAATGCTGCACCACCCGCAGCGCTGTCTCACAAATGCCCGGATTGCGGTTTTATTGATTGGGGCCGGCAGATCGACTTTTCTGCAGATGACTTGCAGCGCTTCTGCAACCGGATCGAACACCGTCGCCTGAAAACGAAACAAGAGTATCTGCATCGCGCGGGAACCACATTGAGCGCGCTCTACGTCATCAACAGCGGTTTTGTGAAAACCATCATCAGCGACGGCAACGGTCACGAGCAGATCACCGGCTTCTCGATGCCGGGCGACCTGATCGGAATGGACGCCATCGCAACCGGAAAACATCAATGCAGCACCATCGCGCTTGAAGACAGCAGTCTTTGCGGAATGGCGTTTGCAGATCTGGAGCAGCTCAATCGCGATATACCGGCGTTACAGCACCACTTCCATCAGACGATGGGGGCGGAAATCACCCGCGATCACGGCATGATGCTGCTGCTGGGCGCGATGCGTGCAGAGGAACGGGTCGCCATGTTCCTTCTTAACCTGTCGCGGCGATTCGCCCTCCGCGGCCGTTCGGGAACTCGTTTCCGCATGCCCATGACGCGGCAGGAAATCGGCAACTATCTCGGACTTCAGCTGGAAACCGTCAGTCGCGCGTTTTCGCATCTTGCCAGCGCACAACTGATCGAGATCGACAGCAAGGAAGTCGAAATCAAGAGCCTGGAACGGCTGCGGCTGGTATTGCAGGGCCGGAACTGAACATACCTCCGGACAGTGCTGTCGGGCTGATCAAGGCGGCCTTGCAAACTCTCGATTAGACTATCCCGCAACCAGGACGCGGGACGAACCACGAGACCATTACACCGTTACGCAAAGCCGTCGGTACGATTTACCGCGCCGAATCGCGCCGCGTCTTTGCAACGCTGGTGCGTCTGCTCGGCGACTTCGACACGGCCGAAGAAGCGCTGCACGACGCCTTCCGTGCCGCAATGAAACAACGGCCACGCGACGGCACAAGGCGCCACGCTGGCCGCGGTGCTGGATGATCTCGAACATCAGTACCCGGGCATCCGCTTTCGCATCATCGACGAACAGATCCGCATCCGCCGGCATATCCGCATATTCATCAACGGCACGCAGTGTCACGACCTCGCGCAACCACTGATCGACTCTGATGAGGTGATCATCGCGCAGGCGCTGAGCGGCGGCTAACCCAGTTCAGAATCCTCAATGACGTTTCATTGGCTGATTTGTGCAACTGCGCCGTGCCCCAGCAGCACGCCATCCGCACCGCGATATGCACCATGATTGTGCGGCCCCCAGGCATCCTGCGCCGACTAGGCGACGCAAAACCCTTCCTCTATACTGCGCGACAGATTTAATTGCCGGGCAAGTCAACAAAACAGGGGAGCAGCATGTACAAGAAATCCGTTGCGGCCATCGTTGCCGCCTTCTGCACTTATATCTTGATGTTTTTCAGCGCACTGCCTGTATCGGCGCAGTCACAGCCGCCGATTGAACGGGTCAAGATAACTGACGGCGAGTTGAGCTGTGCACAATTGCACGCCGAGTCTGCAGAGATGGACAAGGCCATCGCCAGCGCCAAGGCGGCTGAAAGTGACGGCAACACAACAGCGCTGGCCGGAACCGCGGGCAGCGCAGCAACGGAGGTAGCCGCGCGTACCGGTCTGTTTGGCTCACTGGGCGGCCTCACCGGTCATATCCTCGGTCAAGTTGCCGGGAAAACGGCCTCGAGTGCCGCACAGCAATCCGGACAAATGACAGTGCAGCAGGCCGCGGAGCGCACGCGTCAGGCGACCGCGCGCAAGGAAACCCTCAACACCATGTTCTTGAACAAAGGCTGCCGCGCATCTGATCTCGATTACAACCCACCCCCGGGCACGCAAGTCAGTGTTCCCGTTCCTGTGCCGACACAGGCCGCTGCCGCGCCCGCGAATGCACCCATTACGCCTGCCGGCCCGGTCACTGCGTTGCCCGATATCGACCCCGACAGTCATTTCAAGGGTCAGACTGGCGGCACGTTCGGCAAAAATGTCGTCGAGGTTCTCCCCGGCAACAAACGCGTAGCCGTTGCCGGCTTCCGCGTCATATTCATTACATCCAATACCGTGTCAGCCCAGGTGCGTGCCAGTTACATGCCTGGCCGCGACACCAGCGGCGCGAGCTCGAAGCTGACAGTGAAACTGTCCGGTGTGGACATCGCCACCATGCAGGCGCTCACCGACAAGGCCTATGCGGATTTCCTGGAGCAACTGAGTCTTGCCGGACGTCAACCCGTACCACAACAGGAATTGCAGGAATTTCTTGGCGGCGTCGATGTTTCGCCGACATCCGCAAGCAAGCCCTACACCCTGGAATCCAACGGACAGACTGCTGTGGCGTTCGCACCCACCGGGATGCCGCTGTGGTTCCATAACGGCGATGTAGCGTGGTCGGACAAAGGACCATTCGACCAGAAAAACCTGCGCAGCGTCTCGGACTATTCCCAGAAACTCAACGCCATCGTGGTCACACCGCTGATCGTGGTGAATTTTGCACGCATGAGCAGCAGTGGCAATACCTCCGGCTTTACCAGCAGAACCGCGGAAACCGGCGCCAAGCTTGAGCTCAGCGTCGGCATGTTTTCCAGCCGGGTGATCCGCGCTGAAGAAACGCGCTCAGGCATCGTGATGAAAGGCGATGATGCCGCAATCAACATGACCAAGGCTTTCATCAGTGACCGCAATTTCGGCACATTGCGCGAGGTGGCCGCTTCGGACAACACCGCCACCAAGAGCGTATTCGACAATCTGGGAAAAGCAATGGGTATGGCCAATGCCGGCGGCGCCGCACGCAGCAAATCAGAAAACGTCGCCGAAACAAGCAACGCGCAATTTTATTCCGCAGCAAATGAAGCGCTGACTAACGCCACAGGAACTTTTGCCAAGTGGTTCCAGAAATATCCTGCGCGCTAAGTTTTAATCATTTATTTCATCACTACTGATCCCTGCGCTCTTGCGCGGGGATTTTTTTGAGCGGGACTTGCAAAAGCCCCGAATCGCCTCCATCTGAAGCATGCCAGTTTCCTGTAACCCCCGGAGATTCCCCTTCATGCCGTCGTTACACAGCCCGATCCAGTTCGGCGCCATCAGCGCGCCCAATCGTATTTTCATGGCGCCGCTGACGCGCTGCCGCGCCGATGCGGACCACGTACCCACCGACATCATGGTCGAGCATTACGCCCAGCGCGCCAGCGGCGGACTGCTGATCGCCGAGGCGACGATGGCAATGGAAGGCAACTCGTCGTTCTGGATGGAGCCCGGCATTTATTCGGCGGCACAGGTCTCCGGCTGGAAAAAAGTCACCGATGCCGTGCATGCCAAAGGCGGCAGGATTTTCCTGCAGATCTGGCACGGCGGCCGCGCCTGCCACCCGCTGCTCAACAACGGCGCGCAACCGGTGGCGCCGAGCGCAATACCGATCACCGGCGATGAAGTGCATACGCCGGAAGGCAAAAAACCCTATGTCGAGCCGCGCGCGCTGCGCGACGATGAACTGCCGGGCATTGTCGCCGGATTCAAAAGAGCCGCGGAGAACGCGAAAGCCGCAGGATTCGACGGCGTTGAAGTGCATGGCGCGAACGGCTATCTGCTCGATGAATTCCTGCGCGACGGCGCCAACAAACGCAGCGGTCCCTATGGCGGTTCGATCGAGAACCGCGCGCGCCTGCTTTGTGAAGTCGTTGAAGCGGTATGCAGCGTATGGGGCAGCGACCGCGTCGGCGTGCGCCTGTCGCCGCTGAACAGCTACAACAGCATGATCGACAGTGATCCGGTCAAGCTGATTTCAACCGTTGGCGCGATGCTCAACCGTTTCAACCTCGCCTATCTGCATTTGATGCGCGGTGATTTTTTCCAGCAGCAGAAAGGCGATGTGCTGACACCGGCACGTGCAAACTTCAAAGGCACGCTGATCGCAAACATGGGATACAGCGCAGACGAAGCGGAACAGGCGATTGCCGACGGCAAAGTCGATGCGGTGGCCTTCGGTACGCCCTTCCTCGCCAATCCCGATTTACCGGCGCGTTTCAAGGCCAAAGCCGCGCTGAATGCGCCGGATGCGGCCACGTTCTACACACCGGGCCCCAAGGGCTATACGGATTACCCGGCGCTGGCAGCAGCCTAAACTCGGGTGATTTATAAGTTATTGATTTAAATAACTTTTTTAAGGCCGCGCCGCAATGGCCCGGCGCTCAGCGGTTGCGTGCGCAATTCGCGCACCAACTGCCAGGCCACCCAGCCATATTGCAGGACTCTGACTGCACGGCGCGGTCGCCATACGGCCAGCAACAGTGCAGCACCTGCGAGCAGCAGCGGATGGCGTCCCACCGTGCGCACAACGGATATGCCCTTGTCCGCAACAGCCAGGCGTTCACGCCACGGTTGCATCTGATGCGCCAATTCGACGCGTTGCACTGCTGCCTTTGCGACCAGGCGCTGGCGTTTTGCGGCCAGTTCTTCGGCGCGATACCTCATGATCGGGAATTCAATTCCTGGCGATCCTTGGCCAACTCGCTGATGCTCGCGTCAAACGGACGCGGTTGACTGCGCAGCTTGTTCATCACAATCCAGCCAAGGATGGCGCCGGACATCACGAAAAACACGATCATGCCGCCCAGCGCAAACAGGCGGTTCGACTCCCACAGCGCGACGACTACAAGGATCGCCAGCAGCACGACACCCACACCGATGCAGAACAGCGCCGCCAGCGCAAGCACCACCAGCGTCACGATTCGCTCACGCTCCTCGGCAATGTCCGTCGACAGCAACTCAAGCCGCGTCTGGACCATGCCGAGCAGGTTGGCCGACAACGCTTTCAGTGAGACGAACAAACCGTCCCCGGCAACCCCGTCTTTTTCAGCCATCAGCGATTAACGCCGGCCGATCAGCAGACCGATCACCAGACCCACGCCTGCGGCGACGCCGACAGCGTGCCACGGATGCTCGTGTACGTATTCGTCTGTGGCTGCAGCAGCCGCTTTCGCCTTCTCCAGCGCCAGTTGCTCCACTTCAGTCAGTTTCACTTTCGCAACTGCCAGAGATTCACCGACTTTGGCGCGCATCGCGGCAACCGCTTCACCGCTCTGTCCGGCGGTCGCTTTCAGCAGGGATTCGGCATCGGCCACGAGGATTTTGAAATCCCGAACCAGCTGTTCCTTCGAGGTGTCGATAGCAGAAGGGGTGTTGCTCATGATTCATTTCCTTTCAGTGTTGATGAAAATTACGACTTGAAACTCCGGCTCGAAACAACTTCAGACGGGCCGCATTGCCGCCGGTCTTTGATAAAGCATGATACCAAGTGTGCCGCGACAGCTTGACCTAAATCAACGGGATTTTTGACTGTCGCAACTGCGCCAGCCGGGTGAGTCCGAAATGCGTAAAAGCCAGTCCCGCAAGCACCGGCACCGCCAGATTGAACAACGGCACATAGAGCAGCAGGGACAGCAGGATGCCGAGCACAAACAGTTCGCGGCGCGACGTGCGCACAAAATCCGCGAATTCCTCGCGACTGGCATGATCCGCCAGCGCGTCGTAGCGGAACAGGCGCTGGTTGAGCCAGGCTGAATTCAGCATCGGCGCCAGCACCGCACCAAAACCGGTCAGCCACAGCGGCAGCGTCACCACCCACAACGCGGCAAAAATCACGATGGCCACCGCGGCGTTGGACATGCTGCCCGCAACCGATCCGCCAAAGGCATGCCCGAGTTCGGGGTGATAACGCTCCGCGACAAAACGCACGATCACCGGCATCGCGACGATTTCGGTGATCACCAGCGCGGTCACCAGCATCGCCGGCAGCACGGCAATCAGAACAGCCAATACCGCCGTATAGTCGATGATCCAGACTGCGCTCCAGTTTTCCAGCCATCCGGCCACCATCGTGGTACGCAGCATGCCCGCGACAAGTCCGGTCCACGCCTCCCAGAAAACCCAGGTCAGGATCGCCCACAGCACAAAACTGCCCAATACCGGCAGCAGCAACACCGCAAGAATGCGAGGCTCGAGCAGATTGCCGCCCGCGCGCATCAGGGACTGAATGACGGCACTCATGAGATCCGCTTTATCACCGGGAAATCTGAAACTCCAGACATGTATTATTGTTACCGTTGGCTATGACAATATTGTAAACGCGGTGGTTCACTGCGCCGTCGCGTTAGAATCGCTGTAAATGACCTCACCCGCCTCATTGATACGCTCACCGGCCTGGAAATCCTTGCTGGCCCATCGCGGCCACTGGAACAACCGCCGGCTGCGCGACCTGTTCGCCGCCGATCCCGGCCGCTTCAGCACGTTTTCGCTCGAAGCCGCGGGACTGTTCCTTGATTACTCCAAAAACCTGATTACCGCGGAAACGCGTGACTTGCTGGTCGAACTGGCCCACGAGCGCGATGTCCCGGCGCGCATCACGGCGCTGCTCGCAGGTGAGCGCGTCAACATCACCGAAAAACGCGCGGCCTGGCATAGCGCACTGCGCGCCGGCACTGCGGCGCCGGCCGAGGTTCGCCGTACTCTCGCAGACATGCGGATATTCGCCGACGCACTGCGCGCAGCTCACGTACACGGCGTCAGCGGCGCCGCCATCACCGACGTGGTCAGCCTCGGCATCGGCGGCTCGGCCCTGGGGCCGGCACTGGTGGTCGACGCCTGCGCACCGGAAGCCACGACGCCGCGTGTGCATTTCATCACAGCCCCGGGCGAATCGCTGTTGCGCCTGCTCGCCACGCTGAATCCTGCCTCCACACTGTTTGTGCTGCAGTCGAAAAGTTTCACCACGATGGAAACCACCCGCAACGCGCAGGATGCGCGGTCGTGGCTGCAGGCAGGGCTGCACACCGCCGATGTCGGCGCGCACTTTGCCGCCGTCACCGCCAACGTCGGGGCCGCCACTGCATTCGGCATCGCCAAGGCGCGCCTGTTCCCGATGTGGGACTGGGTCGGCGGACGTTATTCGGTATGGTCTGCGGTCGGCTTGCCCGCGATGATTGCAATGGGCCCGGATGCCTTCGACGAACTGCTCGCCGGCGCCGCGACCATGGATAAACACTTTGCCGATGCGCCCCCGGAACGCAATATGCCGATACTGCTTGCACTCATCGGCCTGTGGCACAGCAACTTTTTCGGCGCCGGATCGCGCGCCGTCATTTCCTACGAACCCGGCCTCGCACTGCTGCCGACCTACCTGCAGCAGCTGGAAATGGAAAGCCTCGGCAAAAGCGTTACGCAGCGCGGCAAGGCGCTGCGCACCGGCAGCAGCACGGTGGTGTGGGGCGGGCTCGGCATGGATGCGCAGCATGCCTATATGCAAGCGCTGCATCAGGGCACGCAAGCGGTGCCCGTCGATTACATCGCCAGTTGCACACCACGCGTGGGTGACGCCGACACGCACGCGGTGATGCTTGCCAACTGTTTCGCGCAATCCGCCCTGCTGATGCGCGGCATGTCGCCCGAAGAACTGCAACAGCAACTGATCGCCAAAGGCAGCGGCGTTCGCGAAGCGGCGCGGCTCGCAATACACCAGGCCCTGCCCGGCAACCGCCCCAGCAACACACTGCTGATGGACATGCTGACGCCCCGCCGCCTCGGCGCACTGCTCGCGTTGTATGAACACCGCACCTTTGTGCAGTCCGCGGTTCTCGACATCAATGCCTTCGACCAGTACGGCGTCGAACACGGCAAAAAACTCGCGGGCAGCCTGCTGCCGGAATTTTCATCGACCACGACCGCAACGGCGCATGATGCATCGACGAACGGACTGGTCAATTACGCAAAGACGAAAAAAACCTGAACCCCTTAAACCCTGAACCCCTTAAACCCTTGGCCACAGAGGGCACAGAGAGCACAGAGAAAAGCCAAGGCGGGCGTTTCTGGTTTTGAACCCTCTGTGTACCTCTCAAGGGGGTATCGAGATCCTCTGTGCCCTCTGTGGCTAAACGCTTTTGAATTTAAAGGAGTACTCCATGAACGACGAAGCCCTGAACATGAGCATCCGCAAGTTCCTCAAAACCGTCGGCGTCAATTCGCAGCTGACCATCGAAAAGGCTGTGCGCAAGGCAATCGAGGACGGAAAACTCAAAGGCAGTGAATCACTGCCGGTGGCCATGACACTGAAGGTCGGTGGACTCGACGTCAGCGTGACTTTCGACGGCGAACTGAAGCTGAACTAAGGTGGGACCGTATGAGGCGGGAGACCGGTAACCGGTGCGACCCCGCTTCACATCCTGATACTCAGATCTTCATGATCTGCGCGCGGTAGTAGCGCAGCTCTTCGATCGACTCGTGGATGTCGGCCAGCGCCTCGTGCTTGCCGTGTTTGACCATACCGCCCAGCACATCCGGCTTCCAGCGCCGCGCCAGTTCCTTCAGCGTACTGACGTCGATCAGCCGGTAATGGAAATAGGCGTCCAGCTTCGGCATGTACTTCACCAGGAAGCGCCGGTCCTGATGCACCGAATTGCCGCAGATCGGAGACACCCCGGACGGCACGTACTGGGCGAGAAACTCGACCATGCGGTTTTCGACATCGGCATCGGTCAGCGCTGAAGCCTTGACCCGGTCGATCAGCCCGGATTTCTTGTGCGTCGATTTATTCCAGTTATCCATCGCGTCCAGCACGGAATCGGGCTGATGCACCACCAGCGTCGGCGCTTCGGCCACAGTATTGAGCTGGGCATCGGTGATGACGATAGCCACCTCGAGCACTCGGTCGGTTTCGGGGTTCAGGCCGCTCATCTCCATGTCAATCCAGATGAGGGCGTTGGGATCCTGTGCCATAATGATTTGGACGCTTTGAAAGCGCCTGCTTTCGGGAATTTATAGACGCGCATTGTGTCATAAGCCCGGACTCCCCAATACACGAAAATATGCATACCTTTGGCCTGATATTCCTTGCAGCCCTGCTGCTGACCGTGGTTCTGCGGCTGTGGCTGGCCACGCGCCACGCCGCCCATGTCGCCGCCCACCGCGGCGCCGTACCGGCGCAGTTTTCATCCGTGATCACCCTCGACGCCCACCAGCGCGCAGCCGACTACACCTGCGCCAAGACCCGCTTCGCGATGATCGACCTGCTGGCCGGCACCGTGGTCACGCTGGCCTTCACCTTCGGCGGCGGCCTGCAGGCGCTGCATGAACTGACGGCGGGCTGGTTTGAACCGGGTCTTCTGCGCGGCCTGGCATTGATTGGCGGATTCATGCTGCTGACCATGCTCATCGACATCCCGTTCAGCCTCTACCGCACCTTTGTCATCGAAGAAAAATTCGGCTTCAACAAGATCACCCCAAAACTGTTCTGGATCGACCTGATAAAAGGTCTTCTGCTCGGCGCCGTACTCGGTCTGCCGCTGGCTGCGACGGTGCTGTGGCTGATGGAACGCATGGGGGAACTGTGGTGGCTTTATGCCTGGGTGACATGGATGGCGTTCAACATCGTCATGCTCGCGGTCTACCCGACCTGGATCGCGCCGCTGTTCAACAAGTTCTCGCCGCTGACCGATGCCGCGATGAAGGAACGCGTCGAACGCCTGCTCGACCGCTGCGGCTTCAAGGTCAAGGGGCTAATGGTGATGGACGGCTCGCGCCGCTCCAGCCACGGCAACGCCTACTTCACCGGTTTCGGCAAAACCAAACGCATCGTGTTTTTCGACACGCTGCTGTCGCGCCTCGAACCCCAGGAAGTGGAAGCCGTGCTGGCGCATGAACTCGGGCACTTCAAGCTCAAGCATGTGATCAAGCGCATCGCGTGGATATTCACGGCCAGCCTGGGTTTTCTGTGGTTGCTCGGCGTTGTGTTGCATGCACCGTGGTTCTACAGCGGACTGGGTGTCGAAACCCCGTCCACCGCAATGGCGCTGCTGCTGTTCTCGATCGTGGTGCCGGTGTTCACCTTCCTGTTTCAGCCCTTCAGCGCAATGTATTCGCGCAAGCATGAATTCGAAGCCGACGCCTTTGCCGCGCAATACACGCCGGCCTCCGACCTGATCGCCGCACTGGTCAAGCTCTACAAGGACAACGCGTCGACACTGACGCCGGATCCGCTGCATTCCGCGTTCTACGATTCGCACCCGCCGGCCACGCTGCGCATCGCGCGGCTGCAGCAGGCGATGGCCGGCGCACATTGACCGCAATGAACACACTCGCACAAAAAAAATGCGTACCCTGCGAAGGCGGCGTATCGCCGCTGAGCGCAGCCGAAGCGGCGAGCCTGATCAAGGGCCTCAAGGGCTGGGCGCTGGTCGAGGGCAAACTCAGCAAGACTTACGATTTCCGCAACTATCACGAGACCATGGCCTTCGTGAACGCCACGGCATGGATTTCACACCGCGAAGATCATCACCCCGATCTGATCGTCGGCTACAACAAATGCAGGGTGGATTACATCACCCACGCGATTGGCGGCCTGTCGGAAAACGACTTCATCTGCGCAGCCAAGATCGACGCCCTGCTTGAGCTCTGACGGCATCATCCGCGGCCTGATCGTTGCGGCCTACGGCCGCCGCTTTCTGGTCGAATGCGCCGACGGCGTCACGCGCGATTGTGTGACGCGCGGCAAACGCACCGACTTCGCCTGCGGCGACGATGTCGCCATCGCCGTGCAGAACGAAACCCAGGGCGCGATCAACAGCTGCGCCCCGCGCAAAAGCCTGCTCTACCGCTCGGATCAGTGGAAACAGAAACTGATCGCCGCCAATGTCACGCAGGCAGTCATCGTCGTTGCACCAGTACCCTCGTTTGATCTCAATGTGCTCGACTGCTGTCTCGCCGCGGTCGGTCATGCCGGCATCAAACCGCTGATCGTGATGAACAAGGCGGAATTGCCGGAAGCGGCAACGTCCGAGCCCATACTCGCGCAATACGTCGCGCTGGGTTATCCCCTGCTGAAACTGGTGGCCCGCGATAATATTCAACCGCTGCGCCCGCTGCTCGACGGCGAACGCAGCGTGCTGGTCGGTGAATCGGGCATGGGCAAATCGACCATCCTCAACCAGCTGATCCCGCTGGCCGCGGCACAGACCCGCGAGGTATCCGCCTCGCTGGGCACCGGCAAACACACCACCACACACGCAAAGCTTTACCACCTGGATGCCCGCAGCGACCTCATCGACACGCCGGGCGTGCAGGCTTTCGGCGTACATCATCTCGGTGTGGACGATCTTGCAGGGGCGTTCATCGAGTTTCAGCCGCTGCTGGGGCAATGCCGCTTTCGCGACTGCCGGCATCTCGCTGAACCCGGCTGCGCGATTTCGGCTGCGGAAGCTGCGGGTACGATCAGTGCGCGAAGGCTGGCGTCATACCGCCGGCTGGCGGAAGACAATCTGCGGCTGAAACGTCCGGACTGGGAATAAAGAGTCGGGGAACACAGGCCCCTGAGCGTGAACCGCAAAACGGGCCCGCCACTGCGATCAGCCGACGACCTTGGCGATCGACACAATAAACAGCAGCACCAGCCACAGCACCAGCGCGCGCCAGATCAGGCCGACCACGCTGCGCAGATCCTCGACATCGACATCCTCGCCGATGCCCAGCTCAGGCCGCTGGTTCAGCATGCCGTCCTCGCGCAAGGCCCCGCCCAGCTTGATGCCCAGCGCACCCGCGCCGCTGGCCAGCACCACGCCTTCGGCATTGCGGTTCCAGGCGGCGGCCTGGGTGCGCCAGCAATAGGCAGCATCTTCAAAATTGCCGGCAATCGCAAAACTGGCCGCAGTCACCCGCGCCGGCAACCAGTCAATCCAGAAAAATGCGCGCTCGGCAAACAAGGCAAAAATGCGTTTCTCCGGCTCCACCTGCTTGCCCCAGGATTCCGCCAGCAGATCGGCAGCACGGTAAATCACCGGACCCACCGGCCCAAGGACCACAAACCAGAAAATCGGCCCCAGCACATAACGATGCGCCTGCAGCAAACCGAGTTCGATGGAAACCCGCGCAACATCCGCTGCATGTAGTTCATCGGAGGGAATGCCGCGCCAGTGTGCGAGCACATCACGCGCGTTGTTGATGTTCTGTTCACGCAAGGCCTGCGCAATGTCGGTAAAGCAATGACTGAAACGGCGAAAGCCCATCGCCACATACAACACCCCGACACTCCAGGCGATGGCCAGGAACACATTGAGATTGCGCATCAACGCTTCAGCAATGAGCGTCACCAGCGCGAGCGGCAATACCGCGACCAGCCAGGCGATTGCACCGTGACTGGCCTGTAAGCCGTTGAACTGACGTTCGAGGAAATCGGCGTAACGATCGAATGCCGCGTACAGGCGATTGTTCCGCCGCAGCGGCCGCACCTGTTCCAGCACCAGCGCCAATACCAAAGCGAGGAACTTCATGCCGTCGCGGAAATGCCTAAATTATCAATAAAATCAATCACTTACCTGAATTCCGGTATTCAATCGCAACAATCTCGACCTCGGTATCACCGGCAGGGCGCTGCCATTTCACGGTCTCACCAACCTTGGCGCCGATCAATGAACGCGCCAGCGGCGAACCCCAACTGATCTTGCCGACCACAACATCGGCTTCATCGTCACCGACGATATGAAAGGTTTCAACGCGGCCATCGGCCTCTTCAACCTTTACCGTCGCGCCGAAACGCACCTCGCCCGGCGGATGACCGGCGGGGTCCACCACTTCGGCACGTTCCAGTTGCGCGTTGAAATAACGCTGGTCACGCTCGACTTCGCGCAACTTGCGCTTGGCTTCCGAATCATCGCCGGCAATCGCCTTGAGTTGCTCATGCTGTTCCGACAGATCGCGCACGCGCATGCGCAACTGCTCCATGCCATGCGGGGTCACGTAATTGGCATGCGCAGGCACCGGACGTTCCGGCAGTTCACCGGCGGTGAGATCGTCATCACTTTCTTTTACAAAGGCGCGGCTCATGTTCACTCTCGTTGCTCATACGGAGCATCAGTATTAACGGTTTGGAATCGGGGGCTGGATTCTCGCCTCCGCTGGACCCTTCACGCTACGCTGCTATCCTGCTGCTTCAATCTGTTTATACCGGCTGTTTCCATCACTGGCAACCGCCTTTGGTCAAAGATTGCGCTGCCAGATCAGCATACGATTATTGGCTGGCATGGCATGGTCGCCGCAGAGCGACAGCCCCTGCCCGCGGGCCAGCGTATCCACGGCAATCCAGTCCCTGACCCCGCTGCGCGGATCGCGGGCGCGCAGGAATTCATCAAATCGCGAGTTGGACTCCGCCGTATGTTCCCCGCCGTGACTGAACGGTCCGTAGATGGCCAGCACGCCGCCGGGTTCCAGCACCCGTCCGACACCCTCAAAAAAACGGCGTACCGAATGCCAGGACATGATGTGCAGCGTGTTCGCCGTGAACACGCCGTCCGCCGTGTCGACCGGCCAGTCCGGCGCATTGACATCCAGTTCCAGCGGCGCCGGCAGATTGGGCAGCTTCACCGCATCACGCCAGGCCGCAATGCCCGGCAGATGTGCGGCCACGTCGGTGGCCTGCCACACCAGATGCGGCAAGCCCTCGGCAAAAAACACCGCATGTTCACCGGTGCCCGCACCGATCTCCACCACCCGCGTGGTGCGCGCGAAAGCAACGCGCAACACCTCGAGGATGGGTACGCGATTGCGTGCACAGGCTTCGGAAGTCTGTCGCTGACCGATCATTGCGGACCATGCCCGAGAAAGGCCAGCAGGTCATCCCGTTGCGCCATCGCATCGCCATAACCAAGCTTGATCAGCGCACGGCAATAGGCTTTTTCGAACAGCAGGTACGACACCAGATTGGAGCCGGTGCGTTTCATCGCACCGACGGTAAACAACAGACTGCGGATCACCCGCGGCAGATCATGCGCATACTGCGCGGCAATCTGGCTCAGCGGCACGCTGGGCGTGATTACGCGAAACTCGACATTGCGCAGCGGATAACCGTTTTTCGCCGGTGTCTCGGGCGGAATGATCGCCAGCGTGCGGTTGATGCGCTGCAGGCGCTCAAGGTCGGCTTCCAGCGAGTCGAGGAAAATGCTGTCCAGCGCATGGCCGGCAATCTGCGCCAGCGACGGATAACCCTTCGACGGCTGGCGCACCGCGGATTGTTTGGCCTGGCGGCCGACGCCGATCACCAGCAGACGATCTGCGCCAAGGTGCAGCGCCGGACTGACCGGCGCGATCTGGCGCATCGAACCGTCGCCGAAATATTCGCGGTTGATCTGCACTGGCGGAAAAATAAAAGGCAGCGCGCTCGATGCCATCAGATGCGGCAGGCCGATCGGCATCGCCACACCGACCCGGCGCGCGCGTTCCCAATTTTCAAGTTTGGCATTGCCTTCATAAAACGTCACCGACTGGCCCGAGGTATAACCGGAACAGGTCACCGCGAAAGCCCGCAGGTGGCCGGCGTTGATGTTGCGGCCGATCGCCGGGAAATCCACATGACGCTCGAGCAGACTGGCCAGCGGCGAGTTGTCGAGCAGCGAAACCGGACCATTAAGCCCGCCACCGGACAACGCCGTCAACAACCAGCGCGCACTGTTGCCCAGGGCCCCCCAGGCATCGGCGCGATACACCTGATGCACATTGAAGTTTTTCCACACCGTCATCAGCCGGCGTGCACCGCGATGAAAATTGCCGGCATCAGTGGCCAGCACCGCAGCATTGATCGCACCGGCCGACGTGCCGCAAATGATCGGAAAAGGGTTGCCGGCATTACGCGGCAGCAACTCATACAAGGCCCGCATCACGCCGACCTGATAGGCCGCGCGCGCGCCGCCGCCGGTCATGATCAGACCGACAACGGGTTTGCCTGCAGTGGATGCGCTGGACATGGATGTTGTTTCCCTGCGCCAGTGTGCCTGAATCGCGACGGAAGGACTCAGGACTCGATGGCCACAGCCACCAGCTCGGGCTGCAGCAAGTCGACCAAAGCCTGCGGCTGCAGGCTTACCAGAAAACCGCGGCTGCCGCCGTTGATATAAAGACGCGGCAGATCGAGGATGGTCTGCTCCAGATACACCGGCATCCTGCGCCGCGTGCCGAAAGGCGACGTACCCCCGACCCGGTAACCGCTATGGCGCTCCGCAACTTCCGGCTTGCAGGGCTCGATGCGTTTGACGCCCATATGCCGCGCCAGCGCCTTGGCCGAGACCTGACGGTCGCCGTGCATCAGCACCACGCAGGGTTTCGCCGCATCATCCTGCATGATCAGCGTCTTCACCACGGCATGTTCATCAACACCGAGTTCGCGCGATGACACCGCAGTGCCGCCGCGCTCTTCATAGTTGTAGAAATGCGGCGTGAATTCGACTTTCGCAGCGCGCAGCGCCAGCACCGCAGGCGTCGATGGCATCTTCGGCGCGCTCATGATCCATTCATCAGTCGGCACAGGCTGTACAACATGCCGGCCGTGGCGCCCCAGATATAACGGCCTTCATAAGGGATCGCCAGGTAATGCCGATGGCGGCCGCGGAAATGGTATTCACGGCGCTGGTAATTCGCCGGATCGAGAAAATGCGTCAGCGGCGCTTCAAAAATATCCGCCACCTCAAAATCATCCGGCTTCAGGTCAAACGGCGGCTCCACCCAGCCCACCACCGGCACGATGCGAAAGCCCGAGGGAATTTCATAACCGGGCAGCCGTCCGAGCAGCGCAATGCGCTCGCGCGCGAGGCCGATCTCTTCTTCGGTTTCGCGCAGGGCCGTGCATTCGCGGTCCGGATCATCGGGCTCGACGCGCCCGCCGGGAAAACTGATCTGCCCCGCGTGATCGCGCAGATGCGCGGTGCGCTGGGTCAGCAGCACCTGCACCCCGCCGTCACGGTTCACCAGCGGCACCAGCACCGCGGCCTCCGTGACCTTGGTGCCCTCGCGCAACGAAATCATGTGCAGGTCATTCTCTTCCGGCGGCGGCGCCGGACGCGATAGCCCGCGCCGGATATCTTCCAGCGTCAGGATGGATGCAGCTTTGGAATGGGTGCCCGACATGGCGAAGGATTGTAACTGCAACTCAACCGGTGCAATCACTCCCTCTCCCCGCTAACTAGCGGGGAGAGGGCTGGGGTGAGGGGGAACCACAGCGCTGATTACTTGTCACCTTCAAGACAATGATTCTTCAAAGACCAACCCATCCCCCACCGCAATCACGCCACCAGTGATCACCCGCGCCGTAATCCCACCATGACCGCGCATCGCGTTATATCCGCCCGCGCCCAGCACCTCTTCCATCCGCGAGCACGGCTCGCACGGCCCGGTGCCCTCGAAGAGCACATCACCGATACGGAAACGTTCATTACGCAAGGCCAGAAGATTTAACCCCGACACCACCAGATTGCGACGCAGCAGCGCCGGATCAATCGCTTCACGCCGCAGCAGTTGCGCAACCGCCACCAGATGCTCGCGCTGGATCAGCGTGACCTGGCGCTTGCCACCCGCGCGTTGTGCCTTGTGGTCTCCGGTGAGTCCGTGATCAGCGAGCACTTCCGCATGATTCATAGGGAGTAATGGCGCTCGCCTTCCCGGGCGCAGGCCAATCCATTCGAGGCGGCCTTCCATCGGGAAGGTTTCCATCAGGGTGCGCAGCGGACTGTCGGGGTTCAGTTTGGTCATGGCGCGTTACCGAGAAATCATTTCAACAATGGAAATGAATTCCGCTATTCTTGATTGAACTCACAACGCAGAGTTACTTTTTGTCTTGATTTTATCTGCACCGAAAACACATATAACTCATAACCCATTGTTTTAAATATACAAATTAACAATTGGCCACGGGGTGTTATCCGGTGTCTTTGTTCTATAAATCCAGCTCGCCATCATCCAAACCATGAATCTATTTCTCCGCATACTTAAAGTGATTGTTGTTCTTATACTGGCCAGCGCCTCTTATGTCTTTTACAGCTTCATCACTGCTGAAGGACGGCTCAAAGAAGTTTGCGGCCAGATTAAACCGGGAATGCCCGTCGCTGAACTGCGAGCCTTCGGCAAGAAGCACGGCTTGGGACCGGGCGCAACCGGGGAGTCTGGTGTTCAGTTCATGGTTGAAACCAGAACATTCGGTCGCTACGGCTGCACGGTGATCCTTGAGGCTGGCATTGTTAAGGACGCGAAATACAACTTTGCCGACTGAATCGGCCAACACTGCTTTCGTGCGTGATTGCGCAGCAGCTTGCCTTCCATGAACATTACCTGGGGCACCTTCCTCGCCTGTTTCGCCCACGACACACTATAACTGCGTGAAACCAACCATGAATCCGGTGACCAGCGAACACAGGCCTGTAAATCGAAAACCATCGGTATGGATGGGGGTTCTGCTGTACCTGGGTTATCTCGCCATCTTCTTCACCACATGGTCCATCAATGGCGTCGATTACCTGAGGATTGGTGAGAATGCGGAAACCACGAAGCTGTGGTACGCCTTCCCCACGCTGTTCGGAGGCGCCTTTCTGGTGGTGGCCATCAGCGTTCTCGGCTGGTGGCGCACGGTGCTGTTCGATACCTCGAAGTCCGGCCCGCAATGGATCTGGATTCTGCCCGCGGTGATGCTCGCCATCATCCTGAACAATTTCATCGGCATGCCGTCCGGCAAGCTTTCCGCCGAACTGCTGTTGTGGTCAACGCTGGGCGCCGTGGGCGTCGGCTTCGGCGAAGAGATGATCACGCGGGGCAGCATGATTGTCGGACTGCGAAGTCGTTTCAGCGAGGGCCGGGTCTGGCTGATCAGTACGCTGCTGTTTTCGGCGCTGCATGTACCCAACGTGATCTTCGGCCTGCCGCTGGAAGCCATGCCTATCCAGGTCATTCTGACTTTCATCGCAGGCAGCGGCTTTTATGTCATCCGCCGCATGTCCGGCACGCTGATTTTGCCGATGGTGCTTCACGGGCTGTGGGACAGTTCACTGTTCCTGAATGTCGCCACCGGCGGCGAACCTTCCGCCGTTCAGTTTGCCTTCTATCCGCTGGCGATTGTCTGTGTGATTGCGGTGTTGCGGAAGAGTTGGAATACACAGCTATCATCGCAAACGAATCAATAGGGTCGAAGTAAATTACCTAAAAACTTACACTGACCTCATTTATATGCAGTCGTATAAAACTAGTTAGGGTCCAGATGCGAACTTCGATATGGCTATTTGCGGTGTGGATTCTGATCAGTGCGAAAACTGCAACTGCCGGACATTGGGACGATTGGAAGGAAGAAGTTGCTCTGCACGACGGTCGAGTCATGTTGGTTGATCGCAGTCTTTACTTCGAGTTCAAATTGACATGCGGCGATGGAGGTAGCCCCAGCACCTTTTGTAATATCCCGAAGACTCACAAAATTTCCTTCAAGCATCCAGACACCCGAGAACAATTGTCTTGGAAAGAAGATTTCAGTCCGGTTGCACTGGAGATTATTGGCGGAGCCCCCTACCTAGTAGCGGTTGGAACGGGTGTTCCCGTTGCGATGGGGACATACCCGATCTGCAATGGCATCCCTTACCTGTACTATCGTTATGACAAAGACGGCTCGCGATGGAAACTATTGGATGAATCCTCCATCCCAAAGGAGCTCACTAAAGCAAACATGGCTTATGGCTACAAAAGGGAAAGCAAGGGAAAACTTCTATCTAGGACAGAGGTAGCTCGGCACAACAAAGCCAGCGAAGATCACTCGTCTTCATGGTTTGCCATCAACATGCCGAGGAACTTCCATGCATGGACTTTTCACGGCAAGTGGGATTTCGCAAATAGCCAACGAAGGATGTACAAGGGTAAGGATGGCTGTAAAGACATCAAACCACTGATTGATCCTGAAATGGATGAGAGTAGAAAGATCTCTCAGCAGTTAGAGGATTCAGCAAAGACTGTTGTCGGGGTGTTTGTTGGTCTTGACGAAACCCCCGAGACTTTTACAAAGGACCAATTCAGGGTAATCGAAGGCGATTGGGGGGTTACATGGCTGAAGCCAAGCTGCAAGGGAATCGTTAATAAGGTTGGGGCACCAAGAGATATCAAGGGTCCCTATGCTCGGGAGATTACCTTCAGTAATGGAAAGCGGGCACAGTTCAACATGAACCATTGGTTCACTATGACAACTTGCTCTGGCGATATGGTTTATGCGATCCGGCGAAAGGATCACACAAACTTCTTAATCAATCGCTTTCGTGCCACAGGTGAGGTTGTTGATGTAACGAAAGTAGCCCTAGAACAAAATAAGATGCCCGATAGCAAGAGGTGGCAAGAGCTACTACGAGTGCAACCTGTAAGCAATAACGAGTTAATCCTGGAGTTTGCTCAGCTGGAAGGATACGAAACCAACGTTCCACTGCCGGCCCACCGCATCGCTGTATGGAAAGCCAAATTCAAAGTCCAATTAGCTGCTCAGGAGTAATGCGCTTGCTACGGCTTGCCGTACCCACCAGCTATCCACGCCTCTGCGCTGACCGCGTTTAATTTGAAGTCTGGCCGCACCGTCACCTGCGCCAGTTGTGCGCCATCCGGATCATGCGCGCTCAGCAGGGCATGCGGCTCGTCTTCGTCAGGGACGACGTCCAGTGCCACAAGAACAGGCTGATCGTTCACGATAACCGTGATGGTTTTGTGCAGCGAGGCCCGCAGTTGCTGTTCGTGGCGGAGCACCACCTCTGAAGCCGTTTTGACCAGCGTATTGAATGCATTGCCATCGAGCGGCTTCGGATTCTTTTTATCGCGCCCCATGGTCCACGGACCAACCAGCGCGGGTTCGGCCTGGCCATCCCGAATCATTTCCACGGCCCAGCCGTCATCATCGTTGTTTTTGATGACGCGTGCGGTCCACCCCCTGTCCACCCACAGGCGCGGTTCGTTGATGACGGGGGCTTCGTCAGACGCAAGGTCCGGGTGGTCGAGGGGTGTTGTCATGACGGTAGTGTAATGTCACTTGCAAGCGATGGTCACTTGCAACCGATGCCGCCCACATTCCAGCGCGTGATCGAGACATACCCTGTATAAGGATGCCTCACATCACGTTGAAGGAAATGCGATTTTGACCATTACATTGATCGGCACCAGCTTTTGGGTAATGGCACTGCAGGATATTGGCGAGAAAATCAAAAAGGGCTTTCACGTTCTGATTGATCCCGATGCGATACCGGGACTGACGGATTTTGTGCTGGTTGGGGATAATCTGGAGCGTTGGCACGGGCAAGAAGGCTCTCGCGGGGTTGTGGTTCTGGCGGGGGAAGACGTTTAGCAAGCGTAGCCATTCAGCATCAAACAAAACGCCCACCGACTCTCGCCGGCGGGCGTTTGTTATTGCCCCTCACCCTAACCCTCTCCCCGCAAGCGGGGCG
>CAMAYE010000012.1 GCA_945862135.1 Bordetella parapertussis
GTCGAGGTTGGGCATTACCAGCAAATTCGCTGCGCCCTTCAGACGGTTGTCAGGCAGCGCGCGCAGGCGGATGTCTTCGGACAGCGCCATGTCGCCCTGCATCTCGCCTTCAACTTCGAGTGTCGGATCAAGCTGCATCACCAGTTCCAGCGCACGGCGCATTTTCTGCGCGGTGGCGCTGTCGCTGCCGCCGAAGCTGGAGTGCGACAGCATCGCGGCTTTCGGCGTCACACCAAAGCGGCGGATCTCTTCGGCAGCGAGGATGGTCGATTCGGCGATCTGCTCGGCGGTCGGATCAAACGTGACATAGGTATCGCAGATGAACACCGTGCCCTTGGGCAGCAGCAGCGTGTTCATAGCCGAATAATGGTTCACACCGGGGCGGCGGCCGATGACCTGGTCAATCAAACGGAGGTGGCGACCGTATTGCCCGAGGACACCGCAGAGCATCGCATCGGCATCGCCCATGTGCAGCATCATCGCGCCGATCAGTGTCGGCCGGCGGCGCATGTCGAGCTTGGCCAGTTCCGCGGAAATGCCCTTGCGTTTGGTCAGGCGGTGATATTCAGTCCAGTAGTCGCGGTAGCGCGGATCGTTGTTGGGATCAATGACCACGTAATGCTTGTCGCGCTGCAGCCGCAGTCCGAGGCGCTCGATGCGCGTCTCGATGACATTCGGACGGCCGATCAGGAACGGACGTGCGAGGCCTTCATCAACCACCTGCTGCGCCGCGCGCAGGAAACGTTCTTCCTCGCCTTCGGCATACACCACACGCTTCGGCGATTTCTTCGCCGCAGCGAACACCGAACGCATGATGTGGCCAGACTGGTAAACAAAGCGGTTGAGGCGATCTTTGTAGGCGTCGAAGTCGGTGATCGGCCGCGTCGCCACACCGCTGTCCATCGCGGCCTTGGCCACAGCCGGCGCGACGTGTTCGATCAGGCGCGGATCAAAAGGTTTGGGGATCAGGTAGTCAGCGCCGAACTTCAGGTCCTGCTCGCCGTAGGCGGCGGCGACGATGTCCGACTGCTCAGCCTGGGCCAGCGCGGCAATCGCGTTGACCGCGGCGATTTCCATTTCGCGGTTGATGGTGGTCGCGCCGACATCCAATGCGCCACGGAAAATGAACGGGAAGCACAACACGTTGTTGACTTGGTTCGGGTAATCCGAACGGCCCGTGGCCATCACCGCATCCGGGCGCACTTCTTTCACCAGCTCGGGCAGGATTTCCGGTTCCGGATTGGCCAGCGCGAGGATCAGCGGACGGTCCGCCATCTGCTTGACCATCTCCGGCTTGAGCACCTTGCCCGCTGACAGGCCAAGGAAGGCATCGGCGCCGGCCATCACGTCGCCGAGCTGGCGCGCATCGGTTTCAATGGCGTAACGCGCCTTGTCGTGGTCCATCAGTTCGGCACGGCCCTTGTAGACCACGCCGACGATGTCGGTGACGGTGATGTTTTCTTTTTTCAGGCCCAGCGATACCAGCAGATCCAGACAGGCCAATGCCGCGGCGCCCGCGCCGGACACCACGAGCTTGATTTTGGAAATGTCCTTGCCGACAACCTTGAGCCCGTTGGTGAAGGCGGCGCTGACGGTGATCGCGGTGCCGTGCTGGTCATCATGGAACACGGGGATCTTGCAGCGCTTGCGCAATTCGCGCTCGACGATGAAACACTCCGGCGCCTTGATGTCTTCGAGATTGATGCCGCCGAAAGTCGGTTCCAGCGCGGCAATGACTTCCACCAGCCGGTGCGGATCCTGTTCGTTGATTTCGATATCGAAGACGTCGATGCCGGCAAACTTCTTGAACAGCACCGCCTTGCCTTCCATCACCGGCTTCGAGGCCAGCGGCCCGATGTTGCCAAGGCCCAGCACGGCAGTGCCGTTGGTGATGACGGCCACCAGATTGCCGCGCGCCGTGTAATTGCTGACTTCAGCAGGATGGGCGGCAATTTCTTCGCAGACTTTGGCGACGCCGGGGGTGTAGGCCAGCGCGAGGTCGCGCTGATTGACCAGCCCCTTGGTCGGCGTGACGGCGATCTTGCCCGGCACGGGATAACGGTGATATTCGAGGGCTGCTTTGCGCAGTTGCTCTTCAGGCATTGCGGAATCCGCCTTTCGGAAAATTCGTTCACGCAGCCTCTGCTGCGCGGGAGCGGGATTATACCGTAGCCCCCTTACCCGCCCGGTTTGCGGAACGTTGACTATTTCCGCACTACGAAGAAGCACCACACTCGAGGAAGCACCGGCGCAGTGCCGACAACAGGCAGGCCGCGCCGCAATTACCGCTGTAACGGCCCTGAAACACTGTGGCACAGGAATTGCAGCGTGGGCATGCAGGAGATCGCGCCCATGAAATTAATGACATTCCACCGTTCACTCCCGATCACGGAGCGCCTTATTCGCGCAGCGCTGTGCCTGATCGTCTTCGCAGTGCTGGCTGTATCGCCACTGTTCGCCGCTGATTTCCCGAAAAAACCGGTACGCTTGATCATTCCCTTCCCGCCGGGCGGCGCCTCTGATTACGTCGGCCGCGCCGTGGGCCAGTCTTTATCGGAGATGTGGGGGCAAACCGTTGTCGTCGATAACCGCGGCGGCGCCGGCGCCACCATCGGCACCGGTCTGGTGGCGAAAAGCCCGCCCGACGGTTACACGCTGCTGATGGGCGTCAACGCCGGTGTGGTCATCGCACCCAGCGTGTATCCCGATCTTCAATACGATCCGCGAAAGGACCTGATGGCACTGTCCTCGTTTGCGCTGTCGCCGCAGTTGCTGGTGGTCACCAACGGCCTGCCGGTGAAATCGGTCAAGGAATTGATTGCGCTCGGCAAGGCCAAGCCCGGCCAATTGTCCTATGCCTCTTCCGGCAACGGCGCGTTGCCGCATCTTGCCGCAGCGATGTTCAACATGATGACCGGCATCAATGCCGTGCATGTGCCGTACAAGGGCAGCGGCCCGGCCCTGCCCGACCTGATCGCGGGGCGCACCCAATACATGATCGACATCATCGTTTCGGCATTGCCGCAGGTGCAGAGCGGGAAATTGCGCGCGCTGGCGGTCACCACCACCAAACGTTATCCCACGCTGCCGGAAATCCCGACGGTTGCCGAAAACGGATTGCCCGGATACGAGGCTGCGCAGTGGTATGGCCTGTTCGCGCCGGCGGGAACGCCGGGGCCGGTCAGCAAAAAAATCGAGGCCGACGTCGCGAAACTGATGGACAACAAAACTTTACGCAGCGGTCTGTCGCAGCGCGGTGCGGAAATGATGTATGGTAATTCCGTGCAGTTTTCTGCAGTGGTCAAACAGGACATCGAAAAATGGGCGAAGGTGGTCAAGGAGACCGGCGCCCGCGCCGACTGAAGCGCAGATTTGCGGATTGAGGATCAAGGGGGAGCCGTGGAAATCAATATTCCGGATGTCGTTGCGGAAGTCACCGCCGCATTCGATCGGTACGAGCAGGCGCTGGTCAACAACGACGTCGCGGTGCTGGATGAACTGTTCTGGCACAGTCCGCACACGGTGCGTTACGGCGCCGGCGAACTGCTCTACGGCCATGAAGAAATCGCGCGCTTCCGTTCGGCACGGTCTCCGACGGGACTGGCGCGGACTGTGCAACGCACGGTCATCACCACCTTCGGCCGCGACTGCGCCACCGCCAGCATCCACTTCGACCGCGGCGGACGCATCGGGCGGCAGATGCAGACCTGGGTGCGCCTGCCCGAGGGTTGGCGCGTAGTGGCCGCCCATGTGAGCATGATGTAGAACCCGTCTCAAAAACGCCTGCGCTTGTCAGGACTGCGTTGCCCGCTGCGGTTCTCCCGCCTCATCATCCCAAGTCTTACCATCACGGTAATGTCTCGTCGAAGCCTCGCGGGCGCCTGGTCCCGACTGCGCTCGGCAGGTTTTTGAAACGGGTTCTAGCCGCGCGGCCTTTGTGCTAACGTTGCGCTGCTTTTTTGCAGCGTTGTTTTGCTGACTTAATACCGCAACGTAAATTCCATGGCCCAAGCTTCTTCCGGCGTGCGCGCCGAACTTTATCCCGAGATCGAACCCTACAACGCCGGCATGCTCACGCTCGACGGCCGGCATCGCATGTATTTCGAGGAGTCGGGCAATCCCAAGGGCGCACCGGTGCTGTTCCTGCACGGCGGCCCGGGCGCCGGTGCAGCACCGTCGCATCGCCGTTTTTTTGATCCGGCGCATTACCGCATTGTCATTTTCGACCAGCGCGGCGCGGGACGTTCAACACCGCTGGGCGAGATCACCGACAACACGACACCGCTGCTGGTCGCCGACATTGAAAAACTGCGTGAGCATCTCGGCATCAAACAATGGCTGGTGTTCGGCGGCTCCTGGGGCAGCACGCTGGCGCTGGCCTATGCGGAATTCCATCCTGAGCGCTGCACCGGGCTGATCCTGCGCGGCATTTTCCTGTGTCGCAAAAGCGAGATCGACTGGTTCCTTTACGGCCTGCGCAATATTTTTCCGGAAGCGTGGCGCGCGTTCACTGATCCGATTCCCGCAGCGGAACGCGGCGACCTGCTCACGGCCTATCACCGCCGGCTGACTGATCCCGATCC
Source organism: Bordetella parapertussis (assembly GCA_945862135.1). GTDB lineage: Bacteria > Pseudomonadota > Gammaproteobacteria > Burkholderiales > SG8-41. Next base: position 4,584 of record CAMAYE010000012.1, read on the forward strand.
GGCGGTGCATTTGCCGGCGGCCCGCGCCTGGGGCATCTATGAAGGTTCGTGTTCGACGTTGCTGCCGAGCCCGGAAACCGTGGCCTACTTCGCCGGAGATGTGGTGTCGCTCGGACTCGCGCGCATCGAAGCGCATTATTTCAAGCACGATATTTTCCTGCCGGAAAATTCACTGCTCGCCAATGTCGATCGCATCCGCAAGATTCCGGGTGTGATCGTGCAGGGCCGTTATGACGCAGTCTGCCCCATCGTGTCGGCCGACGATCTGCACCGCGTCTGGCCTGAAGCGGAGTACCACATCATTCCCGATGCCGGCCATTCGGCATGGGAGCCCGGCATCTGCGCAGCGCTGGTCCGCGCCTGCGAACAATTCAAAAAACTTTAATAACATTCAACATCATCAAGGGAGAATGCAATGAAACTGGTCACCTACTCCGCGGGCAAACGCGCCCCGTCCACCATCGGTGTCATCGCCGCTGACGGCAGCATCATCGATCTCGCGACCGCCGCGAAAAAGGCGCGCGTCAAACTGCCCTTCGCCGCCAATGACATGATCGGCCTGGTCACCGCCGGCAAAAGCGGCCTCGCGCTGGTGAAAAAAGCGATTACCGGCGTGAAAACCGGCCACCACAAAATGAACAAGATCACGCTTCACGCGCCGATTCCGCGTCCGCGCAAAAACGTGTTCTGCGTCGGCTGGAACTATGTCGAGCATTTCGAGGAAGGCGCGAAGGCTCGTCCGCATGTGACGGAACTGCCCAAGCACCCGGCCTTCTTCACCAAGCAGCCGCTGTCGGTGAACAGCCCCTACGGTGAAGTGCCCTCGCACCCCGGCGTCACCGAAAAGCTCGACTGGGAAGTCGAAATGGCCGTCGTCATCGGCAAGCCCGGCCGCAACATCAAGGAAGCCGATGCGATGAAACACATCTTCGGCTACATGATCGCCAACGACGTGTCGGCGCGCGAAGTGCAGCGCCAGCACGGCCAGCAGTGGTTCAAGGGCAAGAGCCTCGACGGCCACTGCCCGATGGGCCCGTGGATCACCACGGCGGATGAAGTCAAAAACCCGCAGAACCTGCGCATCACCTGCCGCGTCAACGGTGTGACCAAGCAGGATTCGAACACCAGCTATATGTATTTCAAGATTCCGCGCCTGCTTGCCGAACTCTCGGCCGGTCTGACGCTGGAATCGGGCGACCTGTTCCTGACCGGCACCCCCGCCGGCGTCGGCCATGCGCGCAACCCGCCGGAATTCATGAAGGCCGGCGACATCCTCGAAACGGAAGTCGAGGGTCTGGGCCTGCTGCGCAACAAGATCGGCGCCAAATAAGCCGGCAACCGCAGTAAAAACGTTTCCGCAATATGGCCGCTGCGTTGAGTGCAGCGGCCGGGCGGCGTAGCATGGCCCCTCTGTCTGGAGGAACCCCCATGGATACACCGCAAAAAAACAATGTCACCGTCATCCCCACCGGCGCTGCGCTCGGCGCCGACGTGGTGGGTATCGACCTGTCGAAACCGCTGTCGGATGAAACCTTCCGCCAGATCGAAGATGCCTGGCACACGCATCTGGTGCTGCGCTTCCGCGGCCAGCAACTCGATGACCCCGCACTGCTCGCCTTCGGCCAGCGCTTCGGCGAACTGGATTCAGCGCCGATCCATGCCGGCAAGGACGTGGTCAATCCCTTCCCGCAGATCACCGTAATGTCGAACATCAAGGTCGACGGCAAACCCATCGGCAACCTCGGTCACTACGAAGCCGTGTGGCATACCGACATGTCATACAACGACTTGGCACCGATCGGCAGCCTGCTCTATTCACTGGAAGTACCACCCGCCGGCGGCAACACCGGATTCTCGAATATGTACAAGGCCTGGGACACACTGCCCGATGCATTGAAAAAGCAGGTGCTCGGCCGCTTCTGCCGCCACGACTCCAGCCGCAACAGCGCCGGTGAACTGCGCAAGGGTTTTGCTGAAGTGAGCGACCCGCGCGATGCGCCGGGTGCGATGCATCCGCTGGTGCGCACGCACGAAAAAACCCACCGCAACTGCCTGTTCCTCGGCCGCCGCCACAATTCCTACGTGATTGGCCTGCCACTCGACGAAAGCGAAGACCTGCTCAATCAGCTATGGGCACACGCCACCAAAGCGGAATTCGAGTGGTATCAGGTGTGGAAAGTCGGTGATTTGGTGATGTGGGACAACCGCTGCGCGATGCATCGTCGCGATGCTTTTGATCCGGAGTCGAGAAGGTTGATGCACCGGACACAGATTAAAGGTGGAAAGCCGTTCTTTGATCCCAAAACCCTGGATCTGCGGGCTTAAAACTTCAGGCCCTGAAATACAAACGCCGGTTTAATCCGGCGTTTTTTTTACGCTGTCCGCCGCAGCCTTGCCCGCTGCCTGCAAACTTTCCAGCCCCGCACGCTGCATCTCCAGCGTCTTGATGGTCATCTGCACAAAGCCGGTGTTCATCGTCAGCCAGGTTTCAACGGCTTTGAGTTCGGCGATTTTTTTGTCGAGATCTTCGACATTCATCGTCGGCGCAATCATGCCGGGAATGGGGAAGCCCATGGGGTTCCACATCTTCTGCATGAACTCGAAAAAATCCTTGGGCATTTCCTGCTCGGCCATGGCGTGCTCCCGTTGGGTGTGCAGCCATTATAGGGGTCGTCAGGCCGCTTCGATGCGGATCGTGTCGCCGTCTTTTGCAGTGTTCAGCGCCGAGGCGTCGCCGCGGATGCGGCCGAGCACGCTGCAGGGGCTGACCAGACGGCATTCATCGCCGTGTGATGCGGGGGTGCGGCCCCAGGGCAGTGCCAGTGCACTGCCGTTAACCCAGAAACAGACGGTGCCGGGTTCAACAACCTGTTGCGCGCCCGGCTCAAGCGCGGCTTTTATCGGCAACGTGAAATAGACTTCATCGCCCCAGGTGTTGACGATCGACTCGCAGGGCAATGCGGCCAGCAGCTTGTCGACCGTCGGCCCCGGGTTCAGGTCGGCAATGACCGAACCCGCGGGCCAGACGATGCGGATGCCGGCCATGCCGTCCGTGGATTACTCGCCGAGGGGGGAATCGGCGTGGCGTGACGCGACGCGGACGCGCTGCACCAGCCGCGGCGCGGTCGGCGCCGGTTCGGCCAGTGCGGCCACCACCTGCTGCTGGCGCTGCTTCTCGCCCAGCACCTGGTTGGTATAGGTGTCGTTCTCGTCGCCCAGCGCACCCGCATACATCTGCAGGGCGATGCCGACGTTGCCGGTACGGGCCAGGTATTCCTTGAGAATCCGGGTGCCGACACGGATGTTCGATTCCGGATCGAATACCGCCTTTTCACCGCCGAACTTCGCCAGCTTGTCGCCGTGGAATTTCGGGATGATCTGCATCAGACCCTTGGCGCCGACCACGCTTTCAGCGATCGGGTTAAAGCGGGACTCGACAGCAATCACCGCCATCACCAGCAGCGGGTCGAGACCGACCTTGGCGCCTTCGGCATGGGCGATGCGGACGAAGTCCAGCGTCAGTTCCTGCGCGACCTTGTAGCGCTTGGCCAGATACTCGGCCAGGGCCACGTGGCGGGCATCTTCGGGCTTGACGACGACTTCTTCCGGCTGCGCCAGTACGCGAGCGGAAATGGCATTCGCTTCGCTTTGCACGACAGCCAGGGCAGACTCCATGAGCTGGACGCCGTAACGTTCGTGCAACAGCAGGATCAGGGCGGAAAAACTGGCCAGAAAAACAGCCAGGGTGAGGATCTTGCGGAGCCGCGGCAGCGATTCTGCCGGACGGTCCGTCGGGGATAGTGCTGAAATCGATTTTGCAAACACGCAAAACCTCCTTTCGGGTTTGCGCCTACGCTTCGAGCGGGGCGCAACATCTGTGTTACCTCGCTACGGTAACGGGTGTCTCCATTAGGACTGCGTTCAGCCCCTGACCACTACAGGTTGTGGGCTACTCAAAAAAACTGGCCAATTCTAGGTGTTCAGGGCAGGCGTCGCAACCCAAAAAGAGGGCTTTTTCTGCCTTTGTTTGACCTTCTGAACCAGAAAGGGACGCGGAGTTTACCGGCAGCGGCTTCCGCGACGCAACATAAATCATAAGCTATTGATTATAAATAATTAATATCAATATTTACGATTAAAACCGTTCCCTTCCTAAGAATTGGCTGCAATTTGAGCCGCAATGCAGCGGAGAGTTCACCCAAACCGCGTAAATTCAATAAATATCAATTAAATCAAATATTTATAAGACATCTTCAGCGATGGATGGATCGCCGGGCTGGCGCGATTGCCAGGCCTGCAATGCGGCCTCATAGTTAGTGAGTGCTTCCCAGTACCGGTCGTAAACACAGGGGTCACAGCCACTTTGGCAGCATTCCCAGGGTTCGGGCGCGGGCGGTTTTTCCGGCTTGGGATCAGCGCTCATCGGACGGGGGCTTCATCAGGCAAGGGGTGGTCCGGAAAGCGGCGGCGGAATTCGGCAGCCAGTGCATCGGCATCTGCGGTTCGCCCGGCACGCCGCCATTCAACCATTCGCTGCACCCACTTCTCGGCGGGTTCATTCACCAGGTCCTGCCACAGCACCCGGTCTGGCGCTGGGGCAGACATCGCCGCCGCCGGCGCGGCCACGCGAGCCGCCGGGCCTGCTACGGCATCGGCCGAGACCGCAGCCGGGGCCGAACGGAGCATCGGTCGGGCAGCCTCCCGGGCCGGGGCGACGTTGCGTTCGGCAGCTGATTCATCACGCAGGGCTACAGTTGCGGCGGGCACCGGCACTTCGGCCGCAGGCTGTACCTTGGCCATCACCGCCGGGGCCGCCTCCGCCAACGGCGGCGCCGGCTTCGCCTGAGAGGCGCCCGTGACTGCGGGCGGCAAAGCCTGCGGGCGCGACGGCATGGGTGCCTCCGCAATACGCGCCCGGGCTGCCGGTTCAGTGGCGCTTTGCGGGGCGGGCGCTTCGGCGACCGGCGGCGGCAAGTCCGGTTCGACCCGGTCAACGCCCTCATCGCGCATCATCAGTACGACAGTGACCGACAGCACGACAACGGCGGCCAGCGACACCGGCATCTGCCACGCCGACCAGCGCGACCGGCGGCGCGGACCGGCGCCCGCTTCGCGGCGCGCTGCGGCACGGATGCGGTCATCCAGAGCCAGCGGTGGCAGTTCGCCAGAAGCCGCACGGTATTCCGCCGAAAGCTGCGGATCGTGTTCCATATCAGTAATACCGGGTTTCAGCGCCATGACTGCATGCCCTCCCGCAGTTTGGCCAGCGCATAACGCAGGCGGCTTTTTGCCGTTTCGCGGTTCACCCCGGTGGCCTCGGCGATTTCCTCGACACTCATGCCACCCTCCTGCTGCAGCACGAAGGCTTCGCGTTGTTCAGCGGGCAGTTTGCCGAGCAAGGCCAGCAGTTGCGCAGCCTGTGCCCGCGATTCGGCCCCCACTGCGGGATCAGCACCGCGCGGTGCAACGGGCTCATCCATCGGCACGGCGTTGTCATCATCCAGCGAAACCGCGTCTGCGTCATGGCGCCGAAAGTGATCCATAAGCCGGTTATGCGCAATCCGGTATAGATAAGTGGTGAAGCGGGCCTGTACGGTGTAAGCGGCACGCGCCCGGATCAGGTTCATCCACACGTCCTGGAACATTTCTTCTGCCAGCCCGGCATTGCGGCACTGTCGCAGCAAATACCGGTAGGTGCCGCCGCGATGCCGGGCATACAGCACATCAAAAGCGCCGGCATCGCCATCGCGATAAGCCAGCATCAGCGCTTCATCACTGTCATCGGAATCTGCAGTTTTCACGGGACGCCAGTATGCAGAAGGCCCCTCAGACCGGCAACCGGCTGCGCCTGCATCAATCGCGATAATCTCCAATGTCCCGGACAGCAATGCCGGCCTCCTTTGATGAAAACACCACTCTGAGCTTTTGCAAACGGACTCCGGCCGCATATGGGGTTAAACCTCGCCATGATAAATTCCCGGCATGGATGACATCGTTCTTCGCGGCATGGCAAAATGGCCGAACGTGCCTTCAGTATTCGGCTGGCTGTCGCTGGACCGGCGCGGTCACTGGCTGCTCAAGGGCGACCGTGTCACCAATCCCGGCATCACTGAATTTTTCGGCCGCAACTACAGCCACGATGCGCAGGGCCGCTGGTTTCTGCAGAACGGTCCGCAGCGGGTGTACGTTTCCCTGGATTACACGCCGTTCATCTATCGCATCAGTGCTCAGACCGGATCAGCGCTGACGCTGACTGCACATACCGGCGCAAGCACCGCAACCGTCAATGCTGCGTTCATGGATGATGCCGGTCAGTTGCTGCTGGCCAGCGATATCGGTATTGGCCTTGTTCACGACACCGATCTCGAACTGCTGATTCCGCGCTTTCGCGATGCAACTGCGAAAGCGCCCGATGAAATCGCGCTGGCCGCCGCATTCGACGCCCTGCAGGCCGGCCACGAATCCGGCCTGCTGTTGCAAACCGGAAACGGAGACCTTCCGCTACATCCCTTACTGGCCAGCGATGCGCCAGCACGATTCGGCTTTGTTGCGCGCCCTGTGCAACCAGACGGCGAAGAAGAATGTTATTGAACGGCGGGTTGCTACACGGCCTTTGTCCGACGTAACCTGCGTTTTGGCTTCACAATTCCCGTTTTGACTTCACAATTTCCATCTCCACTCACGTTTTATTCCAATACCCTCTCATCATGACCACGCTGATCGATTTCCGTACCGACACTGTCACGCGCCCGACCGAGGCCATGCTCGCCGCGATGCAGGGCGCAACCCAAGGCGATGATTCACGCGACGGCGATCCAACGGTGATCAAACTGGAAGCGCTGGCGGCGGCACGCACCGGCAAGGAAGCGGGCCTGTATATGCCCAGCGGCACGATGACCAACCTGGTCGCCGTGCTTGCCCATACCTCGCGTGCAGGGGAAGTGCTGCTCGAGCGCGGCGCACACATGCTCAACACCGAACTCGGCGGGCTCGCCGCCGTAGCCGGCGTGTTCTACAAGGCGATTCCCGGCACACGCGGTGCGATGGACGAAACCGCCCTGCGCGAAGCCATTCGGCCAATGACCCGCAACAATTTCGGCACAGCGCTGATCTGCATGGAAAACTCGCACAACGGCGCCGGTGGCGCCGTGCTGCCGCTGGCGCACATGCAGCGCGTCCATGAACTCGCGCGCAGCAATGGCATTCCGGTGCATACCGACGGCGCACGACTGTTCAATGCTGCCGCTGCGCTCGGCGTGACTGCCGCGGATGTGGCACGGCACACCGATTCCGTGTGTTTCTGCGTGTCGAAAGGACTGTCGGCACCGATCGGCTCTGTGCTTTGCGGCTCAAAGGCTTTCATCGAACGCGCGCGCCCGTTCCGGCGCATGGTCGGCGGCAATATGCGGCAGGCGGGCTCGATTGCAGCGGCCGGCATCGTCGCACTGGAAACCATGGTGGATCGACTGAAAGAAGATCACGCCAGTGCGAAACGGCTGGCGGATGGCCTGCACCGGATCGATCCGCGCTTGTGCGATCCCTCGCATGCGGAAACCAATATCGTGCGCGTCGATGTTTCGTTCACCACCCGTAGCGCAGCACAGTGGTCGGACGCGCTGGCGCTGGCCGGAATTGCCGTCAGTCCTGCCGATCATCGTTCGCTGCGCTTCGTGACGCATCGTCATGTCGGCCACAATGAAGTCGATCAGGCCATAGCCGCATTTGCAGCAACGCTCGCCGGCAACCTGTAAATACGGCATCGAACGTTTCATATTGAAGTCGACTCGTATCAATCAATCAGGGGATAACATGAAAAATTCAATAAAAACAATTACATGCGCTATCACGCTGGCAATGGCGCTATGCACAGGCAGCGCACTTGCAGCCGCCAATGAGGCCATCTTGGCACTTGCAAAAAAAGAACAGCCCGCGATGCTGCAGACGATGAAGGAACTCGTCGAAATCGAATCCGGCAGCATGGATTACGCCGGTCTGGAGAAAATCGCCAAACTGATTGCGGAAAAACTCAAAGCGCTGGGAGCATCAACCGAGCAGATCGAAGCCGGCCCGGAAATCTACAAGATGTTCGATACGCCGGAGAAAATCGGACGCATGGTGCGCGCCACCTTCACCGGTACCGGCACCCGTAAAATCCTGCTGATCGCCCATATGGACACCGTGTATCCACCCGGCATGCTTTCGGGACAGCCGTTCAAGATTGAAGGCGATCGCGCCTACGGCCTCGGCATCGCCGACAACAAGCATGGCATCGCCCTCATCATGCATACGCTGGCGATGCTGAGAACCCTCAACTTCCGCGAGTACGGCACGCTGACCGTGCTGATCAATGGCGACGAGGAAATCAGTTCGCCCGGATCACGCTTCCTGATCGAAAAACTCGGCCGCGAGCACGATGCCGTGCTGTCATTCGAGGGCGGCGGCGGACCGAAGTTGGACCAGATCCGCCTTGCCACCAGTGGCATCGGTGCGGCAACACTCACGGTTCGTGGCCGCGCCTCGCACGCCGGCGGGTCGCCGCACCTCGGCGTGAATGCCCTCTATGAACTGTCGCACCAGATCCTTCAGGCCCGCGACTTGTCTGATCCAAAAGTCGGACAACACCTGAATTGGACCTTGGCGCGGGCCGGGATCGTGCGCAACATGATCCCGCCGGGTGCGCAGGCCCAGGCCGACGTCCGCGTCAATCGAGTTGCTGACCTCGAAGGCATTGAACAGACGCTGCGCGAGCGCATCAAGAACAAACTGCTGCCGGAGGCCGACGTCACGCTCGATTTCGAACGCCGCCGTCCGCCGCTGCAGGCCACCGACGCGTCGCGCGCGCTGGGTGCCCACGCCGTGGGCATCTATGAAGAAATCGGCCAGAAACTCACCTTGCGCGACCGCCCGACCGGCGGCGGCACTGACGCCGCGTTTGCAGCACTGTCCACCAAGGCGCCGGTCATCGAAGGCTTCGGTCTGCGCGGTTTCGGATCACACTCGACCAACGCAGAATACATCCTGATCCCGTCGATAGAACCGCGGCTCTACCTGGCAACGCGGATGATCATGGATATCTCGAACGGCAAGGCGCCGCTGCAGTAACCAAACGTTGCGGGGTACGGCAGTTGCGTCCCGTTCAGCGCTAAAAATCCGTCCCGCTGATTTACGGAGTTACTTCAAAGCTTCGCGTACCACGTCGGCCAGCAGTTTTTCGACCGCGCGCAACGCGCGGATCGACTGCCCCGAGCCCTGCGCGACCGGGCTTCGGTAGGACAGATAAACCGTACCCGGCACTTGCGGCAAGGTATAAACGGCAATCGAGTACGGACAAAACACAATGTTGCGCGGATCGGCTTCCATCGTGTCGCGCGACAGGGCGGCACTGCAGAATTCGAGGACTTCAGCATTGTTGTAAATGCGGCGTTCACGTCCAAGATCGCGTCCGGTACGTTCCAGCATGTCGCCGACTTTTGCGGTGTAATTGATCACGAGGCCGCGATTTTCCAGCGCCATCACCACGCGATCCCTGATTTCGGTGAAATCGCCTTTGGTGGATCGCAATTGCACGCCGGCGGTCGCTGCACCGGCAATATTCGCCATCAGCATGGCGAAAACAAGGATCAAAGCCTGCATGGGCTGGTTCATGGTCGCCCCCCGTTTTTGCGTGGTGAGCGCACAGTGTAACGGGGCGGGGATGGCTCCATCCGGGGGCCGGAACACAGCTTCCGGAGCCCCGCCAAGCGGGTTAAAGCAGGCAGATTGGGGCCACAGAAAAAAATTTTAATGCGTGCAACTAATTGATTATTATGAATATTTTATGAGGCATCGGTCGGGGCAGCACACACCGCGCCTTGCCCCGGGGGGGCGGATTGGGTATCTTTAACGCCCTGCTGTTCGCGGTTGCGACCCGCTCTCCGCGACGGACATCGGACTACTCCCGAGGACGATTCCGCCGCACAGCGCAGATGTCAGGCCAAATTCCTATGGTTTGCTTCCCATCGGAAAAGGCCAGGCGCCTGGAATCGCAATCGGACGGGGCGCGATCGGCGCCGGTGCTGCACTCTGGGCTACCGGTTTCGCTTTGACCGCCCGCTTTGTTGCAGCAGGTTTCTTCTTGACTACTTTTTTCTCAGCCGGCTTTCGAGCCGGCTTTTTTTTGCCTTCTTTCCGGCTGGAACTCTTGGCCGCCGCCTTGCGGACGATTTTCTTTTTTGCGACTTTTTTCTTGGCGACCTTTTTCGTCGACGTCTTTTTCTTCGGTGCCACCTTTTTTTTCAGAACTGGCTTCTTCTTCGCAACTTTTTTCTTTGCTGCCTTCTTCTTGGCTTTAGCCATGGGAACCTCCTTCACGGTCTAGATACGGTGGCGCAGTTTCCCGTCAGGGATCACGCGCCTCTCGCTGCTCGGTCAGTGCAAAACAGCGCCAGCCTTGTACGCCAGATTGCGGTACAGCATGTCAGGATCAATACGTACGCCGCCACTCCATGTCAGCAGATTGGACACCGGATCGAATGCCACGCGGCGGAACAACGAGGCATCGGACAACACCGCGAGCGATGTTTCTTCAACCAGGTCACCCAGATAAACATGTCCCTCGAGGCCATCGTCAAACCGCAGCCAGAGCGTGCAGTTATCTTCTGCGCGCAGTTCGGTGACCGTGTGCAGATGCGGTCTGCGACTGCGGTAACGCCGGAACTTCAGACTGAGTGCCAAGGAATGGACCCTCCATCGTGGTGTTGATCAAAACCCCGAAAAATTCCGGCGGCGCCGCCCTGCGGTTTGCACCGCAGAACGAAACGCCGCCGGCTGCCTTGCTGGGTCAGCACACCATCCCGCCCGTTGGCGAGATGCACGCGTTCAATCGCATATTTCGTGTTGATCTCCGTTTTGTGTCGGGATTTCCCGGAATCACTCCCAGGACAACGCGCCCCCGGTCTGGTACTCGATGACGCGGGTTTCAAAGAAATTACGTTCCTTTTTCAGGTCGATCATTTCCGACATCCATGGGAAGGGGTTGTTGACACCTTCGAACAGGATATCGAGACCGATCTGCTGTGCACGGCGGTTGGCGATGTAGCGCAGATACTCTTTGAACATCGCGGCATTGAGCCCGAGCACGCCGCGCGGCATGGTGTCTTCCGCATACCGATATTCAAGCTCCACGCCCTTGTGGAACAGTTCCTTCAGCTCTTCGCGGAACTCGGTGGTCCACAGATGCGGGTTTTCCATCTTGATCGTATTGATCAGGTCGATGCCGAAATTGCAGTGCATCGACTCGTCGCGCAGGATGTACTGATACTGCTCGGCGGCGCCGGTCATCTTGTTCTGGCGGCCCAGCGCGAGAATCTGCGCGAAACCGACGTAGAAGAACAGGCCTTCCATCAGGCAGGCGAACACGATCAGGCTCTTCAGCAGCTTCTGGTCGGCTTCCGGCGTTCCGGTCTTGAAAGACGGATCGGTCAGCACATCAATGAAGGGAATCAAAAATTCGTCTTTGGCGCGTATTGACGGAACCTCATGGTACGCGTTGAAAATTTCACCTTCGTTAAGGCCGAGGCTCTCGACGATGTACTGATAGGCATGGGTGTGGATCGCCTCTTCGAAGGCTTGGCGCAGCAGGTACTGCCGGCATTCCGGCGCCGTGATGTGGCGGTAGGTGCCGAGCACGATGTTGTTGGCGGCCAGCGAGTCGGCAGTGACAAAAAATCCGAGGTTACGCTTGACGATGCGGCGCTCGTCTTCGGTGAGGCCGTTCGGGTCTTTCCACATCGCGATGTCGCGGCTCATCTGGATTTCCTGCGGCATCCAGTGGTTCGCGCAGGCCGAGAGGTATTTGTCCCATGCCCATTTGTATTTGAACGGCACCAGCTGATTGACGTCGGTGCTGCCGTTGATCACCCGCTTGTCAGCGACATTGACCCGGCGCAGCTCCACTTCTGCCGCGGGGTTCTGTGCCGGGGTGCGATCAAGTTCTGCGGGTTGGCGAATGCTGCCAATACCAGCAGCCGAGTTATCTTCAAATTGCAACATCTTCAGTCTCCTTTATTAGCGTTGTCGGTGGACACCTTCCAGAGCCGGCGACAGTTTCTTGATTGTTGTTAAGGGTGAAACCGTCGCACCGCCCGCAAAGCAACCTTCAACTGCATTTCCTTACCGCCGTCCCTGATTCCGCCTTGCAACTGCATGTTTACTGGCAGGCTTCGCACTCGGGATCGAGTATCGAGCACACCTTGGGTTGTTCCTCCGTCGAAATGCCGTCCGCTGATACCGCGTTCAACTGACCGGCACGGCCGGTCGATTTCTCCGTGGATGTCGCGCCCAGCGTGCGCAGGTAATACGTGGTCTTCAGACCACGCAGCCAGGCCAGCTTGTAGGTGTCATCCAGTTTCTTGCCCGAAGCGCCGGCCATGTAGATGTTCAGCGACTGCGACTGGTCGATCCATTTCTGCCGGCGTGCCGCACATTCGACCAGCCAGCTCGCGTCGACTTCAAACGCGGTGGCATACAGCGCGCGGACGTCAGGCGGGACGCGGTCGATCTTCTCCAGCGAACCGTCGAAGTACTTGAGATCCGCAACCATCACTTCGTCCCACAGGTTGAGTTTCTTCAGATCGCGCACGAGGAACTCGTTGACCACCGTGAATTCGCCAGACAGGTTCGATTTGACGTAGAGGTTCTGGTAGGTCGGCTCGATGCACTGCGACAGGCCGGTGATGTTGGCGATGGTCGCCGTCGGCGCGATGGCGATGCAGTTCGAGTTGCGGATGCCGACGCGCTGGATGCGGCTGCGCAGGGCGCTCCAGTCCAGTCGGGTGGACATGTCGCACTCGACATAACCGCCGCGCTCATCGGCCAGCACCTTCAGCGAATCCAGCGGCAGGATGCCGCGATCCCACAGCGAACCCTTGAACGTCGAGTACGGGCCGCGCTCTTCCGCCAGATCGGACGAAGCCGAGTAGGCGGTGTAGGTCACCTGCTCCATCGAACGGTCGGCAAACTCCACAGCCGCCGGCGAACCGTACGGAATGCGCAGCATATGCAGGCAGTCCTGGAAGCCCATGATGCCGAGGCCGACCGGACGGTGCTTGAAGTTGGAGTTGCGCGCCTTGTTGACGTTGTAGAAGTTGAGGTCAATCACGTTGTCCAGCATGCGCATGCCGGTACCGACCGTACGCTTGAGTTTCTCCATGTCGAGCAGGCCGGTGGACAGATCCAGATGCGCCGGCATGTTGACCGAGGCCAGATTGCACACGGCGATTTCGTCGGGGCCGGTGTTCAGCGTGATTTCCGTGCACAGGTTGGAGCTGTGCACGACGCCGACGTGCTGCTGCGGCGAACGCAGGTTGCACGGGTCCTTGAAGGTGATCCACGGATGACCCGTTTCGAACAGCATGGTGAGCATCTTGCGCCACAGTTGCAGTGCCGGAACCTTCTTGAACAGCTTCATTTCGCCGCGGGCGCACATCGCTTCATATTCGGTGTAGGCCTTCTCGAAAGCCTTGCCGAATTTCTCGTGCAGGTCCGGCACATCCGAAGGCGAGAACAGCGTCCACTCGCCGGCTTCCATCACGCGCTTCATGAACAGGTCGGGAATCCAGTTCGAGGTGTTCATGTCGTGGGTGCGGCGGCGATCGTCGCCGGTGTTCTTGCGCAGTTCGAGGAATTCTTCGATGTCCAGATGCCAAGTCTCGAGGTAGGAGCACACCGCGCCCTTGCGCTTGCCGCCCTGGTTCACCGCGACAGCGGTGTCATTGACCACTTTCAGGAACGGCACCACGCCCTGCGATTTGCCGTTGGTGCCCTTGATGTAGGCGCCGAGTGCGCGCACGGGGGTCCAGTCGTTGCCGATGCCGCCGGCATACTTCTGCAGCATCGCGTTTTCCTTGATCGCTTCGTAGATGCCGTCGAGGTCGTCGGAAACCGTGGTCAGGTAGCAGCTGGCAAGCTGCGAGCGGCGGGTGCCGGAGTTGAACAGCGTCGGGGTCGAACTCATCAGGTCGAAGCTCGACAGCACGTTGTAGAACTCGATGGCGCGCGCTTCGCGCTGGCTTTCCGGTTCGTTCAACGCAAGGCCCATCGCCACACGCATGAAAAACACCTGCGGCAGTTCGATGCGCTGGCCTTCGATGTGCAGGAAATAGCGGTCATACAGGATCTGCAGGCCGAGATAGGTGAACTTGAGGTCACGCTGTGCATCCAGCGCGGCGCCCAGCGCCTTCATGTCGTAATGACCGAGGCGCTCATCGAGCAGCTCGGCCTTGATGCCCTTCTGGATGAACTCCGGCAGGTAGGCGGCGTAACGCGTCGCCATTTCATCCTGCGTCACCTCTTCACCCAGTGTTTCCAGGCGCATTGTGTGCATCAGCAGACGGGCCGTGACATAGCTGTAGCCCGGATCCTGCTCGATCTGGCCGCGCGCGGCGAGGATCAGCGACTTGCGCACTTCGTCGATGGGCACGCCGTCATATAGATCGCGCTGCATGGCGTCGAGAATCGGCTGGGCGCTGACGTCGCGGCCAAGCCCGGCGCAAGCGCTTTCAACCAGGGCTGTAATACGCTCAACGTCCAGCGGACGACTTACACCACCATCAGTGACATTGATAACGTGGGTTTTCTGTGCAACGGCCGCCGGCTGCGCTTCACGCTGCCGTGCACGTTCCTTCGAACGCTCTTCGCGATAAAGGACGTAGGCGCGTGCTACATGGTGTTCGCCATTGCGCATCATCGCCAGTTCAACCTGATCCTGGATGTCTTCGATATGGAAGGTGCCGCCGGAGGGCTGCCGCCGCATCAGGGCATTTACGACACCGTCAGTCAGCGCCGCAACCTGTTCGCGCACGCGGGCAGAAGCAGCGCCCTGACCTCCATTGACGGCAATAAACGCCTTGGTCATGGCAATAGCAATTTTGGAAGGCTCAAAACCAACAACTGCGCCGTTCCGGCGAATGATCTTGTATTGCGCGTATACCGCCTCCCGCTCCGCGTCTTCGGTCGTGGCAGTGATTTGAGGGTTGGCGCGGGACTGGGTGGAATCGACGGTGACGTGCATGCCTTTACTCCTTGATCTTTTTAGATTTTTTAGACTACTTAGGGAAACCAAACGAAAAAAGGCCTCCCGACTCACTAACCACAACATGTAGTGGTCAACACGCTATTTTCGACGAATTCTAGTGGCCACGTTTTGAATCCGCAATAGGTTTTGACGCTTTTTTTAAAAGTTCTTGAGAAACAGCAGGAAGCGCCGTTAAGCACCGGATTTCTTGCACAAAAATTGAGCACGAATCCCTCAAAAACCAGGAAAAGTAACCACTTTGGGGCATAGGACATACCAACCAGACCGGATAGTGGAGTCAGCTCAGGTCGGCAGGCATGTGTCCGGTGTCTGTTCAAGACCGGTTGGCTGGATGCATGTATCCGACCCACCCTCTGCGCGACCGAATACACCCTTTGGGAACCTCTGGGGAATCGGTAGGCGACCGGGGGCTCCACCAGCCTGTCGCCAAGGCGGCTATAGGCCTGCTACAGGCAACCTTGCCCCATCAAACCCAGCGGATCTGGTTACGCAATCAGACTCCCCGCATTGTTTGGCAGCGTGAGTGCCAGCGGGCCTCGCTCGCTGCGCGAAGGTTCAGAACGAGGCAAAGGTCTGAACGGGTGGAACCTGACGGGGCCATCAGGAAAATAATTATAATTATTTGATTTTAAACATTATTTTTTATGCCCAAGCCCCTGAAGTAGCGTGGCCAGGAAAAAAAAGGGCCGGGATCGGTCTTGCGACCCGGTGCAATGTCGGAATGACCGACACTGGCCTTGATGGGGTATCGGGCATACAAGGTGCGCGCCAACTCATTGAGGCTATCGTATTGGGCATCGCTGAAGGCCTCGTCATCAGTCCCCTCAAGTTCAATCCCGACCGAAAAATCATTGCAGCGTTCGCGGCCGTCCCACAAGGACTGCCCGGCATGCCAGGCGCGCATCGTGCAAGGCACAAACTGCAACAACACACCATCGCGCCGGATCAGGAAGTGCGACGACACCCGAAGCGCCGCAATGTTTTTGTAATAGGGATGCGCGTCGGGATCGAGACGGTTCAGAAACAGGTCAATAATGGCGTCACCGCCGAATTCTCCCGGCGGCAGACTGATGTTATGAAGCACCAGCAGATCAATCAACGCATCTGCAGGACGATCATCACAGTTGGGCGACGGCAGATAACGCGCTTCCGCGACCAGTCCGGCAGCATCAAGCCTCATACGTGCCGCAACGCCTCACGGCTTGGCATCGAGTTCCTGCTTGATGCCAAGTCTCTGGATGCGATAACGCAGCGCCCGGAAAGAAATACCAAGCACCTTCGCCGCTGCGGTCTGGTTATACCGGGTGCGTTCCAGCGCATCGAGAATCGCCTTGCGTTCGATCGCCTCCAGCCGCTCAGGCAGCGGCAGACCTTCGATATCCTCATCCTGCTCCGACGCACGTTCATCGGTCAGTTGCAGATCGTCGACCGCAATTTCGCTGGAACCGGCAAGCGCCACCGCGCGCTCAAGAATGTTTTCAAGTTCACGGACGTTGCCGGGAAAATGGTATGCCTGAAGAACCGCTTCGGCCTGCGCCGAAAGTTGCAGCGAGCGTCCGTCTGCCGCATGCCTTGCCAGAATCGCTGCCGCCAGCCGCGGGATATCGTCCCTCAGTTCACGCAGCGAGGGCATCCGCAATTCAATGACATTAAGCCGGTAATACAGATCCTGCCGGAACGAACCGCTTTTGACCTCGTCAGCGAGATGTCGATGCGTCGCGCTGATGATACGCACGTCGACCGGTTCCTCACTGGTGGAGCCGACCTTGCGCACACGCTTTTCCTGGATCGCACGCAAGAGTTTGACCTGCATCGACAGCGGCAGATCACCCACTTCGTCGAGAAACAGCGTGCCGCCGTTGGCGGCCTGGAAAAAGCCATCATGATCGGCTACCGCACCCGTGAACGCGCCTTTTCGATGTCCGAAAAACTCGGACTCCATCAAGTTCTCGGGAATCGCACCGCAGTTGACGGCCACGAACGGGCCGTCCCGCCGCGCACCGTTGACATGAATCAGGCGGGCCGCCAGTTCCTTGCCGCAACCGGATTCGCCACGAATCTGCACCGGCGCCTGACTGCGCGCCAGTTTATCGATCATCTGCCGCGCCAGCACCAGAGGCGCCGCATCGCCGATCAGTTGTGGCGCGTTCGGTGAAGCGGGATTGTCGGTATCGGCATTGCGTCGATCTGCGCCGGGACGCGGCAGCTTTAGCGCCGAACGCACCAGCGCACGCAACTGGTCGAGGGAAACCGGCTTGCCGAGATAATCAAATGCACCGGCCTTTAACGCAGCAACGGCATTTTCGGCACTGCCATGCGCCGTAATCACTGCAACCGGCAAGCTGGGGTGACTTTTGGTGATGTGTTCGACAATCGACAGGCCATCGCCATCAGCAAGACGCATGTCGGTCAGGCAAAGTTCGAAGGTTTTGCTTCCGAGCAGTTCCAGGGCCTCTGCGACGCTGCCCGCGCAATGCGGCTCGAGCCCCATCCGGATCAGCGTCATGCCGAGCAGTTCCCGGATGTCGGCCTCGTCATCCACCACCAGAACCTGTCCGATCGCCAACCTGCCCTCCCTCAGCCCGCTGCGCAGGTTACGGCAAACCGTGCCCCGTCCGCGGTTTCAATATATTCGAGCATTGCGCCGTTCGCCTCGCAGATTTCCCGGGCCAGATGCAGGCCCAGACCGGTGCCGTCCGGATCCGTCGTAAAAAACGGCTCGAACAGTTTGGATCGGGATTCCGGCGGCACGCCGGCGCCATCATCGACCACGTCCAATCTTACCGCATTGCCTCGTGCGGCACGGGACACCTGAAGTCGTATGCATCCCGGACCTCGGGTGGAATGCCGCAACGCATTGCGACACAGGTTCCACAGCACCTGGTTCAGGTGATCGTGATCAAACATCACATACGGGTCGATCATCAACTCAACCTCGATCTCATTGCCTTCCAGCCGCTCGGTTGTCACAAACTGCGCGACAAATGCATGCAGGTACGGTGCGAGGCGAAAACGTTCGCGTTCGGCACGTTCACCTCGGTTGAGCGTCTGCACATCATTGATCATGCGATCGAGTCTCCGCGTGTTGTCATGGATGATGGCAGTGAGGCGCTTGGCGCCCGCCGATATCGCGGACTCCTCCTGCAGCAGTTCAGCCGCATGACTGATCGCCCCCAGCGGGTTGCGAATCTCATGGGCGATATTGGCCGTCAGCCGGCCGAGCGCTGCGAGCTTCATCTGCCGCGCCTCAGCCTGGATACGTGCAAGATCTTCGAGAAAAATCACCGCGCCTGCACCACGCCGCGCCGCAACCGGAACCAGTCTGGCGCGCAGGTTTGTGCCAATCCCGAACGTGTCGGGAGTACCGTGGTCCTGTGGATCGCGCAACCAGCGTTCGAAACGGCCGTGAAGTGCCGGTAACAGATCCTTCAGGGCAATCACGCCATCACCGCGCAGGCCTTCGATCATGCGCGCGGCTGCGGAATTCGCCTGGCGCACGATACCGTTGCCATCGACCACGATGACGCCATGCTCCATGTCCTGAATCACCAACTGATTGACCTGCGCCATGTTGGCAAGGTCGATCTCGCGCTGCGCCGCAAGCTGTTCACTGACCAGGGATCGTTTGGCCAGCACATGCGCAAGCCAGGCCGTGGCGAAATAGGCAATCGACAGCAATCCCGCCTGCGCATACTGAGCACCGCTTTCGAAAAAGCGCAGCACTTCGTAAGTATGCTCGAGCAATACAGCAATCGTAGCAATCGCAGCAAAAAACAGCGTGAGCTGGCCGCGGGTCACAAGACCGGCCGCCGCAAGCGAGGTCAACAGCAACAATCCCAGGCCGCTGGCAAGGCCTCCGCTGGCATACATCAGCAGAACGATGAAGCCGATATCGCCACCTACCTGGATTGAAAGCTGCAGCGTGAAACGTTCGCGGGTGCGGATCATCGCAAACATTGCCAGACCGAACCCCGCGTAAACGGACGAGCCGATCATGAAAAGCCGAATATCCCGGGAGCCAAACTGCAACATGTCTCCCCAGTATGCGGCGGTCAGCAGCAGAAGCAGCGCCGCCGCCGTACGATAGGTATTGAAAAGCAGCAGGGAACGCCAATAGGCATCGGGAACCCCTCCGCCATTCCCGGGAACCTCCGCCTCGGAATTTGCGGGCAAGCTTTCAGGAGAAACGTTCATTTCAGGAATTGCGGTCGAAGTCGCGCTCGTGCTGGCTCGAGCAGAAAAAGCGCTGCTGCGACATGATGGCCTCGCCCCGCGGCAGATGGACACCACAGCGGGCGCAGCAGACCATATCTTCCGTATCGGATTGCACGGGAGGTGGCGCTTCTTTGTTTGAACGGTTGCGAAGGCCGCGCAGCAACCAGAGCGCGGCGGCAAACGCAATCGCAAGAATCACAATCTTGGACATTCAAGCTCCAGCCTCGGAATCACCGCGAGGTACGGACCGGTTCCTGAGCCAGTCAGGCGCGGGCCCGTTCCGGATCAACCGCCAGCGCTTCGAGGAACCGCGAAACAAGATTGTATCCGCCAATGGTTGCCGTCAACTCGACGATTTCGCGGTCATTGAAATGCCCGCGCAACGCATCAAAGACGGCGGCGGGCACATGGATTTCGCGTGTCATGGAATCGGCGTATGCCAAAACAGCGCGCTGCGCCGGGGTCAGCACTGTTGCGTTTTCCCAATGCTCAAGCGCATCAATCTGCTGCTGAGTGACGCCTTCGCGGATAGCGAACGGCACATGCATCTGATATTCGTAGGAGGCGCCATTCAGCAGCGCCACACGCAGGATCACCAGTTCCCGGTAACCTCCCCGCAGCGTGCATCGCTGACGTATTGCCGTGAACAATGCCAGCCATCCCTCGGCAACCGGCGGTGCATTGAGCAACATGCTGTAAAGATTGAGCATGCGCCCGTCGCGCTCCCGGCGAATCCGGCTGGCCAGTGCCCTGACTTCGGGACTGCTGTTCTCGTCGCCATAGGCCAAGCGAGCCATATCAGAAAAACTCCGGAAGGGGATCCTGATCCGTCACGAGAATCTGATGACGGCATCGGATAATCCTGGTCGGGGTGAGAGGATTCGAACCTCCGACTCCTGCGTCCCGAACGCAGTACTCTACCAGGCTGAGCTACACCCCGATTGACACAAACGCGAAGGGCACGTTGAGCGTGCCCTTGTGGTCAATGCGATCGCGTTACCGCGAACGAAGCCAATTGTATCAAAGAATCGCGGTACTGCGTGTCCGGAATCACCGACAACGCATCCCGCGCCGCATCCGCCTCGGCTTGCGCCTGACGTTGCGTGTAATCCAGTGCGCCGGAGCCACGGATAGCGGCCAGTACGCCGTCGAGCTCGGCAAGACCCTCGGTCGATACCGCCCGACGGACCAGCGCCGCCTGATCAGCCGTGCCTTTACGCATGGCGTAAATCAGCGGCAGCGTCGGTTTTCCCTCTGCCAGATCATCGCCGATGTTCTTGCCGATGACCCCGGCTTCGCCGGAGTAATCCAGCACGTCATCGATCAACTGGAATGCCGTACCCAGATGGCTGCCATACGTCGCCAGTGCCCGTTCCGTTTCTGCAGATGCGCCGGCAAGAATCGCACCCAGCCGGCCCGCCGCCTCGAACAGCTTGGCGGTTTTGTAACGGATCACCTGCAGGTAACTTTCTTCATCGATGTCCGCATTCCTGCAATTCATCAATTGCAGAACTTCGCCTTCGGCAATCACGTTGGTGGCGTCGGCCAGAACCTCCAGCACTCGCATGTCACCTGCGCTCACCATCATCTGGAAAGCGCGGGAATAAACGAAGTCGCCAACCAGCACCGACGCCGCATTTCCGAACAGCGTATTGGCCGTCGGCTGGCCGCGTCGCAGGGCCGATTCATCAACCACATCGTCGTGCAGCAGCGTCGCCGTGTGAATGAACTCAACCACCGCAGCAAGGGTATGGTGAGCGGTACCGCGGTAACCCAGGGCGCCAGCCGACAACAGCACGAGCGCGGGGCGCAGACGTTTGCCGCCACCGCCGATAATGTATTCGGCGACCTGCTTGACCAGGACGACGTCCGAGTGCAGGCGGTCGCGGATCACTTGATCCACAGCCTGCATGTCGGCGGAGAGCAGTTTTTGGAGTTGTTCGAGTGCCACGGGCGGGTGAAAAAGCGGGATGATATCAATAACGCGGGGCGTCAGCGCGCCGGCCAGAAGCCTGCAATGCCCGCCGCTATCGCCAACCCCTTGATTTTTAGGCAATATCCCCCTCGGCCGGGCTACAGAGATATTTTGACTGAGCCCTTGGAGGCTTGTATAATCGTCGGCTTTCCGTAGTTCGAGTTGAGGGGTTTCCCATGTATGCGGTAGTCAAGACCGGCGGCAAACAGTATCGCGTGAGCGCTGGCACCAAAATCAAGGTTGAACAGCTGACGGCCGATGTCGGGTCGGAAGTCACTCTGGACCAGGTACTGATGATTGCCGAAGAAGGCAATGTCAAACTGGGCGCGCCGCTGGTGGCTGGCGCCGCTGTCAAAGCCAAAGTCCTGTCCCAGGGCCGCGGCGACAAGGTGCGCATTTACAAAATGCGCCGGCGTAAACACTATCGCAAGTCCCAGGGGCATCGGCAGAATTTCACCGAGCTCGAAATCACGGGCATTGCAGGTTAAGGAGAGCACATCTCATGGCACATAAAAAAGCAGGCGGCAGTTCACGTAACGGCCGCGACTCGGAATCCAAACGACTGGGCGTCAAACGCTTTGGTGGTGAACTGATCCCCGCCGGCAGCATTATCATTCGTCAGCGCGGCACCCAGGTACACCCCGGCGAAAACGTCGGCATGGGCCGCGACCACACGCTGTTTGCGAAAGTGAACGGACGCGTGCAGTTTGCGGTCAAGGGCCCGCAGCAGCGCCAGACGGTGAGCGTCGTTCCCGCCTGATCGCTTCATACGCTGTAGAAAAGGCCCTGTTGAACGACAGGGCCTTTTTCATTTGAGGAAGCCATGAAATTCATCGACGAAGCACGCATTGAAGTGCACGCCGGCAAGGGCGGTGACGGCGTTGCGAGCTTTCGACGCGAAAAATTCGTGCCGCGGGGCGGCCCCGATGGCGGCGACGGCGGCCGAGGCGGCAGTATTTTTGCAATCGCCGATCGCAATATCAATACCCTGATCGATTACCGCTACGCGCGTATCCATCGGGCAAAGAACGGCCAGAAAGGCATGGGCTCAGACTGTTATGGCCGCGCGGCAGCCGACATTGAACTGCGCATGCCGGTGGGCACAGTTGTCAGCGATGCCGAGACCGGCGAAATCCTGTTCGACCTCGCGCACGACGGCGACCGCGTCACACTGGCCCAGGGCGGCCGCGGCGGACTGGGCAATCTGCATTTCAAATCCAGCACCAACCGGGCACCGCGGCAGTTCACTGTTGGCGAACCCGGGGTCTCGCGTTATCTGCAGCTCGAACTCAAGGTGCTTGCGGACGTCGGCCTGCTGGGCATGCCCAACGCCGGGAAATCAACACTGATCCGGGCCATCTCGGCGGCACGGCCCAAAGTCGCGGATTACCCGTTCACAACCCTGCAGCCCAATCTCGGCGTAGTACGTGCTGACGAGAACCGCAGCTTCGTCGTGGCCGACATTCCGGGACTGATCGAAGGCGCCGCTGAAGGCGCCGGGCTGGGCCATCAGTTCCTGCGCCACCTGGCGCGCACCAAACTGCTATTGCACGTGATTGATGTCGTACCGCCGGATCCTGATGCCGATGTCGTGCGCGACGCCAAGGCGCTGGTACGCGAGTTACGCAAGTATGATGAAGCCCTCTACCGCAAGCCGCGCTGGCTGGTGTTCAACAAACTCGACCTGGTCCCCGAAAAAGACCGCGAAAAACTCGTGCAGTCACTGCTGAAAAAACTGGGCGTCAGCCGCAAGTACTTCGCCATCTCCGCAATCAGCGGTGACGGCTGCCGGCCGCTGGTCTTTGCCGCGATGGAGCATCTGGAACAGCAGCAGGACAAACCGCAAAAGACCGTGCGAAAGAAAACGGTCAAGGCGGAAGCATGAGCGGCGCCGCAAAATCCGTAATCCACAAGGCCCGACGACTGGTGGTCAAGGTCGGCAGCGCGCTGGTCACTAACTCCGGTCTGGGACTCGACCATGCCGCCCTCACCGGATGGGCCGAACAGATTGCCCGCTTGCGGCATGACGGCAAGGAAGTTGTACTGGTTTCCAGCGGCGCCATTGCCGAAGGCATGCAAAGGCTGGGCTGGTCGCGCCGACCGAATGCGCTGCACGAACTGCAGGCAGCCGCAGCTGTCGGCCAGATGGGCATGGTGCAGGTTTATGAATCCTGCTTTCGCAGTCATGGCCTGCTGGCATCACAGATTCTGCTGACCCATGAGGATCTTGCTGACCGCAAGCGTTATCTCAATGCCCGCTCGACGCTGCGCACCCTGCTCGATCTGGGAGTCATCCCGGTGATCAACGAAAACGACACCGTTGCGATCGACGAGATCCGTTTTGGCGATAACGACACTCTTGCCGCGCTGGTCACAAACCTGATTGAAGCCGATGCGCTGATCATTCTCACCGATCAGCAAGGCCTCTACAGTGCCGATCCGCGCATAAACCCGGCAGCGACTCTGGTGGCTGACGGCACCGCAGGCGACCCTTACATGGAAACCATTGCCGGCTCGACCGGAAGCGCCATTGCCCGCGGCGGCATGCTGACAAAAATTCTCGCAGCCAAACGAGCCGCACGAAGTGGTGCGCATACCATCATTGCTTCCGGACGAGAACAGAACGTTCTGCTGCGACTCGCAGATGGCGAACGCGTTGGGACACAATTACTGGCCGGACAGGCCACCGTCGCTGCACGCAAACAATGGCTGGCTGATCACTTGCAGGTGCGCGGACGCGTTACGCTTGATGCGGGCGCCACCAAGGCATTGCTGGTGGACGGCAAAAGTCTGCTGCCAGTCGGCGTGTGTGATGCCACAGGAGACTTTGAGCGCGGCGAAGTCGTCAGCTGCCTCGACGAAACCGGACGCGAAATCGCCCGGGGTCTGATCAATTACAGCTGCATGGAAACCTGCCGTATCCTGCGAACACCATCCAACCAGATCGAATCGAAGCTCGGTTACGTCGACGAACCTGAACTGATCCATCGCGACAATCTGGTTCTGCTCTGAGTAACCGCTTCAGTCACGTACCGGCGAACGCCGGGGACCTGCACGCAAGGCCTGGACAATCTGGGCTGCGGACTCCTCCATGATTTTCCCCCGGCACAGGTACTCCTTGTACAGGGTGACATGGTGTCCGGCGAATTCCTTGAACTCCACAAAGCGCCACTGCGGATTACGGGCGCGTACCCAGGTTTTGTCGCTACGTCCTATCGCGTAATATTTCTGTTCACGCGACTCGCAACGCATGCCTTCAAACGACACATTGGTGGCGCCACCGGCCGTCTTGATGACCAGTGTATAGCGGACAACACCATCACTGCCGGTAGAAACCGACAGGGCGTCCACGAAATAGCGGTGCGGGGTTTCAGGCCCCACATCCAGCGCAATCAGGTTTGCATCAGCGGGATAAGCCGGCAACTGGGCCTGCATTTCGGACCATGGCATTATTTCCTGGTCAAAGTTGTAATCCCATCCATCCCACGCCTTCTGGGCGAATACCGGGGAACACAACAGGGAAACAACTGCGCCCGTGAAAAAACGAATAAGTATTGATTGCATGCGCGCGATTTTACCCTTTGCGCAGGTCAGGCTGCGACTGCGCGAACGGCAGTCGCAGCAATAACGCAAAATCAGGCCAGATCCGACATCAGCGATGCCCGCATGGCATCCGCGACCCGGGGAATGGCAGCCGAATAGTTCGGGTGATCAACCCCAATTGCAAGAACAGCACCGCCACGCAACGCTGTGACCATTGGTGCTGTCAGCTCGAAGCGGAGAAAGTGCACCGAGGAGGTTTTTTGCTCGTTCTCCCGCTCAAGATCCTCGTCTGCAATTGCATGGACTCGATCAAAGCCGGCAACCTGCACCCAGACCTTGTCTTCGACACCGATCAATTGCGCCAGCTTATTGCGCCGCTCACCTTCATCGGGATACTCGATCATCATCGTCGCTTTCCAGTTGCTGCCATCGGGCACCAGAGGGTTGTAGGCGCCGAGTTCGTCGCGAATGCCTTCCTCCTCGAATATCCGTTCCACGCGCAGCATTTCCTGCACCTGGTAGCGTATGGTCAGTTCATCTTCAAATATCAGCGTGACGTTCTCGCCCAGTTGCAGGGTGCGGTCCTTTTTGTGCGCAATGACTTTTGCACGGAATTCAGGGCGTGCCTTGGCGTAAACCTCAAGCGGCATCAGGGTCTCAGGGGAAATTTGCGGCATGATTGTTCTCACAGTCCGTATGCAATGCGTATCAGGGTAATGGGATGTTGCTTCTCGGCGCCGCCGCCTGCTTCGCCTTCACCGATGCCCTGCTGAATGTGGCGTCCGGCGATTGCGCAGTCGGAGCTGATGTAATCGGGCTGTACTTCACCCATCAGACGGAATACCGGCCGGCCGATTTTCATCGATTGTTCGAAGAACTCGCTTTTCACGCCCCAGGTGCCGTCGTGACCCGCGCAGCGTTCAACGGTCGTGACCTTGGTCTCCGGCACCATTTCCAGCAGCTCGCGCGTCTTCTGCCCCATGTTCTGCACGCGCAGGTGGCAGGGGATGTGGTACGACACCTTGCCCAACGGCTGCTTGAACTCTTTTTTCAGCAGGCCGTCCTTGTGACGCAACACCAAATATTCAAACGGGTCAAACATGGCTGCGGCCACAGCTTTCACATCGGCATCATCCGGGAACATCAGCGGCAACTCCTGCTTGAA
Source organism: Bordetella parapertussis (assembly GCA_945862135.1). Classification (GTDB taxonomy): domain Bacteria; phylum Pseudomonadota; class Gammaproteobacteria; order Burkholderiales; family SG8-41. The sequence continues at coordinate 30,555 of CAMAYE010000012.1, forward strand.
CATCAGTGTGCAGGATGGCACGGCACTGAGAATTGCGTAGCCCTCACGCGCAAGCTTTGCCAGCACCGGGATGTTGAGCTCCTTGTTGCGCTGCACGGCCTCGAGATCGCCCAGCTCCAGCTTGGGCATACCGCAGCAGGCTTCCTTCTCGACCACAGTCGACGGCACTTCGTTGTGCGCGAGGATCTTCAGCAGATCGTGGCCAATGCCCGGCTCGTTGTAATTCACATAGCAGGTCGAAAAAATCGCTACCTTGCCCGGGGTCTGCTGGCCGTCCTTGACCGGAAATGACGCATCCGGTTGGGCAGTCGAACGGAATTTTGCGCTGTCGTATTCGGGGAGGACGCGATCTTTGTGAATGCCGAGCACGCTGTCCATGACCTTACGCACCGGCGCGGCCTTGTTCGCGGCATTGACCACCTGCACCACCACGGGAATCGAGGCGAGCTTGCCCAGTGCATCGGTGCTGGACAGCAATTTGTCGCGGAAGCTGGTCCCGCCCTTGCGGAATTTGACCGCCTTGGCACGCAACATCAAATGGGGGAAATCCAGATTCCATTCGTGCGGCGGCACATAAGGACACTTGGTCATGTAACACATGTCGCAGAGGTAGCAACGATCAATGACTTCCCAGTAATCCTTCTTGGGAATGCCATCAACTTCGAGCGTCGGACTCTCATCGACCAGATCAAACAGCTTGGGAAACGCCGTGCACAGGTTCACACACCGACGGCAGCCATGGCAGATGTCGAATACGCGTTCGAGTTCCTTGTCGAGTTTTTCCTCGTTGTAGAAATCCTCGGATTTCCAGTCCAGGGGATGCCGGGTTGGGGCCTCGAGACTACCTTCGCGTGCGGTCATGGTCGGATATGCTGCTCAATGGGTTGGGCTGAAAAGAAAGAGGCGCACATGCGCCCCTTTCTCCAATTGATCCTGGATAAGGATCAGTCGGCCAAGGCGTCCAGGGCTTTCTGGAAGCGATTGGCGTGCGAGCGTTCGGCTTTCGCCAGCGTCTCGAACCAGTCGGCGATTTCACCGAAACCTTCGTCGCGCGCGGTTTTCGCCATACCCGGGTACATGTCGGTGTACTCGTGAGTCTCACCGGCAATCGCGGCCTTCAGGTTGTCGCGGGTGCGGCCGATCGGCAGATCGGTTGCGGGATCACCACAAGCTTCCATGTATTCCAGGTGGCCGTGCGCATGGCCGGTTTCGCCTTCCGCGGTGGAACGGAAAACAGCTGCAACATCGTTCTGACCTTCAACGTCGGCTTTGGCTGCGAAGTAGAGATAACGGCGGTTGGCTTGCGATTCACCGGCAAATGCCGCCTTCAGATTGCCATGGGTCTTTGAATTCTTGAGTTGCATAAAAACTCCTTTAAAAACAATAGGTTACTTATAGCCTCACACGGTATTTCGCGCTCCGGAACAACCTACATGCACAGATATTTAGACTAAATCTAATCTGTATTTAGAGTGTAAATCGAACCACTAAACAGAGTCAACAATAAAGCTGGAAACTGAACGAAAACTTTGTACAGAAGGGTCAGTGACCGAGACTCGCCTCGATGTCCGCAAAAGTACGCGCAACTGCTTCGGTGGTAATCGCAATGCCCAATTGCCTTGCGATCTGCGTGGCAGAAAATACGCCGCGGACGCGCTGCCGTCCCTTCGCATCCAGATCAACCACCAATGTGTGCTGACGTCCTGCCGCTTTCAGCGTGGCGACGACATGGCCGACAGTTGCGGCTTTGACATCACGAAGATCCATCGCCTCCAGCGCGTCCCGCGGCGTCATGATGTCGCGGACCTGCACCTCGCTGCGATGAACACCTTGCTGCACAGCGGTCTGGACGGGTTTTTCACCGAGCACATCGTTCGCAGTTACAAGACCATGCACGCGTCGATCAGCATCCACCACCAGCAACAGGCGTACACCTCGCTGAATCATGCGACGGTGGGCTTCATCGACGGTATCCCCGGGGAGAATGATGACCGCGGTGACCTTGTTGAAATCAGTCATCACATCAAGCGCAGGACTGTCGATGCGTACGCGTTCAAGAACAGCCTGTGTCGGCTGCGCATAACCGCTGTCAGCCTGCAGTGCAACAGGTTTTATTGCTGAATAGTCGCGAACCATTTCCGCCTCCGCCCTCGTCGAGAAACTTCGATCGGAACCGTTACCGTAACGGTCTTGCCGCGTACCGGCTACTGACGGCTGGACTCTACACGCCTAGCAGCGGTGCACGCTGGCGTTTGCGTTGATCCTGACGTTTGACCAAGAAGCGGGACAACTCGTTCAGCGCCTGCTCATAAACAGCACGCTTGAATTCTATGACATCCTGCGTCGGTGCCCAATACTCGTGCCAGCGCCACGCGTCAAACTCGGGTTTCTCGGATGCGCGCAGACAGACATCGCAATCACGGCCTACCAGCCGAAGCAGAAACCATATCTGCTTCTGTCCGCGGTAATTGCCGCGCCACTCCCGCCGTAGCCAGCGTTCCGGCACTTCATAACGCAGCCAGTCACGCGTGCGCCCCAGCACTTGAACGTGCTCGGGTTTGAGCCCGACCTCTTCATGCAATTCGCGGTACATCGCCGCCTCAGGACGCTCACCGCCCTTGATGCCGCCCTGCGGAAACTGCCACGAATGCTCGCGTACCCGCTTACCCCAAAAAACCTCGTTTTTCCAATTGCACAAAACGATCCCGACGTTGGGGCGATAGCCATCTCTGTCGATCATGGTCATCCCCGAATGCATTGAACATATGGAACTGATTTTTTCACAATTCCCCGGGTATTGAAAGCCCGGAAAAACGTGGATTATCAGGGCTTGAGCACCATCCCGTCATGGCAGTTCATCGTGTGCAGGCCGGCAACGAACTGCGGAAACTCCAGCCCGTAGCGTGCCTCCAGATCCATGGCACGCAAACGCAAGTCTTCCCAATGTTGCGGACCCGGCGCATCACGAAAGCCGAAGGCAATCACATTGCCCAGTTTTCGCGCGGGAAGGCACAAGGTTCCGCCCGGGAAAGCCTCCTCGATCCGTTTCAGGACATCGTTGAACTCCCTGTCCCCCCCCCACAGGTTGACCACCAGCATGCCGCCTGGCGCCAGCCGGGCCCGACAATCGGAGTAA
>CAMAYE010000013.1 GCA_945862135.1 Bordetella parapertussis
CCCATCTGTACCAGTGTGGTGTCGATGCGTCCCTGAAGGTGGGTGCCGATCCCGGGCGCCATGGGGACATTGGTCCCGGTTACAAAGGAGTCATCCTGCAAAGCTTTGCCGTAAGCGACCTTGAAATTGCCGTTGGTCGTCGGGGTGAATGCATAGCTGCCGGACAAATGCAGTTGATGTGAATGATTGTCGGGGGGCAGGGCGATCGGGTTAAACGTCGACAGCCCGCCGGCGCCGCCGATGAAATTCAGTCCGTTGTTTTGATTGTTGTACATCGAGCCGTAATAACCACCGGTCATTTGAAGGCTCTTGCCGGTGTAGCTCAAGGTCGCATCCAGTAACCGGATCGTGGAGTCGATGGGCTCGGGTGCAAATTCAAAAAGGCCGGCACCGCCTGTAGAACCGCGCCCCCAAAGTCGTGCACCTTCCTTGGTTTCGTTACGAAAATCGACTTTGGCGCTCCATGCGTCGGAGAAATGCTTGTTGAAACCCATCCCGATTCGGTCGCGCCGGGTCTGCAGATCAAATGTTCCGGTGCGCCTGGCCGTGGAAGGTATGGTCAGGGTGTTGCCGCCTATACCGCCCACACCGGTGAAGGCCTGGTAGGGTTCATTACGGGGAATCTGGTTGAACTCAAGGTAATAGCCCCAGTTGCCCTGTATTTCGTGTTCAAAGCGCAGCTCCCGGGTGTCTAGACCGAGATTGCGGCCCTTCAGACGCAGCCAGCGTCCATTGCTGTCATCCCGGGAAACCAGATCCAGATCGAGAAGGCCATAAGCACCGGTATCGTTCAGTCCGTTGTATTGGCCAAAGCGGCGAGCTTCGCCGTTCATGTAGCCGAGTCCGAAACTCACCGAACTCTGGGGCTTGGTCAATGCAGCGACCTCGGCGTCTTCGTTTGCTGCTGCGGTGCCGAAGCAGGCCAGCAGCGCTGCGGCGATCGCGGTGGGCATCAGGACATTACGTTTTTGCGGTGTCATGATCGTCTCCTGTTGGCGCGAATCAACGCCGGAACGTACGCTCGTTGGAAATATTTGCCGGGTTATTGGTACCGTGAATCTGTGTGTGGCAGTTCAGGCAGCCGCGTGCCATTGCATTGGCGCCGGTCGAGGTGCCCGTCAGTGATGCAGGGGTTCCCTGGTGCGAAGATGCCTCGTGGCATTGCTGGCACAGGAAGGGCGAGCGTGCCTTCAGGAGATTGGGCGTGGTGGTGCCGTGCGGATTGTGGCAAATCGAGCAGTCTTCCTGCACAGGCTGGTGGGTGCGCACGAACGGTCCGCGCTTCTCCATGTGGCAGGTGTAACAGGTGTCATTGACGTTGTCGCGAACCAGGTTCTTAGGTCCTGCTGATCCGTGAGCGTTATGGCAATCCGAACAGGTGACTTTGCCTTCGGGAATCGGATGGCGTGATGGGCGCAAGATCTGTGCGCGCTGCTCCTTGTGGCAGGTGTAGCAGACTTGTGCCTGTTCGCGTTTGTCACGCACCTTGTCGTGGGTGGTGTGGACCTGATGGCATGAGGTGCAGGCGACATCGCGGCTGGCATGCATGCTGGTCTGCCAGTGCGTGCGTTTGTCGCCCTGGTGGCAGGACAGGCAGGCACCGTTACGATCGGCGACAGGGGTATCGGTTTTTTTGCCGGCAACACCGAAGTAAACATCCACTGGCTGCGCGTCCTGCCGCGCCGGCGGCAGGCCATAGGTAATCGTGGGTTTCGGCCGTTCCTTGGTGTTGGGCGGACGGTTGATATGGGTTTCGCTGGCGCCGTGGCAGCTGATGCAGGTCGGTGTGCGTTTATCGGCGACCGTGCCGTGTTTCGTCCTGCCGATCGCGAGTACCGGATACTCCTCATCAACACCGTGGCAGCGTGTGCAGACCGCATCGCCTTTGAGCGCAAGATCCTTGCGCGGCGCTTTTGCAGAGTCCTGGGCCAGAGCCGGCTGTGCCATGGCGAACAGGCATAGCGCTGTGGTTATGCCGCGCATCAGGACGAGAATCGATTCGGTTGAAATCATCTGGTTTTCTCCCTTGATCCTGATGTGGGGCTCTGTGTTTTATTTCTTTTCGAGCTTCGCGGCCTTCAAATCCTGTGGCGTGGGGCCGTCAGGTTCCTTGTGCGCAATACCGTAGTGGCATTCAATGCATGTCATTTTTTCCCGGTCCGCCTTGGCGTGGCGGTTGCGGGCTTTTTCGGATTGCAGTTCGCTGCTCATGGATTCGCGCTTGTGGCAGTTGCGGCATTCCAGTGAATCGGTTTCCAGCATGCGATCCCAGACGCGGTGGGCCAGCATGGCGCGATGTTTCTCGAATTTTTCCGGGGTGTCGATCACACCTTGGAAGTGGCCGATGAGTTCAAAGGTGGCGCGCATCTTGCGCAGCACCAGCGGAATCGGTTCGCGCGGTACGTGGCAGTCGGAGCAGATGACATGTACGCCAGTGCGGTTGACGTCGTGGATCGTACCTTTGAACTCGGCATAGACGTTGTCTTTCATTTCGTGACAACCGATGCAGAAGTCCTGAGTGTTGGTATAAGCCATTGCGGCCGCGCCAACAGTCATCAGCAAGCCAGCACCGACCAGGGCGATTACCAGCACGCCGGCGGTCAGTGTTACCCGGGAGCATGTTCGGCACCTGTTCTGCAGGTTATTCCACCATTTGCCGATCATGTTCTGCCTCCCGGTTATTTATTGTTGTAATTGTTGGCAGGGCTCAGCGGCTCAGGATCCAGTCCACGGCGTTGCGGACTGCCTTGGCATCCTTGGTTTTCACCGCATCGTGTGTTTCTTCGACGCTATCAACCTTGATTTTTGGATTGGTGGTGATGTGTTTGGTGACCTTGTCGACTCCGTCGGCCTTTCCTTTGTACTTTGCGGCGGTTTCCTTGAAGGCCGGCCCGTCTTTTTTCTTGTCGACGGCGTGGCATTTGAAACAGCCACTTTTCTTGAGCAGGGCTTCCGCCGCGCTGGCGTCAACGTCTGCTGCATGAGCGGCACCAACGGTCACTGCAAAGCTGGCGGCGGCGATAAGCAGATTTCGGGTGATCATGTCAGTTGTTCTCCGGGTGATTAAAGAAGCCGCAGTGAAAGCTGCAGGGCTGCTTTTCAGTGGTTCGATCCGCTGATAGGACTTTTGTGTGCAGTGCACAATCCAAGCCTTTGAATTGGGCAAATCCGGATTGTCTGGTCTTTTCGCACATTGCGTTATTCATTCTTTTGTTTCGCCTGCGCAGATTAGCAGTCGCAGTCTTCTGATTTCATTGATTTACATCAAAATGACAGCCTAATTTGGCGTTTCGCTGCCTGGAATAAAAATGGCGCCATGCTGTAGGGGATTGTCTTCGCGCCTCCCTTTGATCTTCGTCAATGAGCCGCAACGACGTGCAGAGATACTGAAGTCTCGAAATATTCTTCAAAGAGGCTCGTCTGTGTGTGCTGCCGTAGCAGAGGTTTTACAGGCGTTTGCGAGCGTCAGTCTGTTTGCAGGTCTTGATCCATTGGCCTGCAAACGATTGGCCGAAGGGGCGGAACTCCGGGAGTTTTCTGGTGGTGACGTGATTTGCCGCGAAGGGGATCCCGGCACCGGTCTTCATCTTGTGACAAAGGGGCAGGTGAAATTGCTGCTCCAGGCGGGTAACGGGCACGAAAAAGTGTTTGATCTGATCGGCAAGGGCGCCTGTTTCGGTGAACCATCGTTGTACACCGATCAACCCCATCTCGTGACCGCAGAGGCAATTGTCGACACGCAATTGCTGCATGTTCCCCGCGCTGATCTGCTCAAGGCGCTTCGAGATACACCAGAACTGGCTTTGCGGGTGATCAAGGGGCTGGCGTCGAGGATTTACCGGCGCACCCATGATCTGAAGAGTTACATGCTGATGTCAGGCACCCAGCGGGTTATCTGTTACCTGTTGCATGAGGTGCCTTTTGAGGCGGAGGGGCCCGGGGAGGTTTCCGTGACACTGCCGGTGCGCAAAGGGCTTATTGCGTCGCGGCTGAATCTGACCCAAGAGCACTTCTCTCGCATTCTCCATGAGCTCGCCGTCGCCACTCTGATCAAGGTGGAGGGGCAGCGGGTGCATATCCGCGATCTGTCGCGGCTGCGTGCAGCCGCGATGTCGTGAGCGGTTAAACGCGCGTTACTTGAAGCGCCAGGTGACACCCATTGTCAGCTGGGTCGTTTGCGTATCGCCATCGCGGTTGTTACGGATGACGCCGAAGGCAAAATCGAGATCCTTGCTGGGCGAGTAGATGGCCCCGACTTCGACATAACCCATCCAGTCTTTTGCGCTGCGATCAGCGTTGGTCATCGCGCCGGTGTCCAGCGCCAGCTTCCAGCCTTCTGCAACATCCCATACCGGAGCGACAGACAGCCGATATTGCGTGCGACGTTCGGCGGCGTTCAGCGTGTCATCAGCATAGTTGGCGCGATCCACCTGCAGGTTGGCGAGAAAAGAGCCGAAGCTGGTTTCCTGGGTCATCAGCAATCCGAGACCATAAGACGTCTTGCCGGTACCCAATCCGCGGGCTTCCTTGCTGTCAGAAACACCGATACTGACCTCAGGTTTTACGGCAAAGCTCAGCTTGCTGGCTTCATTTTCATAAAAACGCCATTTGGCGCCGATCACCGGATTACTCCAGCCGGATTCGGTTACAGCCGGCGCATCCGGAGCGATGCGTGTGCGGGTGCCGCCGGCGTAGACGTCGAGTTCATCGGTAATGCCGCGTGTATAAACCAGGGGGATCTCATGCGTGATCGTGCGGCCAGCGGGCGTTTTGTCGGTGGTGCGGTTGTAGCCCGCCTCGATCTGGTTCCCGCCTTCACCCTGGGTTCCGGTGTCGTCGGTGATCAATGGCTGAAAAGCGAGGGCTGCTACGGGCATGGCCGCTGCCAACCCCATGATTTTATTCAATAAACCGCGCATGATTTTCCTTGTTCAAGAATTCGCAAAATGACTGCCCCTAAGTTTAACGGCTATGGGTGCGCAAACTTTAGGTCAACTTGCAGTCTTGCCTCTTGTTCCCGCCCCTGTTTTATCTCTGCATTGCAGGAATGGTATGCGCAATTATTCGAAACATGCTGATGCCGTTGGTGGGGTGCGGGATGGTGTCGGTGGTAATGACGCTGGCTGCGCCAGCAGCGAGCAGGGCTTTATGGGCATCGCCTGAAAATACGGCATGAACGCCGATGCAGACCGGCGCTTGCAGTCCTTGCGCCATCACATGCCGTACAGCAGCGACCATTGTGTGTCCTGTTGAAATGATGTCATCGACCAGCACCGGTGTGCGGCCTTGCAGCGCGGCCGGATCGGGAATGCTGACGGATACATCGCGGTCGCCTCGGCGGATCTTTTCCAGCACTACATGCGGCACGCCGGCAATCTTTGCCACGGCCGATACCCATTGTTCGCTCTCGCTATCCGGTCCGATCAGCACTGGCGCTGCAACGTTAGCCTTGATCCATTCCGCCAGCAGCGGCGCGGCAGGAACAACGGTACTCGGCACCGAGTAAATATCCCCGAGTGCATGCCATCGATGCAGGTGCGGGTCCACTGTGACCAGCCAGTCGATGTGGCGCGACAGCAGTTGCGCAAAAACGGCCGATGTCACCGCCTCGCCCTCCTGAAAGCGTTTGTCCTGCCGCATGTAACCGAGATAAGGCGTGACGAGTCCGACGCTTGTGGCGCCCAGTTCACGAGCGGTCGATGCGGCAAACAGCAGCGGCATGATGTTGTCGTCGGGATGATGCAGGCTGCAGGCAAGAATAACTTTACAACCGCTGACAGGCGTATCGAAGCGCAGATAGGTTTCACCGTCGGGAAAGCGGCGAATGGCCAATGTACCGGCGGTGGCATGGAGTTCCGCCGTCAATGTCGCAGCCAGCGTTTCGTTGCCGGGCAGCGCAAAAATTGCGGTGTTTACGTTACTGGTCATTGTCCGTTGGCGATTGCGATGATCGGCGGCTGTGCGTACAGATAGGCCAGCGCATAGGCGAGTTCACCCGGCGTTTCGGCATGCAGCGTGAACAGCGGCTGGCCGCGTTCAACGCGGGTGCCGACGGGTGTGTGCAGATAAAGCCCCGCGGCCGGAGACTGCGGTGCGCCGGCGAGTTTGGCGACACGCGCGAGGCGGCGGTTGTCGATGCTGATCACCGGGCCCGCGGTGGGCGCGGTGATTACGTGTGTATGCGCGGCCTGCGGCGGCACGCGAAGGCCGCCCTGCGCTTCGCAGATGGCCTGGAATTTGCGCCAGGCCTGGCCGTCATCGATCAGCCCGCGCGCTTTGGCAACGGCGGCCTCCGGCGTCACGCTGCCGTCCATTTCAAAAATGCGGCCGGCCAGCGCCACCGCTCGCTCGCGCAGATCCTGCGGGGCATTGGCTTCATTACGCAGCACGGCGAGAACGTCGCGCGCTTCCAGTGCCGGGCCGATGCCGCGGCCTACCGGCTGGCTGCCGTCAGTCATCAGCACGCTGATCTGCAGGCCGGCGGTCTGGCCGATTTTCACCATCGCGGTTTCAAGAGACTTGGCGGCTTCGATGCTGCGGATTTTCGCGGTCGGGCCGACCGGCATGTCGATGACCACATGCGTGGCGCCAGCCGCAGCCTTTTTCGACAGGATGGAAGCAATCATCTGCCCCTCACTGTCGATATCCAGGGGCCGTTCGACGCGGATCAGTATGTCATCGGCAGGGCTCAACTGCACCGCGCCGCCCCAGACAATGCAGCCGCCGACCTGTTCGACGACGCGGCGCATCGCCTTGACGTCGAGCGCCACCGGCGCCAGCGTTTCCATCGCATCTGCAGTACCGGCGGGGGAAGTGATTGCGCGTGACGATGTCTTTGGCATCGTCAGTCCGGCAGCGACAACGATGGCGACAACGATCGGCGTTGTGCGATTGCCCGGCAGGCCGCCAACCGAATGTTTGTCCACGATCAGCGGCCGGTCCCACGACAGGCGTTCGCCGACGGCGATCATCGCTCGCGTCAGTGCCCCGGTCTCGGCGGTGTTGAGCCGGTCGCCGGCGCAGGCGGTGATGAAGGCTGACAGTTCGATGTCGGTGTATTTGCGTGCAGCGATGTCTCTGATGACAGCGTGCATTGCCGTTTCATCCAGGCGCAGGCCGTAGACCTTTGCACGTACATGGCGCATCGACTCCAGGGGTTCGGGGTGCGACAGCGTAACCACATCGTCGTCTTTGGCATCCAGCAGCTTCCAGGCGATTTCTGAGAGGCCGATTTCGTGGGTGCCGAGCAACTCGCCGGTGACGATGTTGAGAGTGGTCAGCACGCTGCGCCCGTGCAGGCTGACCAGCACGCGCGAATGCGACTCAAAGCCTTCTGAGCGGCAGATCGCGCAGTCGCTGCGCATGAACACCACCGGCTCGTAATAGGTGTCGATTCCGAGGCGGCGCACCTGCAGCACGTTGATGGCGCGGTCATGGGGCTGGAGGTTGTTCATGGTTGTTGCTGCACGCAGGCTTTCTGGATAAGACTTTATTTTACGGGATCAATGCTTGTGACAATGTAAGCTCCGCCGCTCTGTTCTGCGGTGAATTTTATTTTGTCCCCGGTTTTGGCCCGGTCAAGCAATGCCGGATCCTTGACCTGGAACACCATGGTCATCGGCGGCATGTTGAGATTGTTGATCGGACCGTGACGGATCGTGATTTTCTGTGTGTCGCGATCGACTTTGCGGATTTCGCCATCGCTCAGTGCGGACACGGCAGCGGGTGCGGACTGAGGTGAAGCATGTGACGAGTGGTCGGCAGCATTTTGCTGGGCAAATGCAGGCGCTGTCATTGCAGAGACAATCAGTGCCAGTGTCGGTGCGTATTTCATCGTGGTCTCCTTTACTTGGATAATCAGCGCCCGTAGCGGGCATAAACGGAATGGCGACCGCTCTTGTCCACCAGCAGCACGTCGTACGGTTGGGGTGTGGCGGATTCCATGCCGGGTGATCCCTGCGGCATTCCCGGCACGGCAAGTCCGGTGGCCACCGGTTTTTCAGCCAGAAGGCGTTTGATTTCACGTGCGGGCACATGGCCTTCGATGGCATAACCTTCAATCACCGCGGTATGGCAGCCGCCGAGTTTTTCAGGAATGCCGAGGCGTTTGCGCATCACCGCAGTGTCTTCGACTGAAACCGGCTTCACACGGAAGCCGTTGGCGCGCAGATGATCCATCCACGCGCCGCAGCAGCCTCAGGTCGGGTTCAGGTACACCGTCGCTAACGTGGGCTCCGCCGTCATGGCAGTGCCCGATAGCATCATCGCGGCCATTGCAGTCAGGATTTTGCGTCGGTCGTTCATGTCATCACCTTTGCGTTACGTTGATCTTGCCGACCATGCCGGCTTCGAAATGACCCGGCAGCAGGCAGCCGAAGTGGAATTCGCCGCCTTTGCTGAACTGCCAGAAAATGGTTTCAGTTTTTTCGGGTGGCACATGCGCCATGTAAGGCTCGTCATGTTCCATGTTCGGGAATTTTTTCATCAGTTCGGCGTGTTCCATCAGTTCGGGGAGTGTGCCCAGCACGAACTCGTGCATGGTCTTGCCGGAATTGGTGACAATGAACTTTACGGTTTCGCCCTGCTTGATGGTCAGCGTCGCCGGCGTGAAACGCATTTTGTCGCTCATGTCGACCTTGACCGTTCGCGCGACTTTTTCCGGATCGCCAGCTTTGCCGAATGATTTTTCTTCGTTGCTGATCGTGCCGGGCTTGGCGGATTTGGGGGCGTGCGCGTCGCCATGCGCCCAAGCCGGGACGGCGATCAGGCACGCGGTAATACAGGCGACGCTGAGTACTCGGGCTGCATTCATATTGGCTTCAATAAATATCAACATAATCAATAGCTTAGTGTTTGTGTCCGGACGCCGGTTTGCGAGCCTGCAGTAGGTGTTCGCCCGCGTCCGGCACAGCGGTCGCTGCGCTGGTCGCCGCCGGCGCTGCACCGGTCCACTCGCGTGCAACCGTGCCCGGCGGATGCTTGAACCAGCCCGGGTCTTTGTAGTCGTTGCGCGCGAGGCCATCACGCACTTTGACCACGCTGAACATGCCGCCCATCTCCAGCGGCCCGAAGGGGCCGCGGCCGGTCATCATCGGCAGCGTGTTGTCGGGCAGCGGCATTTCCATTTCACCCATGTCCGCCATGCCGCGTTCACTCATCACCATGTAATCGGGCACCAGCTTCATGATTTTTTCGGCGACGCCGCGATGGTCGACACCGATCATCGTCGGCACGCCGTGCCCCATGGCGTTCATCGTGTGGTGCGACTTGTGGCAATGGATTGCCCAGTCGCCCGGCACGTCCGCGGTGAACTCGAAGGCGCGCATCTGACCGACTGCGACGTCCACCGTCACTTCCGGCCAGCGCGCGGACTTCGGCACCCAGCCGCCGTCAGTGCAGGTGACCTCAAAGTCGTAACCGTGCATGTGCACCGGATGATTGGTCATCGTCAGGTTGCCGAAGCGGACACGCACTTTGTCGCCGGTGCGCACCACAAACGGATCAATGCCGGGAAACGCCCTTGAGTTCCAGCACCACAGGTTGAAGTCGAGCATAGTGTTGACGTTCGGAGTTGCTGCGCCGGGTTTGACGTCGAAGGCGTTGAGCAGGAACACAAAGTCACGATCGACCTTCATGAAATTCGGATTTTTCGGGTGCACCACAAAAAATCCCATCATGCCCATCGCCATCTGCGTCATTTCGTCGGCGTGAGGGTGATACATGAAGGTGCCGGATTTCTTCATTTCGAATTCATAGACGAAAGTTTTTCCGACCGGAATCTGCGGCTGGGTAAGTCCACCGACACCATCCATGCCATTGGGCAGCAGGATGCCGTGCCAGTGCATGGTGGTGTGCTCCGGCAGCTTGTTGGTGACGAAGATTCGCAGCTTGTCGCCTTCGACGCATTCGATGGTCGGGCCCGGCGACTGGCCGTTGTAACCCCACAGATTGGCGGTCATGCCGGGGGCGATCTGACGGCGCACCGGTTCAGCGATCAGGTGAAATTCCTTCCAGCCCTTGTTCATGCGCCAGGGCAGGGTCCAGCCGTTCACTGTCACGACCGGGTTGTAAGGGCGACCGCTGGCTGGCATCAATGGCGGCTGCGTGTCGGGTTTTGATTGCATCGGCGCTTCGGGTACTGCGCCCTGCGCGGCGCGGCTGACCGTCGCGGCGCCAAGCAGTGCGGCGCCGGAGGCGCGGAGGAAATTGCGGCGGTTATTCATGTCTTGATCCGTTCCTTAGTGGCCGGCTTCCGCGGCTGGCGCGGCGGCGCGCAGGCTGCCGCCCGATGCCGCAATGGCGCCCGGCGACTTGCCGTTGATCGTGAACTGCAGGGTGGTGTCGGCAAGCCAGAAGTCGCGCTGCGCTTCGATGGCGGTGATGACCGCGCTGACCTGCTGGCGGGATTCGGCGAGCAGTTCAAACACACTCATCAGCATGCCGTTGTAGCGCAGCAGCGTTTCTTCGCTGATGCGCGCCCGCAACGGCACTATTTCGTCGCGGTAGTGCCTGGCCAGATCGTAGCTGCTGCGCCAGGCGCCGTAGGCTTCTCGCACTTCCGAGCGGGCACGTATGGCGAGGTCTGCTGCTTGGTTTACTGCCTGCCGGTGGGTGTTTTCGGCCCGCGCCAGTTTTGCCGAGCCGGAATCGAAGATCGGCAGCCGCAGTTCGATTTCGTAACCGGTTTTGCGCGGTTGGCCGCTTTCGCTGTTGCGGATGTATTTCGCTTCGAAAACGCTGAAATACCCGGTGGCCTTGGTCAGTCCCAGCGAGTTGGCGATGTTTTCGGCATGACGTGCGGCTTCCTGCACATCAAGCCTCTGCTGCATGGCTTGTCTTTCGATGTCGGTCATGTCGCGCAGCGATGGCGGAAGATCTGGCAGGCGTTCCGGCAGCTTGAACGCAATGTCGTTGCCCCACAGTCCGAGAAGCCGGGTCAGCCGCTCGCGTTCTGCCAGCGCCTGCTGACGGGCGCGTGCCAGTTGTGCGGCGGCATCGGCATAAAATGCCTGCTCCCTCGCTTGATCGAGTTTGCTGAAATTTCCGGCTTTGACCATGCGCCGCGCCAGTTCGGATGCCGCCTCGGCGGCGCTTTTGACCTGTTCGGCATAAGTCGCTGATTGTTGCGCAGCGACTGCGCTGATCCAGGCGCGTCGGGTGTCAGCAGCGACCTGCATGATGCTGGCCGCCATGCGGCCCTGCGCGAGTTCGAAACGTTCCTGTTCCAGTTGCGTTCGTAGCGGCATCGTCAGCAAACCCAGAAGGTCGAAAATGAAGGCCCGTTCATATTCGACATCATCCGCGCGATGCGTACGGCCAAACGAGAAGCCCGGATTGCGCAGGCGGCCGGCTTGCACCAGGTCGGATTCGGCAATGCCCAGCTCGGCGTATGCGGATTGCAGTCCGCGGTTGTTGAGCAGTGCAATCTGTACCGCGTTGTCGGCGGTCAGCGGTTGCGCCAGCAGGGCACGTACCTGATCGTCGGCTCGCTTGGCGTCATCTTGATTTTTGATCCATGGCACCTGCTGTGTGATGCCGCGTGCGCTCAGGGCGTCATTGACCTTGCGCGTACCGCCTTCTTCGGAAAAGGTGGCGCAGCCGCCGAGCAGGAACACGACGAAGGCGGCCATGAGCGATTTGACGTTATTCATTTTGCCGCTCCCGGAGCAGACGTCGATGCCGGTTTGACGCCATGTCCGGCATGGGCGCCGCCGAACATGCCCAGATGGCCGCCGACGCGGGCGACTTCGTCGTTGACTTCGCGCCAGGGCGCGAGTGCATCATCACGCAAGGGCTGATAGCCGGCAAAAGCCGAGACATAGGCTGGCGCCGGTACCTTTACCTGCGGATCGGTCGGGTCGGTTTGGATGGATTGTTGCGCCGCCGCTGGCGGCAACCAGAATGCCGCACAAGCGCAGCACAGGACTGCGAGTTTCGACTGCATAGTGATCCCTATTGCATCAAACGGGCAAAACAGCACCCAAGGCGGCGCAATCGCGTGATGCGCGATACGCCAATGCAGACTTCAGGGGATCAGGCCCGCGGCGGGCGCTGGGGCAGTTCGGGAATGAAAAGCGTGTTCAGCAGTGCTATGCGAGGGGTTGCGGCAAGCGGTGCTTCCGGCGGCTGGGGTGTTGTCGCGGATGCGGTGCCGGTAAATACATGATGACAGCAGGCATGGCCACTGGCTTCGTTGGCCGGTTCATGGTCATGCAACTGCTGATCGACAGTGGAATGGTGGTCAGTAGCCTGCGCGTGGTGACCGGTATGGGCGGCGTGGTGTTGTGTCTGTTGCGCGACGACATGTTTGTCGCCGCAGGGCATCAGCGGCGCATAGGCCGCAATGCCCTGCAAGGGCAGGGCCAGCATCAGCAGCCAGGCGGCCAAGAGTCGAACGCTTTTCATAGGGTGGAATTCTAGGTGCAATCCCCGATACCGGCAATGCAATAAGGACCATTATGCCGGCCAAAGGTTCCTAACCGAACTTGGCGAGGAGCGCGGCGGCGTGTTTGACGCGTTCTTCGGAGGCTCTGGCACTGCCTTTTTTTTCAGGATTGGTCTGGATGGCGCATGCCAGCACGCTGAAAAAGGCCTTGTCCAGCGCGCGGCGCGCCGCCGACAGCTGTTGGGTGACCTTTTCGCAGTCCGCGCCATCGTCAATCATTCCCTGGATGCCGCGCACCTGGCCTTCGATGCGTTTCAGGCGCAAGATCAGTTCGCGACGGTGTTGCTGGTCTTTGATGATGGCCATTGTGCGGCTCCGAATTAAGTGCGGGCAGCATACTCTATGGGGTATATGACTGCAACGGTTGAAACACTTGAATACTGATACCCCTGGGAGTATATTGTCAGTGTTGGTTCCGCAGTGGGCGGGACGTTACCGCGGAGGGTTCCATGACTACTGAGCGTATTGTGCGCATCGTTGCCGGACTGTTTGTGCTGCTGTCGCTGGGCCTGGGCGTCAAAGGCAGTCCATTGTTTGTAAATGAGAATTTCCTGTGGTTCACTGCCTTTGTCGGTGTGAACCTGTTTCAGAGCGGTTTTACGCGCTTGTGCCCGCTGGAAGCCATCCTGCGCCGGCTCGGCGTCAAATCAGGCGGCGCCTGCGCCTGAGGGGGCATCATGGAATCACAAACCAACGTGGAGTACATGCATGTCGGTTGCGGGCGTTGCGGCACTGAAAACCGTGTCGCAGCAAAACGTCTTGGCGAAGGGCCCAAATGCGGCGAATGCGGAGCCCCCTTGCTCCCCGCCGCGTCGGTTGAACTCAGCGATACGTCTTACGATGCGGTGATTGCCCGAACCGGACTGCCGGTGCTTGTAGATTTCTGGGCGCCGTGGTGCGGCCCGTGCAAGATGATGGGGCCGCAGTTTGAAGTTGCGGCGCGCGAACTGCACAAGCAGGCGCTGCTGGCCAAGGTGAACACTGATGAGGCGCAGGCCGTGGCGGCACGCGCGGGCATACGCTCGATACCCACGCTGGTGCTGTTCCGCGACGGAAAGGAAGTGGCGCGGACATCCGGCGCGATGGATGTACGTGGACTGATCCGCTGGTACAAGGAGCAATCGTAAATTGAATGCCCTGCGAATCGCGTCCGCAGTTCTCGCGCTGGCCCTTGTTGCAGCCTGTGGCAGCGAGCCGGCGCCGGCGGTGCCGGCAGTGACGCAACTGCCAGCTGCAGTCGTTGAGTCGCGCGAAGTTGATCTGGATTATTCCGCGGAAGCCGTTGTCGAGGCCGTGCGCCAGTCGACGGTCGCGGCCCAGATTGCCGGCCGCGTGGTTGAACTCCGGTTTGATGTCGGCGATGCGGTGAAAAAAGGCGAAGTGATTGTGCGGATTGACGAGCGCGCTGCGACACAGGCCGTGGCGGCCAGTGCCGCCCAGGTGCAGGAAGCGCAGGCGTCATTGGCCAATTCCCGGGCGCAGTACGAGCGGTCCAAACAACTGGCTGCCCAGAAATTCATCAGTGCTGCAGGACTGGAAAAGGCGGAGGCCGAATACAAGGCCGCACAGGCCCGCGTCTCGTCGCTGGTGGCCGGCGCCGGACAGGCCAGCACCGAACGCAGTTTCGCGACCATCGTCGCGCCGTACAGTGGCGTGGTCTCGGCGCGCCATGTCGAGGTTGGTGAAATGGCCACGCCGGGCAAACCGCTGATGACCGGTTTTGATCCTTCATCGCTGCGTGTGGTGGCCAACCTGCCGCAGGCGCAACTGGCCGCCATCCAGGCAGTGGGCAAGGCCTGGATCGAGATTCCCGCAATGGGCAAACGCATCGAGGCCAAACAGATCACGGTGGTGCCGTCGGCCGATCCGCGTACGCATACCACGCGCGTGCGGCTGGAATTGCCCGCGGATGTCAGCGGGATCTACCCCGGCGTGTTTGCGCGTGCACATTTTTCTACCGGCCGCGTGACGCGGCTGCTGGTGCCGCGCAGTGCGGTGTTCCAGCGCAGCGAAGTGACCGCGGTTTACGTGCTGGATGAGCAGGGGCAGCCGCGCTTGCGCCAGGTTCGGCTGGGCGCTGCCGGCGACGCCAATGGTGTGGAGGTGCTGTCGGGCCTCAGACCCGGCGAGCGTGTGGCACTGGAGCCGGTGAAGGCCGGCATCACCCCGGTCCGCTGACCATGGGCCGCAGCTAATGGGCATTTCCGGGCGCATCGCCCGCTTTTTCCAGGACTCACAGATCACGCCGCTGCTGGCGCTGGTGGCGTTGCTGCTCGGTTTGTTTGCGGTGGCGGTGACCCCGCGCGAGGAGGAACCGCAGATCGACGTGACAATGGCCAATGTGCTGATCCCGTTTCCCGGCGCATCGGCCAAAGACGTTGAAAGCCTTGTTGCCACGCCCGCCGAACAGGTGCTGAGCCAGATGACGGGCGTCGATCACGTGTATTCGATTTCGCGCAGCGGCATGGCCATTGTCACGGTGCAGTTCAAGGTCGGCGTGCCGCGCATAGACGCGCTGGTGCTGCTGCACGACACCATACAGTCCAATCGGGATTGGGTATCGGCGACGCTCGGCGTCGGTGAACCCGTGATCAAACCCAAGGGCATCGATGACGTTCCGGTGGTGACGCTGACGTTATGGAGTGCCGATGCCGCGCACGGCGCTTATGAACTCGAGCGCGTGGCACACGCCGCTGAAGTCGAACTGAAGCGCGTGCCGGGCACGCGTGAAGTGCAGACGCTGGGCGGACCGGGACGAGCCGTGGTGGTGCGGCTGGATGCCGACCGCCTCGCGTCGTATGGGCTGTCGGCGCTGGATTTGCGCAATGCGCTGCAAGCTTCCAATTCTGCGATGCCGACCGGGAAATTGACTCGCGACAATCGAGACATTGTGGTCGAGACCGGCGAATTTTTTGCGTCCGCCGCGGATGTCAAAAAGGTAGTCGTCGGCACCTTCGAAAGCCGGCCGGTTTATCTGGCGGATATTGCCGAAGTGAACGATGGCCCGGACCAGCCGGCGCGTTATGTCTGGACCGGCAGCGGACCGGCAGGTGCGAAAAAAGGCATCACTGCGCAGGGCGAGCAGCCGGCGGTGACGATACAGATTACCAAGAAGACCGGTGAAAACGCTGTGGAGGTTGCGGAGCGCGTTATGCAGCGCGCGCAGGCGTTGCGCGGCACGGTGATTCCGGACAATGTGCAGATGACGGTGACGCGCGATTATGGCGCGACCGCCAATGACAAGGCGATGAAGCTGATCCAGAAGCTGATCTTTGCCACGCTGTCGGTGGTGGTGCTGGTGTTTCTGACGCTGGGCCGGCGCGAAGCACTGATCGTCGGCGTCGCGGTGATGCTGACTCTGGCGGCCACGCTGTTTGCCTCGTGGGCCTGGGGCTTCACGCTGAACCGGGTGTCGCTGTTTGCGCTGATATTTTCGATCGGCATCCTTGTCGACGATGCCATTGTGGTCGTCGAAAACATCCACCGCCGCATGGTGTTGGACCGAAAGCCGCTGGCCGAGGTGATTCCATTGGCCGTCGATGAAGTCGGCGGGCCCACGATCCTCGCCACTTTCACGGTGATCGCTGCGCTGTTGCCGATGGCTTTTGTCACCGGGTTGATGGGGCCGTACATGAGTCCGATCCCGATCAACGCCAGCATGGGCATGCTGATTTCGCTCGCGATTGCCTTTGTGCTGACACCCTGGCTGGCGCTGAAACTGCTTGGCAAGGTCGCCGCCCACCATGATGCCGGCGGTGGCTGGCTGGAGCGTTTGTTCCAGCGCCTGCTGGGGCCGTTCATTGCAGCCACGAATGCGCCACGTAACCGGCGCTGGCTGCTGTATGTGGTGATTGCACTGATCGTGGGTTCAGTGGGCCTGGCTGCAGTCAAGCTGGTGGTGCTCAAGATGCTGCCCTTCGACAACAAGTCGGAATTCCAGGTTGTTGTCGACATGCCGGCGGGCACGCCGGTGGAAATCACCGCTGCCGCATTGCGTGACATGGGCGCGTACCTCGCGACCGTGCCGGAAGTGACCGACTATCAGGTTTATGCCGGCACCGCCGCGCCAATCAATTTCAACGGCCTGGTGCGGCAATACTATCTGCGTGCATCGTCTGAACTCGGCGACATCCAGGTCAATCTGGTGGATAAACAGGCGCGCGACCGCAAGAGCCACGAGATTGCGCAGGCGGTCCGTCCCAAACTCGAAACCATCGCTGCAAAGTGGGATGCCAAGGTCAAGGTGGTCGAAGTGCCGCCGGGTCCACCGGTGCTGTCGCCACTGGTGGCCGAGGTGTACGGGCCGGACGAGGCCGGACGCATCCGCGTCGCCAAGAAAATGCGCGAAGCATTCGCTGCGACGCCCGACATTGTCGGCATTGATGATTCGGTTGAAGACCCGGCACCTCGCATCGTGCTGAAGGTTGATCAGGCCAAGTCAGCACTCGCCGGTGTCAGTCGTCGTGACATTGTTGAAACCATGCGTATCGGTCTCGCTGGCGCCGACATCACGCCGCTGCACGACGGGCAGTCCAAATATGAGGTCCCGGTGCGGCTGTCGATGCCGGATGCGCGCAAAGGTGATTTGCCGGAAATGCTCAAGCTCACGGTGCGCGGCCCGGGTGGCGCGCTGATCCCGCTATCAGAGCTGGTCACAGTCACCCGCGATGAACGCGATCGCGCGATTTATCACAAGGACCTGCTGCCGGTGGTCTATGTCATCGGCGACCAGGCCGGCCGCGTTGACAGTCCGCTCTACGGCATGTTTGCCGCGCGCGGCAAGGTGGCGGGGCAACCGCTGGACGAAGGCGGCGTGCTCGGTGAATATTTCATCCGCCAGCCGGACGATCCGTACCGCGAATATTCAATCAAGTGGGACGGCGAATGGAAGGTGACTTATGAAACCTTCCGCGACATGGGCATTGCCTATGCGGTCGGCTTGATCCTGATTTATCTGCTCGTGGTGGCGCAGTTCCGTTCGTATCTTGCGCCGTTGATCATCATGGCGCCGATTCCGCTGACGGTGATCGGTGTGATGCCGGGTCATGCGTTGTTCGGCGCCAATTTCACTGCAACATCGATGATCGGCATGATCGCGCTGGCCGGCATCATCGTGCGCAATTCCATCCTGCTCGTCGATTTCATCAACCTCAAGGTAGCCGAAGGCGTGCCGCTGCGCGACGCGGTGATGCAATCGGCCGCGGCGCGGGCAAAACCCATCGTGCTGACCGGCTTTGCGGCCATGCTCGGCGCAATGTTTATTCTCGATGACCCGATATTCAACGGGCTCGCGATTGCGCTGATATTCGGCATTCTGGTATCGACGCTGCTGACGCTGGTTGTAATTCCGGTTTTGTACTATGTCAGTTATCGCAAAAAGCATGAGTTGCGTGCAACTTGACCTGTGAATTATTGTCGTTATTTAGGCACGGAGCGATATTTACAATAGAATTTTTGCTGCGATTCAATTTTTTTGGAAAACTCCATGGAAGCCACTGAGGCACTATTACTTGCGCGAACCCAGTTCGGCCTGAACATCGCGTTCCATATCCTGTTTCCCAGTCTGACCATCGCGCTGACGTGGTTTCTGCTGTATTTCCGGGTCCGTTATGAATTGACGCGTGATGTCGCCTGGCTCGCAACCTACAAGCTGTGGGTCAAGGTGTTCGCACTGAGTTTTGCGATGGGCGTGGTGTCGGGAATCGTCATGAGTTTCCAGTTTGGCACCAACTGGCCCGGCTTCATGAACAAGGTCGGCAATATTGCAGGCCCATTGCTGGCCTACGAAGTGCTCACCGCTTTTTTCCTGGAAGCGACTTTCCTCGGCGTGATGTTGTTCGGCATGAATCGCGTGCCGGGCTGGCTGCATATCTTCTCGACGGTGATGGTGGCGGTCGGCACCACGCTATCGGCATTCTGGATTCTGGCCCTCAACTCGTGGATGCAGACGCCGGCCGGCCACATCGTAGTCGACGGTCAGATCATCGCGGGGGATTGGCTGGAAGTCATTTTCAACCCATCCTTTCCGTACCGCTTCATTCATATGCTTCTCGCATCCGGCCTCACGGCGTCATTTGTGATCGCCGGTTTGTCGGCCTGGCGTCTGCTGCGCGCGCCCGATGATGACTCTGCGATGAAAACGCTGCGCGCTGGCGTGCTTGTTGCCGCGGTGCTGGCGCCGGTGCAGATTTTTGTCGGTGATCTGCATGGTCTGAATACTTTGGAGCATCAGCCGGCCAAAATCGCGGCGATTGAAGGTATATGGGAAACGGAAAAGGGCGCACCGCTGCTGCTGTTTGCGGTACCCAACGAAGAAAAGCGGCGTAATGATTATGCCGTTGGAATACCAAAAGGCGCCGCATTGGTGCTGAAGCACGATGCGGATGCCGAACTCAAAGGCTTGAACGAGTTCGAGCCGGACCGGCCGCCGGTAGCGCCGCTGTTCTACGGTTTCCGTCTGATGGTCGGGCTCGGTGTCGGCATGTTGGTGCTGTCGTGGTTTGGTGTGTGGCGTTTGCGCCGGGGCTCGCCGCCACGTGCGTTGTTGTGGACGTTTGCGGTGTTTACCTTTTCGGGCTGGATTGCAACGCTGGCGGGATGGATTGTCACTGAGGTCGGCCGCCAGCCCTGGCTGGTTACCGGCGTACTGCGCACGGCTGATGCGGTCGGTCACATTACCGGGGCGCAACTCGGTGCGAGTCTCACCGGATATGTGCTGACCTATGGTCTGATGCTGCTGGCCTACTTTGTCGTGCTGACGCATATGGCCGGCAAGGGCGTGAATGTGGAGGCTGCGAAATGACGCTCGATCTTCCAGTGGTCTTTGCCGTGCTGATGGGTGTTGCCATCCTCGCGTATGTCGTGCTTGATGGTTATGACCTCGGTGTCGGCATGCTGATGCCGGGTGCGACGGCGGAGCAGCAGGATCTGATGGTGGCTTCCATCGGCCCGTTCTGGGATGCCAACGAAACCTGGCTGGTTCTCGGTATTGGCCTGCTGCTGGTCGCTTTTCCGAAAGCGCATGGCGTGGTGCTCGGCGAGTTGTACCTGCCGGTGGCGGCGATGCTGATCGGCCTGATGCTGCGTGGTGTTGCATTCGAATTCCGCATGAAGGCCGAAGGCTGGCATGCCGAGTTATGGAATTGGCTGTTCTGGTTCGGTTCGTTTCTGGCGAGCCTGGCGCAGGGATTCATGCTCGGGCGTTACATCACCGGCTTTGAGTCCGGATTCGGTTACTGGTTGTTTGCCCTGCTGGTCGGCGCCAGCGTGTGCGGCGGTTATGTGTTGCTCGGTTCTACATGGCTGGTGCTGCGCACCGAAGGTGAACTGCAGCGCAAGGCGCGTGCGTGGGCGAAATGGGGTTTGTTGTGGGTTGCGCTGGGTGTCGCGCTGGTGTCACTGGCAACACCGTTAGCCAGCGAGACCGTGCGTTACAAGTGGTTTGATTTTCCGCGCACGCTGGGGTTGATGCTGTTGCCGCTGGCAAGTGTTGCTGCAGGCGTGTGGGTGTGGCGCAGCCTGCGCCCTGAAGTTGCCGACTGGAAGGCGTTTGCCGGCACGGTCGCAATTTATGTACTGGCCTTCCTCGGTCTGGCTTACAGCATTTTCCCGTTTGTCGTGGTCGATCGCATGACGATCTGGGACGCCGCTTCGCATGACAGTGCGCTGAAGTTCATGTTCTGGGGCGCTGTCATCGTGCTGCCGTGCATCGCCGGATACACGGTGTTTGCCTATCGCGTGTTCCGCGGCAAGGTGCGTAGCGCATTGTATAAGTAGTTGTTTTTATTGATAAATCAGAAATACAGCCGAGCCTGCAATTCCAGCCGGCTGCTGTTCACCCGTTCGCCGAATTCGGTGTATCTGCCGCCGCCCAGGAAAAACGCGCGCGCGCGTAATTCGACGTTGTGGAAACCGGTATAGAGCACTTCCGGCGCCACCGAATAGCTGCGGTCATTGGCATTGGCAATCAGCGTGATCGCCGGTGTGAAATAAAGGATGTCGAACGGTTCCTTCTGGCTGACGCGCAGGTACAGATAATCGCGGCCCGGGTTCGGACGGGCGACACCGGAGCGACTGAGACTGGCGGCGCGTTGCAAAGGAGTCTCGCTGCCCGTGGCAACAAACTGCGCATAGCTCGTGTCAATGTAGCCGTAGAAATTCTGCATTTCGCTTTCGGTAAAACCGGGGCCGTTGCGGTAATACTCGATAATCCAGGTCATGTCCTGGTCCGTCAGGTAACGCGTGCCCAGCAGATAGCTTGATGAAGCATTCTGGCGCAGCGTGGTCACGGCACCGGCGGCATTGACGACCTGACGCTGCGTATCGTCGATACGCGCCCATTCGCCGTGGATCTCGAGGTTGCTGCCGAGATTGCGCGAAAAATCCACGCCCAGACGGCGGCTGCGGCTGCCGTTGCTGAGAAACATGATGTCGATGTCGGTATCGTTGTAGAGCAGATAAAGTTTGGCGGCGGCGTTGAGGTGTCCGGTGCTGCCGAAATCGTGGTTGACGTCAGCGCTGACCGGTAACAGCACCGGCGTAAACGCGACGGTGCGCAGTGCGCCGTCGAAGTTGCGAATCCAGTCCGCGGTGAGCATCGTGAAGCCCTGGCGCGCCAGATCCGGATCATTGGGGTCCTTCTGGCGTTCTACAAATCCGACTGTGGTCCAGGCGTAGCCCTTGCCCCATTTCAGCGCGATCTTGCCGGCGTCGAGTGTCAATCCGGGATCGGGTTTGTACGATCCGAAGAACTCGTCGAAACGGAATTCACGATCGAACTGCTGCGTTGCCCAGTCGCCTTCGAGGTGCGCGCGGGCGTTCAGTGTCAATGCGCCGGAGCGCAGCTTGCCCTCCGGCTTCAGCGTCAGCGTAGTCTGGTCGATGCTGTCACGCGGCTGGTTGTAGTAACCCAGCTTGTACAGCGTGCTGTCCTGGTTGAGGCGCATGTGCTGCTGCTTGAGTTCGATGTAACCGCTGAACTCGAACGGCTTTTTTTCAAACTCCGCGGCATCAAACGTGAATTCCTGCGCAAACACTGCGCCGGAGGCGAGGAGAAGGAGGATGCCGGCGGCGAGGGTGCGGAGCGGCATCGGGCGTTTCATGATGACAGGAGCTGTTATTTGCGCAGGTCTTCGACGCGGGACAGGTAATTCAGCGTGAACACCTCATCCTTGAACTCGCGCTTTTTCAACTGCGAATACAGCATGACTGATTTGTAACCCTTGTACAGCGGGCTGTCGGTCTCGATGGTGGCCGGCCGACGGATGCCGCCGCCGAAATCCTTGATGTCCTTGAAATACAGCGTCTTGATCAGCAGGCCGCTCGCCGCGTAAGCCTCGATTTTGGTCGGCAAGAGCAGTTTGCGGTCCACCCACATCTTCAGCTTGTCGTAGGCGACTTCGTTGCTGCGGGCCTTCAATGCAAGGATGTAAGCATCCTTCTGTTCCTCCACGCCCTCGGCGTTGTATTCGACGGCGTAGTCGACGCGGAGGATGTCGGCATTGTTGAACACGCCTCCAATGATCGACTGCAGGCTGGTGATGCGCACCGGCTTGCCGACGCTCGGGATGTAAAGCCACATGTTGTCGCCCTCGCGCAGCGTGGCGCGCCCCTTGTCGCTGGCCGGCGCAAGGAAGAGCGCCACCACCTTGTCGCGGCCTTTTTTCACCGAGTACAGCACGAACTCCTTTTTGTCGCCGCTGGGCTCGATGTTGATCAGCTTGCGGTACATCTCGTAGGACTCGGGTTCGAGGTTGCGGTCGACTTTTTTGAGGATCTCGTTGCCGTCAGCGGCCATCACCGGCATGGCAATGAGCAGGGCCAGAGCTAGCAGAAGGCGTTTGATGTTCATGACGTTTGTTCCCGTTTTCTGTTAATTCGTTGTTAAACGTGGCGCAGCGCGGTGATCGGGTCCATGCGCGAGGCTTTCCATGCCGGCTGCAGGCTGGCGAGTCCGGCGACCACGATCACGATGATCACAATCGTCAGTACATCCGGCGCACTCAGCGAAGGCGACAGCAGCAGGCCTTTTTGCTGGCCGAACGCGTAGGTGATTTTCCAGACGTTCAGCGCATAGACGGCAGCGAGACTCAATATGACGCCGATGAAGGTACCGGCCACGCCCAGCATCAGTCCTTCGGCGAGGAACATGCCGAGTATCCGGTTCGGCGGCGTGCCGATGGCGGCAATCGCACCGATTTCGCGGATGCGTTCATACACAGCCATGATCATCACGTTCATGACCGACACCAGCACGATGGATATCAGCATGATCTTGATGGCCAGCGTCAGCACGTCGATCATCTTTGCGATGTTTGCGAAGGGGCTGAGGCGCTCCCAGGTATGGAGCTCCAGTGCATTCTGTCCGGCCTTGTTCTTGACCTCATCCATCACTAATTGCAGCTTGTCGTTGACCCGCTGCAGGCTTTGCGGATCTTTCAGACGGATCGCGATTTCGCTGACTTCGGCGCCCTGCATGCGCAGCAGTTCACGCGCGTCTTCGATATGGATGTAACCGTCGCGACCGCCCGGCCCGGTGGCGCTTTCCAGCGTGCCGCGCACCTTGAAGGTCTTGCCGTTGACCGATCCGTCGCGGTTGGTGGCAATCAGCACGATGGTATCGCCGGGGTTGACCTTCAGTCCGCGCGCCACCAGTACCGGGATCAGTACTTCGCCGCGCACCACCAGTGGTCCATCACGGACGCCGTCAAGCTGGCGGCCGGCCAGTAGCGGCAGCACGGCGGATTCGGCTTCGGGCTCGACGCCGTTGATGCGCAGGCTGGTGGTTTCAGTGAAGTTGCTGAACATCGCGCCGAACTTGATGCGCGGTGAAACAGCGGCGACGGCGGGTTCCTCGCCCAGCATCTTGTTCACTCGCGTGACCATCTGCGGCGTCATGTTCATGTTCAGCGGCAGGCTTTCGATCGAGGCAACATAGCCGCGGCGGTGCACCTGCAGGTGGCCGAGCATGGAGTCGGTGATCTGCCCGATCATCAATTGCTTGAACGACCCGCTGATCGCCATGAACAGCAGCACTGCAGCGACGCCGATGATGATCAGCAGCGAAGTCAGCAGGGTGCGGCGCTGATAACGCAGAAGGTTGCGTGCGGCAAGCTGGATGAGCTTAAACATGGAGAGCTCCTGAATTCGCGGCCAGGCGTCCGTCTTCGAGGGTGTAAGTCACCTCGGCCTCGCGCATGACTTTCGGATCGTGAGTCGAGAACACGAAGGTGGTGCCGAGCTGATCGCGCATTTTTTTCATCAATTCGATGATGCGGTACGCGGTGTCGTGGTCGAGGTTGGCGGTAGGCTCGTCGGCGAGCACCAGTTTCGAATTGGCAACCAGCGCGCGCGCGACGGCGACGCGCTGTTTCTGACCGCCCGACAGCTGATCCGGTCGTTTGTGGGCCTGGTCCGCCATGCCCACGGCATCCAGCATGGCCAGCACCTGGGTGTGGCGTTTTTCCGGTGCCCAGTTCTGCACCATGATCAGCGGGTATTCGATGTTCTCGTAGGCGGTAAATACCGGAATCAGGTTGAAGTCCTGGAAAATGAAGCCGATGTGGTTGCCGCGGAAGGTGGCGCTGGCGCGGCGGTCGAGCGACGCGACATCGGTGCCGAGTACCGAAATGTGTCCGCTGGTGGGGTGATCGAGGCAGCCGATCATGTTCAGCACCGTACTTTTGCCGCTGCCGGACGGGCCGACGAAGGCGACGAACGAGGCCGGTTCAATGGTGAAGTCAACGCCGCGGACGGCGGGGACATCAACGTCGCCGATGCGGTAGGTCTTGGTGAGTCCTTCGGCGCGGATCAGGCTCATGGCTTGAAATGTCCGGTGAGGTGTGAGGGGGTCAGTCTAGGGGGGATGGGCTGCCTGGGATTGATATGGATCAGTACGGCGATAAGCAGAGGTAGCGTTTTGTGATGATTGTCGTTTCTCAAGGCTTGGCGGGCTGAAACACCAGGAAATACTGATTGGGCAGAAACGCATGTTCTTCGCCAAGCTCATACCCAGCCTGTTTCAGCTCGGCCTTGACCTGCTCCGGCGCTATTCGCGCGGCTTTGGGCGGACCCTCGGGCGAATCCAGACGGAAATCAATCACCGCGAGGCGGCCGCCCGGTTTCAGTGAATTCTGCAACTGGCGGAAATACTGTTCGCGGTTGTCGACGTGGTGATACACGTCAACAAGGATCACCAGATCAGCTTTCTCGGGCAGTCGTGGATCGCCAGGTTTTGCCTGCACTGCGCTGATGTTTTTCAGGCCGTCGCGTTTGGCGCGTTCAGCGAGGTACTTCACCATATCCGGTTCGGTGTCGAGGCCGTAGACCTTGCCTTTCGGCAACATGTGCGAAAACCGAACTGAAAAATAACCTGTGCCCGAGCCGATATCGGCCACCACGGCATCCGGTTTCAGTTTCAGCGCCTGAATGACTTCATGCGGTTTCTGCCAGACATCACGTTTCGGGTTGTCGAACACTTTGGCCCACTGCTCGGCGCCGCTGAAACTGTGGTCATGGGTGTGCGGCGTCTGCGTCGCGGCAATGGCCGGTGTCCCGGTTTGCGCCGTGCGCTGCATCGCGCCACGCGGGCCGTCGGGCCCCATCGCCATGCGCGCGTTCAGGCCGCGGTGAAACGCGGTCGGTCCTTCCTGCACCAGTTCGGTCACTTCAGTCGCGTGCGCCTGCAGTGCTGCGATGACTTTGGCGTCGCTGGTGGTGCGGGTGACGATGACACCTTTGTCGGTCATCTCCACCACGGATTTGATCTTGTCGGCGTTGTCGAAAATCACCGGCAAGGTGGTGCTGAAAATGTTGAATTCCCGGCCGTCCTTCAGGCGGCCCGACATGCTGGCGACATGCGCCTTGATGGCCTGCGCTACTTTCGGATCGTCGGACTCGGTGACGGTTTTGATGCCGTCAGGCAAATTGGTCACGGTGCGTTTGATCTTCGTGTTGTTGTGCACGAGATCCATCACCAGTCCCATGTCCGCGGCAGAGCCGGCGTCCTGCTTGGTCAGCATGCCCACCGGACCTCTCATCATGCCGCCGCCCGCGCCATGCTGCATGCCGTGTTGCATACCCATACCCTGTGACTGCGCAAAAACGGCGAAGGGGCCCAGCGCCAGTGTTGTGGCGATGATGAACCGGGCGGCATGTTTCATGGTGTTCTCCTGGCGTAATCGTTTGCGTCTGTTATAAAAAAAGAACGGGGCGTTTGTTATCGCCCCGTTTTACTGCAAGCCGATCAGTTGGCCTGCGTGGCCGGTGCTGCATTCGGGCCCATGCCGCGACCCTGATGATTGCGGTGCTCCGGCAGTGTGATGCCTTTTTCCGTGGCACGTTTCTGCATCTCGATGTGGTTGGCTTCCGCGATCTGCTGGCGCTCTTCCGGGGACTGGGCGTTGCGCATTTTGTCGCGCATCGCAGTACGCTCATCCGGCGTCATCAGTTGCTGGCCGGCCTGCGGGGTGGCGCTCCGGGCTTTCGCACCGTCGCAGCCCTGGCCCTGGTTTTGTCCCATGGCGGCGTGTTTGCCACCGTGGTTCATGCCCTGCATGCGGCCTTGGCCCATGTTGCCCTGCATCTGTTGCTGGCAGCCTTGCTGTGCATTCTGGCCCGCGCAGTTGCCCATCTGGCCCGGGTGGGCGTAGGCGACGGCGGCAACGCCGAGAGAAAGCGCGACTGCGGTGGCGATTTTGTTGATGGTTTTCATGATGGCATCCTTTGCATGATGGTTATGGAGGTTTACCTTGGAAGTCCTTGTGCTGCAGTTCAGGTCATTCCGGGCTCTCAAAGTGATTTCATTAACGCATTAACCTGTAACCCAACTGTGTCAGGCAAGCGGCTTTTGGTATCGCTGCTTTGCAGGTGCAGACCGCTTGATACACTGCGTTACAATTTTCCCGGGCCGATTCCCGCTGAATGACTCGTGTGATACCCGCCGCTCCGGTATAAATGAATCCATGGGAGCCATGAACACGCCCGACCACATCCTCGTGGTGGATGACGACACCGAGATTCGCAGCCTGCTGCACGAATATCTGCAGAAGCAGGGTTATCGCGTCACTGCGGTGGCCGACGGCAGGGGGCTGCGTACCGCGGTGGCCACATCACACCCCGACTTGATTATCCTCGACCTGATGCTGCCCGGCGAGGACGGCTTGACGTTGTGCCGCGACCTGCGCGCCAAATCCGAAATCCCGATCATCATGCTCACCGCACGCGGCGACGAGACCGACCGTATCGTCGGCCTGGAGCTCGGCGCTGACGACTACATTGCCAAACCGTTCAGCCCGCGTGAACTGCTGGCACGCATCAAGAGTGTGCTGCGGCGCGCACGTGCGCTGCCGGAAAACCTGAAGACCGAAGAGTCCGGCCTGTTCCGTTTTGCCGGATGGACGCTGGATGCCGCCACGCGCAACCTGACATCACCGCAGGGCGTGGTTGTCGCGCTGTCGGGCACCGACTTCCGTTTGCTGAAGATTTTTGTCGATCATCCCAACCGCGTGCTGACGCGTGACCAGCTGATCGACCTGATGCTGTCGCGCGACGCCGGCCCTTATGACCGCGCCATCGATGTGCAGGTCAGTCGCCTGCGCCAGCGCCTCGGTGAAGACGCCAAGGAGCCGGCGATCATCAAGACCGTGCGCGGGCAGGGCTATGTCTTCGCCGCACACGTTGAGGCGGCATCTTGATGAACCTGCTGCCACGCTCGCTGTTCAGTCGCCTGGTGCTGGTGCTGCTGGGCGGATTGCTGACAGCGCAGCTGCTGAGTTTTGCCGTCCACATGCATGATCGCAGCGAATTGTTGATGCAGGCCAGCGGCATGCAATCGGCGCAGCGTATTGCCGACATCGTCAATCTTCTCGATACGCTGACGCCGCCGGAACGCCAGAAAATCGTCAAGGTACTGGCGGCACCACCAATGGCGGTGAGTCTGGACCGTCCGCCACTGACGCCTGCCGATGCGGCCAGTGAATCCGGCGCGCGTGCAGTGTTGTTTGCATCTGTGCTGCGGCGTTTTCTCGGTGAGGATCGCAATGTGGTGGTCGGCATGGCCGTGGGCGGTCCGTACCCGGGTGGTACCTATCCGGGCGGCGGCGCGATGCGCGGGCCTGGCAGTGCGGGAGAGTGGACTCCACCGATGATGCGTCACGGCGGTGGCTCCGGCGGTCTCACCTTTATCGCGCAGGTTGCCTTGCGCGACGGCACGAAGGTAACTTTTGATGCGCGCCAGCCGCAGGCCACCGAGAGCTGGCCCTATCGTGTACTGCTGAGCATCGTGTTGTTGCTGGCAGCGGTGATCGGGGTATCGCTGATCGCGGTGCGCTGGGCGACAAGGCCGCTGAAAACTTTGGCTGATGCTGCCGATGAACTCGGCAAAAACATCAATCGTCCGCCGCTGGCGGAAACCGGCCCCACCGAAGTGGCGCGCGCTGCGCGTGCCTTCAACACCATGCAGTCGCGGCTCGCGGCGTACCTGCGCGAACGCACCCAGGTGCTGGCGGCCATGTCTCATGACCTCAAGACGCCGATCACGCGCCTGCGATTGCGTGCCGAATTGCTCGACGATGCGCAACTGCGCGCAAAGTTCAGCAACGACCTGCAGGAAATGGAAGCCATGGTGGCTTCGGCGCTGGATTTCCTGCGCGGCATGGACAATGGCGAACCGGTGCAGCCGGTGGATGTGAACGCGCTGCTCGAAAG
This sequence comes from Bordetella parapertussis, assembly GCA_945862135.1. Taxonomy (GTDB): domain Bacteria; phylum Pseudomonadota; class Gammaproteobacteria; order Burkholderiales; family SG8-41. The sequence continues at coordinate 28,151 of CAMAYE010000013.1, forward strand.
TTTGCAGGCTGATCTGCACGAGACCGGTGGTGTGGTGACGATCGAGGGTCAGGCCACTGGACCTTATCCGGGTCGACCGCAGGCGCTGAAACGCTGCCTTGCCAATCTGCTCGAAAACGCCATCAAGTACGGCCAGAGCGCGCAGGTGCTTGTGGATGACAATGCCGAACGTTTGCAGATCAGCATTCTTGATCAAGGCCCCGGCTTGCCGCCCGATCAACTGACCAAAGTGTTCGAACCGTTTTATCGCGTTGAAGGTTCACGCAACCGCGACACCGGCGGCACCGGACTGGGGCTGGCGATTGCGAAGAACGTGGCAGAGCTGCATGGCGGCGACATTGCCTTGCGCAACCGTAGCGAGGGTGGATTGGCTGCGCTGCTGACGCTGCCGCGCTGAGGGGCAAGGTTCTCGTGGGTGCAGACCTGCGTTATCCTCGGGCACGACTGTACCGGCAGTGGTCGGCACGTGACGTAAAAAATAATTTAATAATCAAGTATTTAAAATAATCGCAGAGGAGTATCACCATGAAATCACTGATTGCCGGCATCGTCGGCGTCACTCTGGCGTTCAGCAGCACTGCATACGCTCAGGAAAAATATCCGACCAAACCCATCCGCATGATCATCGGTTACGCCCCCGGCGGCGGCAGCGACATCATGGGGCGCTTGATGGCGCCGCAGATCACCGAGGCGCTGGGACAGCAGGTCATCGTCGAGAACCGCGCCGGCCAGGCGCAGAACATTGCCGCGGAATTCATCGTCCGCCAACCGGCCGACGGCTACACGATATTCCTGAGCTCGGCGGCGCTGGGCGTCAATGCCACGCTGTATCCCAAACTGAACTATGACCCGGTCAAGGATTTCATCCCGGTCGCGGTATTTGCTTCCAGCGCCAACCTGCTGATGACACATCCGTCAGTGCCGGCGAAAACCGTCAAGGAATTCATCGCCGTCGTCAAAAAGAACCCGGGCAAGATGAACTACTCCTCGTCGGGCAGCGGCAGCACGCAGCACTTGTCAGGTGAAATGCTCAAACTGTTCATCAAGGGCGACTTCACCCACATCCCGTACAAGGGTACCGGCCCTTCGCTGACCGCGCTGGCCAGCGGCGAAGTCGAGTTCTCGTTCAGCAACATCCCCGCCGCGCAGCCGCTGCTCAATCGCTTTCGTGTGCTCGGCATCACCAGTCAGAAACGTTCGACACTGATGCCGGAAGTGCCGACCATGATCGAAGGCGGCTTGCCCGGTTTCGTCACGCAGACCTGGTACGGCATGCTGGTCACCCGCGGCACGCCGCAGCACATCGTCGATGCACTGAACAAAGTCGCGGTCAACGCGGTGAAACGCGAAGACTTCCGCAACCGCATCCTGCAGATGGGTTCCGACCCGATCGCCGAATCGCCGGAGTATTTCAGGAAGATGCTGGCGGAGGAGATTGAGCGTTGGGGTAAGGTGGTGCGGGCTTCGGGGATTAAGCCTTAAGCCATTGAAAATAGTTAGCTGGAACTGTAACGGCGCGCTAAGAAAAAAACTTGGCGCGCTGTCTGCTTTAAAGGCCGACATTTACGTTATTCAAGAGTGCGAGGATCCGTTGCGTTGTCCGGATGCCGAGTACAAAGCTTGGGCCGGCAACCATCTATGGGTTGGTGAAAATAAGAGCCGCGGCCTCGGTGTTTTTGCAAGCCAGGGGATAACGTTGGAGCGGGTGGTGCTTGATCCCGGGCCGCTGCAACTCTTTCTCCCTTGCATTGTGGCTAGCCGAATGGCCTTGCTGGCTGTTTGGACTCGAGAGGCGAATTCGCCAACGTTCCGATACATAGGGCAACTCTGGAAGTACTTGCAACTTCACCAAAATTTTCTACGAAATAAAGAAGATGCAATTCTCATTGGCGACTTAAACAGCAATACCCGATGGGATGTTTGGGATCGTTGGTGGAATCACAGCGATGTTCTAAAGCATTTGCAAGGGTTGGGTTTGGAGAGTCTGTATCACTTCAATCGATCTGAACCGCAAGGCCAGGAATCAACCCCTACGTTTTTTATGAACAGGCGGATCACAAAGCCATATCACATTGATTATGCATTTCTTTCATCTAATATTCTGCAGGGCGCATTACTTCAAGTTGGTGAGCCTAATGTTTGGCTTGAGTATAGTGATCACATGCCTTTGATAGTGACACTCGCGAATTGAGCTTGCGTGGCCCGTATGCAACGAAGTGAAATACGGGGTCAAGCGGCGGCCAACCCGTAATCCGTTACTCCTTACGGGCTACACCCCGTTCCGACGCCCTCACCGCTTTCTCGATGGCTTCATTCCCGACTTCATCGATTCGATCAATCGGCACGCAATGTCGATGGTGTTGCGAACCGGCAGCACATTTCCGACATACGCTTCGAGCGCGGCCTCTGCGCGCTTGCGCAAGGCCTGTGCAGTGATGAGCTTGCGTGCTGCCAGCAGCAGGATGTCTTCGCGGTCCTGATCTGAAAATCTCGCGAGTTTGGACACGGCCAGATCCAGCGATGTCAGTACACGCACATCAAGCACCTTGCGGTCGATGCCCTTGATCTCCACGCGTAGTGCATCGCCGTCGGCATCCTCGTGCATCAGGCCAAGTGTGTCGTTATAGTTGCGGTCGAGGTAGAGCAGGGCCGCGCGGCCGTCTGCGTCGCGGTAGGCGACTTCGATGTCCTGCCCGAGCAGCACGCGCCGCGAGAACGTCGCATCGACATCCTCGGTCACCCGTTCGCCAGTGTGCAGGTACAACGCCGTGCCGCCGGCAATGACCATGCGGATCGGCAGCGCGGCCTTGTCGTACTGGCGGAATTCACCCTCAATGCGTTTTAGCACTTCGAGCAGTGCTGCGCCGTAACCTGCGCTGAAGTCGGGCTTGATCATGCGAGGCCTTTGCGCTTGCGCGCCATCGGCAGGAAGCGCGCGGCGCGCAGCGGCGTCATCTGCAGCCAGCGGGCAAACACTTCAGGTGTCGATGCGCCGGGGTGCAGCGATTCGGCGAGGCGCAGATATTTTTCGCGGTCGAATCCGCGGGCGCCGGCGAGCAGCACCGCGAGACCGCCCATGAAAAACGCTGATCCGTGTTGACGCCATGCGGTGCTGTCTGTGTTGCCGGATGTGGCGAGGTCGAGCAGGCGTGTTTCCAGTTCGCGCGTGAGTGCGCTCGGAAAGTCTCCGGTTTCGGCGGCCGCTGCCGGCGTCATGGTGATGACGTAGCCCGCCGCCGCGGCGAGCGCGGCGAGCGTGCGCAGATCACAGGACGGCTGCGACTTCAGTCGCGACAGCGTTTCCTTGGGCACGCCGGCAGCCCGCGCCCAGGCGCCGAGGTTGCCGAATTGCTGAATCGCCGCGTCCTTCATCTGTTCGAGCAGTAGACCGGGGCTAGTGGATAAAATTGAGTTATTCATCAACAAAGAATTACAAAAATTGAGATTATCGTCAACTCTAGGTTGATGGTGATCTACCGGGTAATAAAAATTACCAATAAAAACAATTAGTTAATGATTTTCCCGTTAACGCAGGGAGGCTAGGGTTCCAGCAGCTTCAGTCGCTGCACCTTCCCCGAAGGCCCCTTGGGCAGTTCGCTGACAAACTTGATGACCTTTGGCGTTTTGTATTTTCCAAGTTCCTGAACCGCAAACGCCGTAAGCGTTTCCACAGAACATTCCATCCCCGGTTTCAGAATCACGCAGGCCATGATTTCCTGGCCGTAGTTGGCGTCGGGGATGCCGACGGCTGCGGCTTCGAGCACGGCGGGGTGTTTGAGCAGGGCTTCGTCGATCTCGCGGGGCGCGATGTTTTCGCCGCCCTTGATGATCAGTTCCTTGATGCGGCCGGTGACAAACACAAAACCGTCTTCATCC